>CAMCDA010000166.1 GCA_945873195.1 Asaia bogorensis
GATGGTCATGCCGCCTCCAGAATGATGTTGAGGAATGGTTCCACCCACGCGCTCATGCCGGGCAGAACGACGGTCGTTGCGTCCATCTGCTCGATGATCGCCGGCCCGATGATCCGGTTGCCGGCGCGCAGCCGGTCGCGCTGATAGACCGGGCAGGTCATGAAGCCGCCGGCTTCCGGCATCCAGACCTGGCGCTCGCCCTCGATCGCGGCCGAGGCATCGGGGCCAGGGTCGGGCTGCGGCAGGAAACGTGCCTTGGGGACGATGCCCGCCGCCTCCATCCGGAAGGTCACGAGTTGCACGGGATCGGTCTCGGCCACGAAGCCAAAGGCACGCTGGTGCGCGGCGGCGAAGGCGACAGCCAGGGCATCGAGCGTCCCAGGCCCGATCGGCCCGTCCGGCAATTGTATTGGCAGTTCGTAGTTCTGTCCGGCATAGCGCATGTCGACGGTGCGGGTGACCTGGCGGTCGGCGGGGGCGATCGATTCGTCCTCGAACCAGGCATCGGCCTGGGCAGCCAGGGTCGCGAAGGCCTCCCGCATCCGGTCCAGCGCGGCTTGGGTTAACGTGGACAGGCGAGTCACCGCGAAATCGGCGCGCAGATCGGTCAGCAGCAGCCCCATGGCGCAGAGGATGCCGGGATTGCGGGGGATCAGCACGCGGCCGATGTCCAGTTCCCGCGCCAGCCGCGCGGCATGCAGCGGCCCCGCGCCGCCAAAGGCGATCAACGTGTAGTCACGCGGGTCATGCCCCTTCTGCACCGAGATCACCCGGATCGCGCGCGCCATGTTGGCGGTGACGACCGAGATGATCCCCTGCGCCGTCGCCATCCGGTCCATGCCCAGCGGCCCCGCCAGCCGGTCGATCGCGGCGACGGCGAGGTCACGATGCACCGCCATCCGCCCGCCGAGCAGGAAATCCGGGTTCAGGGTGCCCAGGACGACATTGGCGTCGGTGACCGTGGCCTCGGTATTGCCGCGGCCGTAGCAGACCGGGCCGGGATCGGCGCCGGCGCTGCGCGGGCCTACCTTCAGCAGGCCGCCATTGTCGATGAAGGCGATGGAGCCGCCCCCCGCGCCCACCGTGTGGATGTCCAGCATCGGGGCCTTAATCGGGTAGCCGTGGACCGTTGCCTCGCTGGCCAGCCGGCATTTACCGCCGGCCAGCAGGGCGACGTCCGTGCTGGTGCCGCCCATGTCGAAGGTGATCAGGTCGGGGATGCCGACGAGTTCACCGATCCGTTGCGCGCCGACGACGCCGGTCGAGGGTCCGGACAACACCGTCCGCACCGGCAGGCGCGCGGCCTGGTCGAAGCCGATGACGCCGCCATTGGATTGGGTCAGATGCGGCCGGGATGTGATCCCGATTTCCGTCAGGCGGTTTCCGAGGCGCTGGATGTAGCCCTCCATCACCGGGCCGAGATAGGCGTTCACGACGGTGGTCGACAGGCGCTCGAACTCCCGGAACTCCGGCGCGACGGCGTGGGAGACGCAGGCGAAGGCTTCGGGGAATTCCTCGGCCAGGATGCGGGCGGCGATCGTTTCGTGTTCGGTGTGGGCGAAGCTGTAGAGGAAACAGACCGCGACGGCCTTCACCCCGGCCTCCCTCAGGCGGCGGACAGCGGCGCGGAAGGCATCCTGGTCGAGCGGGGTTTCCACACTGCCGTCCGGGCGGAGGCGTTCGGCGACCTCCAACCTCAGGTCGCGGGAGACGAGCGTCGGGGGTTTCTCGACGTGCTGGTCATACAGGTCGGGGCGCTTCTGGCGGCCGATTTCCAGCAGGTCGCGGAACCCGTCCGTCGTGATCAGGCCGGTCTTCACGCCGCGATGCTGGATCAGCGCGTTGGTCCCGACCGTCGTCCCGTGGCCGAAATACCCGACCGCGGCGGCCGTGGTGCCGACCCGCTCGATCCCCTCCGCCACGCCCTGGCCGATGCCCAATGACGGGTCAGCGGGGGTGGAGGAGACTTTCCAGACCGCGACGTGGCCCGTTGCGTCGTCGAACAGGCAGACATCGGTAAAGGTTCCGCCGGAATCGACGCCGATACGCCAGGCCATGATGACTCCCGATGGTCAGTTGCGATGCGGCAGGATAGGCTGGACGTTTCCCACTGACCACAGGGTGATCCATGTCTCCGCCCGTCGATCTGGTTCAATCCGATACGCATCTGCCCGACAAGACCGGCGTCGCCGTCATCGGCGGCGGCATCATCGGCGTCTCCACCGCGCTGTTCCTGGCCGAGAAGGGTCATGCCGTCGTCCTGTGTGAGAAAGGCCGCATCGGTGGCGAACAATCCAGCCGCAACTGGGGCTGGTGCCGCACGATGGGGCGGGATGAGGCGGAAATCCCCCTCGCCATCGAAAGCCTGAAGCTGTGGCGCGGGATGAACGAACGCACCGGGCGCGATACCGGGTTCCGCCAGCCGGGCATCCTTTATCTGTGCCAGAGCGAGGAAGAGGTCGCGGCCCAGGAGGCCTGGCTGGAACAGGCGCGTCCCTATCAGGTCGATTCCCGGCTGGTGCGCGGGGAAGCGATGGATGACCTGATGCCCGGAGCTTCGGCACATTTTGTCGGCGCCATGCACACGCCCTCCGATGGCCGGGCGGAACCGATGCACGCGGCGCCGTCGATCGCGGAGGCCGCTCGCTCGCTTGGGGCGCAGATCTTCACCCATTGCGCGGTGCGCGGGATCGATCTGCATAACGGGCGGGCCGTGGGCGTGATCACGGAGCACGGGCGCATCCGCTGCGATGCCGTCGTGCTGGCGGGCGGGGCGTGGTCGCGGCTGTTCTGCGGCAATCTCGGGTTGGATTTCCCGGCGTTGAAGGTCCTGGGCTCGGTGTTCCGCACCATGCCGCTGGAGGGCGGGCCGGAGGTGACGGCCGCCGGGTCGGTCTTTGCCATCCGGAAGCGGCTGGATGGCGGCTATTCGGTCGCCCGCCGCAACGCCAATGTCGCCGAGATCGGGCCGGATCATTTCCGCCTGCTGTCGGATTTCCTGCCGCGCCTGATCAACAACCGGAAGGAAATCCGGCTGCGCGTCGGGATGCGGTCGTGGGAGGAATTGCGGACCAAGCGGCGCTGGTCGATGGACGACGCGACGCCGATGGAGGCGGTCCGTGTGCTCGATCCCAAGCCGGTCGCGCGCACGCTGGCCGAGGCGCAGACGACTCTGACCCGCATGTTCCCGGCCTTCGCGAACATGCAGATCGCGCAGAGTTGGGGCGGGTTGATGGATGTGACGCCCGATGCGGTGCCGGTGATTGATCAGGTGGACCGGGTGCCGGGGTTCTTCATCGCGTCCGGCTTTTCCGGGCATGGGTTCGGGATCGGTCCGGGGGCGGGACGGTTGATGGCGGATCTGGTGTCCGGGGACCGGCCGATCGTTGATCCGGCGCCGTATCGGCTCTCGCGGTTCGCGCGATCGCGGGATTTGCGGGTCTGATACCGGACGGCTGCCCCTCCGAACGGTGCTATTTCGTCGTGGTGGCCGAAGGGCCACCACCCACGACTGTCCTGTGCAGAACCAGAGAAAACCCCAGTCGTCAGAACCAGGGCAATCCAAGCTAACCGTCTCCCGTCATGGGCGGGCCTGACCCGCCCATCGCCACGCACGAGGTCGTTTGAAATCAAACGAAAGCACTATCGACCACGTCCCCGGCCACGGCGAACCCGGGACACTTACGATTGCCCCGCCGTCAGAACCCTTCGCGGGCAATATCCATCGCGAAATAGGTCATGATCAGGTCCGCCCCCGCCCGCTTGATGCTGCCAAGCGTTTCGCGCACGACACGGCGTTCATCGATCGCATCAGCCTGGGCGGCGAACTTGATCATCGCGTACTCGCCGCTGACCTGATACGCCGCGACCGGCAGCAGCGAGTTCCGGCGGATATTCGCCAGCACATCCAGATAAGGCAGCGCCGGCTTCACCATCAGGATGTCGGCGCCCTCGGCCTCATCCACGATCGACTCCAGCAGAGCCTCCCGCCCGTTCATCGGGTTCATCTGATAGGCCTTGCGGTCGCCGATCAGGTCACACCCCGCCGCCGCACGGAACGGGCCGTAGAACGCGGACGCGAACTTCGAGGAATACGCCATGATCGGCGTATTGACGAAGCCGGCCTGGTCCAGGGCGCTCCGGATCGCCTTGACCTGTCCGTCCATCATCGATGACGGCGCGATCATGTCGGCCCCGGCGCGCGCCGCGACAACCGCCTGACGGCCCAAATTCTCGATCGTGTGGTCGTTATGGACGTGCTCGCCATCGATCACACCGCAATGCCCGTGCGACGTGTATTCGCAGAAGCAGGTGTCCGACAGCACCAGCAGATCAGGCGCGGCGTCCTTGATCCGCTTGGTCATGCGGGCGAGCAGGCCGTTCTCGTTCCAGGAATCGCTGCCCGTGTCGTCCTTGTGGCGGCTGACGCCGAAGGTCATCACCGCCTTGATCCCGGCGGCCGCGATTTCCTTGGCGGCGGCGTCCAGCTTGCGCTCGGGGATACGGAAGATACCCGGCATGCTCTCGACCGGAGCGAAGTCTTCCAGCTCCTCCTCGATGAAGATCGGGTAGATCAGGTCGTTCAGCGTGACCGTGTTTTCCTGCATCATGTCGCGCAGGGTTTGCGACGAACGCAGGCGGCGCAGGCGGGTAATCGGGAAGTTCGGACCCATCGTGTCCTCGAATCCAGGCCCGGGTCGGGCCTATGCCAAAGGGTGAGGCCGCGGATGCGACCCATCGGTGAAGCGGCTGTAGCGGAAAGGCGCCGGATCGACCACCGGTGTCTGAGACATCACCAGATCCGCCATCAGCCGCCCGGCGCCCGGACCGATGCCGAAGCCATGGCCGGTGAAGCCGGTGGCGATGAAGAACCCCGGCACGCTGTCGACGCCCGAGATCACCGGCACCGCGTCCGGCGTCACGTCGATCACCCCGCCCCAGCGTTCGGCGATCTTCATGCCGTGGAACACCGGGAAGGCCGCGGTCAGATTGGTCTGGGCCTGGCGCAGGATCGGCTCATGCGGCGCGGGATCCAGCACGCGGGTCTTTTCGAACGGCGACACGCCATCCAGCTTCCAGGACGATGCCGAGAACAAATCTCGCAGGAATGGTCCGCCGACGCGCAAATTCAGGCTGCCGCGCTGGTGGCGCAGGGCCGGAATGAAATCACGCGTGAAGCGCAACGTGTCGGGGACGATGTCATGGACATTGCCACTCCAGCTCGCGACCGTGTAGCCGCCGTCCATCCGCTTGCGCAGGCTGAAGCCGAAGCCGCTGGCGGACATTTCCGGCCCGCCCTCCATCTTCTCGGTCCGCATGACCGATGACATGACGCGCAACTGCGGCAGGCGAATACCCAGGCTGCGGCAGAACATGCGCGACCAGACACCGCCCGCGAGGACCACGGAATCACAGGCAATCCGGCCCTTCTCGGTCACCACGCCGGAAATCCGCCCCGCCTGCGTCTCCACGCCGCGCACCGCGCAGTTGGTCAGGATCGAGGCGCCCAGCTTGCGCGCGGCGTTCGCAATCGCCGGCGCCGCCTTCTGCGGTTCCGCCCGCCCATCGCTTGGCGTGAAGAGCCCGCCGGCCCAGGCGCCGGTCATGCCAGGCAGCACCCGGGCCATCTGGTCACGGGTCAGCAGGCGGCTGTCGAGCTGATAGGGACGCCCAACCTCATCCAACCAGGCTTCCCGGCGGGCGAGTTCCTCGGGCGTGCGGCACATGTAGACGATCCCGCAGCGGCGAAACCCGGTTTCCGCGCCAATTTCCGTGTCCATCTCGGCCCAGAGCCGCAAGGCTTCCTGCGCCAATGGAATTTCCACTGGGTCGCGCCCCATCTTCCGGCACCATCCCCAGTTCCGGCTGGATTGCTCCGCCGCGATCTCTCCCTTCTCGCACAGCACCACCGGCACCCCGGCCCGGGCGAGGAAATAGGCCGTGCAGACCCCGATGATGCCCCCGCCGATGACGACCACGCGGGCCTCGGCCGGCGCGGTGGAGTCGGAGGCAACGGGATCGGGGCGGGGGGCCATGACGTCTCCGGTCGGGAACGAGGGATCGGGTTTCAGCAGATTACAGGGAATGCGGCGCATCGGTCCAATGGCCGATGCGGACGGCGGAGCGGGTTTATTCCGATGCCGATTGGAAATTGACAGGCGCGGAGCACATGATAAATGTTGTTACAAAGTTTGGCTGTATGGGACTCGTCATATGCGTGTGGTTCTTTCCGGGATCGCCATCCTCGCCGGTCTGGCCTGCGCGCCGGCCGCTCAGGCAGCGATCACGATTGGCGTGGGCGACAATAACAACTGCATCCCATTCAATTGCGCGCCATATCTGGGTCTGACCGGATACCAGCAGGCCTGGTCCTCCACCGTCTTTTCGAGCCCGGTGACGATCAGCGCGCTGACGTTCTATGGACAGACGAGCCAGATCGGCAATCCCATGCAGCCGGCGACCCATACCATTTCATTCTATACGACATCCCAGCCCGCCAACGCCCTCGCGGTCAATTTCGCGACCAATCGAGGCACCCTGCTCGGGTCGTTCGGAACTTTCGTGGTTTCCGGCTCCATGCCGGCCGCCCTGACCTTCAACGGTTCCCCGTTCGTCTACGACCCCGCGGACGGCAATCTGCTGATGGAGGACGTCATCGTGACCGGCGTGAACGCGTCCTATTCGTCGAATTTCCAGACGGATTCGACATCCGGCCTCATGTCGCGGGCGATGGCGGGTCTTTACCCCCAGGCCGGCTCACTGGGCCTGGTCACGACCTTCGACGCGGTTCCGGTCGAGGCACCGGAGCCCGCCTCGTTGGCGCTGCTGGCGGCAGGCCTCATCGGTCTCACGGGCCTTCGCCGCCGCTGAACGATCAGGGCAGGACTTCGCGAACCCGCTCCACCGGCCGGCACAGCACCGCGCCCTTGGCGGAGGCGACGACGGGTCGCTCGATCAGCACCGGATGCGCCATGATCGCATCGATCAGCGCATCGTCGCCCAATGCCGGATCGCCCAGGCCGAGTTCATCATACGGAGTCCCGCGCCGGCGCAGCAGCGCCCGCGGCCCGATGCCCATGCGCGCCAGCAAGGCCACCAGCTCCGCCCGGGTCGGCGGGGTCTTGAGATACTCAATCACCCGGGGCTCGACCCCCGCGTCGCGAATCATGCCCAGCACCTTGCGCGACGTGGCGCATTTCGGGTTGTGGTAGATCACGGTTTCGTCTGACGTCCCGGCCATCCTGATCGCCTTTCCGGTCATGCGGGTGGTGGATTATCCCTCGGGTGGACAATAAAGCGTCCGCAGGAATTCCAGTATCTGGGCCGCGCGCGGATCGGCGAGGCGATAAAGGATCATTTGCGCATCCCGTCGCGTCGTCACCAGCCCATCCTCTCGCAGCAAGGCCAAATGCTGGGATAGCGCGGATTGGGACAGCCCCACCGCGGCGACAAGTTCACCGACATTCATCTCCCCGGCCGCTACCAGGTGGCACAGCACGAGCAGCCGCTTCTCGTGGCCGAGCAGACGCATCATGCGGGCGGCCTCGGCGGCGCGTTGTTCGAGGGTTTCAAGCGGCGCGGCGTTTTGTGTCATCCGACCTCAACATTAGTCTTTACTGATTTAGATATTTCTAATATGAAGATCGCATGCGGGCAACTGAAATAGGAGCCACCGCCATGCCATCCCTCACCGACCGGGCCTGGTCGCCCTATCTGACCGGCGTGATCATCGGCCTGTTGCAAATCCCGGCGTTCCTGTTGCTGGGCACCGCTTTGGGCACTTCATCCTCCTACGTGACGGTCGGCGACAGCCTGGCCGCGTTCATCGATCCGGGCATACGCTCGATCGAGTATGCCACGAAACACCTGTCCGGTGCCAAGAATTGGTGGCAGGTCGCCGTGGTCGTGGGGATCGCGCTGGGCGCGTTCCTGTCCTCACGCCTGTCGGGCACCGCCCGCCATGGCATCGCGCCGTTGTGGCGGGACGTGATCGGTGGAGGCAGCCGCTCCGGCCGCTTCGTCATGGCGTTCATTGCGGGCTTCATCATGCTGATGGGCGCGCGCATCGCCGATGGCTGCACATCCGGCCACGGCATTTCCGGAATCGCCCAGTTGGCGCTGGGGTCCTTTATCGCGGTGGGCGCCATGTTCGCCGGCGGTATCGTCACCGCGTTGCTGCTGCGCCGTTCCTGACACGGGAGAACAACCATGTCCGTCTTCACCGCCATTCTGATTGGTCTCGCGATGGGTGCCGTCTTCGGCCTCGCGCTGGAAAAGTCCCGGGTATTTGAGCCTGGAATCATTATCGGCCAGATGCGCCTGCGCAACTTCCTGATGCTGAAGATCTTCCTGACCGCCGTTACCACCGGGCTTGTCGTGCTGGCGGTGCTGCACGGTTTCGGGTTCGTGAAGCTGTCCCCCAAGGCGATGCTGGTCGGGGCGGACCTGATCGGCGGCGGGCTGTTGGGTGTCGGCATCGCGCTGGCCGGCGCCTGCCCCGGCACCGTCGCGGCACAGGTTGGCGCGGGCTACGCGGATGCCCGCCTGACTCTGGCGGGCGGCCTGCTGGGCGCGGTGGCCTTTACCTATCTTGAACCGGCACTGAACCCGATTTTGCTCTCGGGTGGCCCCGGCAAGCTCACGCTGGCGAGCGTCACCGGCGTGCCGTTCTGGATCATGGCGCTGGGGCTGGCGGTGGTGCTGGTCGTTGTCCTGGTCGCGCTGGAGCGCTGGCGCCCCTGGCGGACCGAGATCGGCGCGGATGGCGCCGGCAGGCCGCTGCGAGCCCCTTGATATCGAAACCCACAACGGCGGCACAGGCCGCCACAGGAGCCTATCATGTTGAACAAGAACGTTGGCGGCCTCGACAAAATCCTCCGCATCGTCGCGGGCCTTGTGCTGCTTGGCCTGGGCGCGTTCGGTCCGCTGGGATGGTGGGGGCTGATCGGCCTTGTGCCACTCGCCACCGGCCTCCTGAACACCTGCCCGGCCTATAGCCTGCTCGGCCTGAACACCTGCCCGATGGGGCAGCGCGGCGGCTGATCGCTAGTGGGGATTGGAGCGGGTGAAGGGAATCGAACCCTCGTATGCAGCTTGGGAAGCTGCCGTTCTACCATTGAACTACACCCGCTTATCAAAGGCTTAGAGCAATTTTGAACTGGCGCTTTGCTCTTTTTTTGCTCCAACAACGGTGGGCCGCCATTGCCACCCTCTTTTGCCACAGGCGGATTGTCCGAGCAATCCCGGCTATGGGGTGGTGGCGCTCTTGCCAAACGTTTGCTCGGCCATCGGAAGTCCGCGATCAGTGCTGTCCGGCCTGTGGTATACCCTGTGAGGCCCTACAAGCCACCAAGAGGGGCAATCGGCCTCTCGCGCCGGGGAAAGTCGCTCGGGTCTGGTTTCGTTGAACCTGGTGCGTTTCTGCGCGAATGGCCGCGTGCTGGGTGTCCGGCTCGGCTTGGCTACGGTCGTTTCGGTCATCCGGTGGCAGCTTACCAAACGATCGTCGGTCGAAGCGCCTCTCCGCAAGCTGGCAGCTTGGTGATGGTAATCGATACGCTTCGTAGGGTCAGGACGTACTCGCGCCCCGCAGCAGGCTCGGGCACCGGCAGGTAGCTAAAGCCGTCGTGCGCTCGATCTTGCGAGGTTGTTGGTCGCAACGCTCGGCGCGATACTCTTGCTTGTTGCGATTTCAATCGGGCCATATGATTTCCAACCACTAAGCGGGGTTGGTGGCTACGCCTTTATCTGTTGAAACTTTTGGTAGAAACAGAATATTTTTAATTTTCATATTTTTATCTCTATATTATTCCTGCACAAAATTTTGACATCTAGTCGTCGGGATTCCTGACATCTTGATGTCAAAATTTTAGACATCAGGCGATCAGATTTTTCTCGTCCTATCTGGCCGCTTGTGACGCATCTTGCAGTTGAGTTCGTAAATGTTCGTCTTACCTTGCCCGCGCCGTTTGATCAAAATGAACTGCTCCGATTGAAGCTCTTGGAGGTAGGTGTTCGCACTTTGACGTGAGACGCCCATGTCGGTCGCTAGGCGATCTTGACCGGGAAAGCAGAAGTCATTCTGCCACGCATATTTCAACAGCATGGCAAACGTCAATTTTGCTCCAGGCGAAATTTTGTCACTCTCCAATGCGTGGTTAGGAACCTGAGTGAAGCCGCGAGCGGTAATAACGTCGGCGCCACGGAGAATTATGTTCCTCTCGATAAGGTCTGATATCCGAACCAATTTCCCTTCGCGTTGCTCCATCGTTTAATTCTAGCACCCGTCCATGTTACCAATCTGGCGGATGGAGTGAGTTTGTGGATAAGCTCTAGTCACCGAACATCCTGCTTAAAAATGATCGCTTGGGTGTATCAATCGGAGAAACTAGAACATCGACAACAGATTCAGATTGGGAGTAACCCACTTCCATCAATCCAACTGCGGCATCAGCCGCTGCCTCGCACTCCTCTGCGCGCTCATGCGCGCTATCGCGCGCGAGTTCGCGCGGTCCTTCAAGCTGTTGCACACGAGCGTCAGCAGCACCAAGTCGGTAGTTGACGTCCTGAACAGACTGCATGAGACTGTTCCGGTCTTCTACAAGCTGATTGATAAATTGCTCTTTGGCTCGGTTGTCAATTCGCAAATTCAAATTCTCATCACGCAATGCTTTGATGGTATCCGTTGACGGCTCACCGTGATCCTCGCTCAGAGAGTGATTAGAAGCCCTTTCAGGAGTAACCGCTGCACGCTCTTGCGCGCTACCGCGCGCAGTTTCGCGTTCATGCTCAAATGGTTCATCGGATGCGATTTTTCCAACCACCTCGATCTGTTTAAGCTCGGTAGCATATTGCTCAACCGATTTCTGATTGACGAAGTAGCGATCACCGTTTGGTCCTTTGGCACGAATGCAATCGATGTGACCATCTTTGCAAAAACCTTGAACAGAACGTGGGGAGCGAGGAACACCAAACGTAGCAAACAACGCTGAGGCTGTCTTGATGGTAAGATTGTGACGCGCCGATTCGCGCTCTTGCGCGCTGTCGCGCGCGCTTGCGTGCGTATGAATTTCGTCAGACATAAAGTTATTATTTGCCCTACTATAACACAGATGACGATTCTGTCGTATATTGCAGTTAAATTTTTTGTGGAGGTTCCGGCCAAAGCGATTTTTATTTTTCGAAAACACTCTGTGGGATTACAGACCTAGGTGGCAACATATTGGAAGGATATTCTGGCGGTGCCCTTTTGATCGATGAACGTCCATGGCGTGTCGATTCGGCGACACGTCGGATTGCCGAGTTGTTGACAACGACAATGCTCCGGCTACTCTCGATGGGTATACATTGGCGGTGAAAATCCTTCCGTGGCGCATCTATACTCCGACTCCCCGGAAATCCGAAAAACCTCTTGCCAACCGGCGGCGAGGCGATTCTGCTCTGCTCATGATCCTCGCTGGCTTCCTTGACGCCGAATCACGGCGTGACCTGATCGAACTGGCCCGTGACGGCTCCGCGGCACACC
>CAMCDA010000167.1 GCA_945873195.1 Asaia bogorensis
CGATCAACGCACGCACATCGGGAGGCAGTTCCATCCCGACGTTGACTCATGTTCCCGCTCCGCACGCAATCAGCTTCAAGCGCGGACGCGAAAACAGGAACCCATTGTTGCCAATCGGACTCACCCAGGGGGTGCTTGGGAGTTACAACTTTTGGGCGCTGTTACCTGGAAACTATTCAACGCTGATTGACACGCCAAGGGGTTTGGGGTCGACGAAATGGCCCGCGTGATGGACGCATTTGCCGTTCCCGCCTGGCTTGTCGGGATTGATGGGGAGATGCGGGCCAAGGGTGTGAAGCCGGATGGCGAACCATGGGCCGTTGCCCATGAACGTCCCGACCGATCAGTCCGCGAGGCGATGGGGGTCATTGAATTGCATGACATGGCCGTCGCCACGTCCGGCAATTATCGACACTGGATCGAGGTGGACGGAAGGATCGTGTCGCACACGATGAATTCGACGATCTCCGCCCCGTTGGACAACGCCATCGCCTCGGTCACCGTGATGGCCCCCACCTGCATGGAGGCGGACGCCTTCGCCACCGCGTTCATGGTCCTCGGCGTCGAGGAGGGCATGCGGATGGCGACGACGCGGGGCATTGAGGCGATCTTTGTGTTGAAGGACGGGTCGGTTGTCCTGGCCGAGGCGCCAGAGGCCCGGGTTGATTGACCAACACCGCCGTTCCGGGATTGCTTCGCGGATAGCGAACGGGCTGGAATTCGCTCTATCATCCAGAACGAATTTCATCCCCGGTCGGCGCGTTCTTCAGCTACGCTGTCACGACGTTCGTATCGTGAAGGAGATCCTCCCATGCCCGGTCTGTCATTGCATGTCGTCGATGTCGCGCGTGGCGCGCCGGCCACGGGGATGCGGGTCGAAGTGTTTCGGCTGACCGAAGGCTCCGCCCGGATCGCCGAGGGACGTCTGGGCGAGGCTGGCACGCTCGACCACGCGATCTTCGGCGAAACGCTGGTCCCAGGCCTGCATGAGGTCATCTTCCACGCCGGCGAATTTTTCGCGGGATCGACTCTCGGCGTGTCCGAGCCGCCGTTCCTCGACCAGGTGCCGTTCCGCTTCAACATCGTGGATCCGTCGAAGCACTGCCATCTGCCGCTGAAGATCACGCCCTGGGGGTTCTCCCTGTATCGCGGGGCGTAATCGCTTTACCGCAGGCGCCGGGACAACCCGGCCAGCCGCTCCATCAGGATCATCAGGCTGAGCGTCAATACGATCATCACGCCGGATACCGCGGCGATGGAGACGTCCAGCTTGCCCTCCAGATCCTGCCACATCCGGATCGGCAGCATATCTGTCCGCGCATCGCGCAGGAACAACGACACCGGCACGTTGTCGAACGACGACATGAAGGCGATGAAAGCGCCCGCCATGATCCCGGGACGGATCAGCGGCAAGGTGATCCGGCGGAACGTGTAAAGCCGAGACGCACCCAGGCTGGCGGAGCTTTCCAGCAAAGTGGGCTCCAATTGTGCAACGCTGGCGATCGTGGTTCGAAGCACAAAGGGAACGCAGACGATCACATGCCCGATCACCAGGGTCAGCGGTGAGACAGACAGGCCGATCAGACTGAAAAACATCAACGCCGCCAGTCCGAACGACAGGGCCGGCAGGACCAGGGGCGACATGAACAGCGAGTCGAGGACTCGCGCCCGCGCCGTCGTGGACCGAGCGATCGCTAGCGCCGCCGGCACGCCGATCAAGACCGACAGCGCGGTCGTCCAGATGGCAATCTTGAGGCTGTTCCCCGCCGCGAACTGAAGCTGCCACGCATCCAGCAGGGACACATACCAGCGGAACGAATAGCCGGGCGGCGGAAACTTCAGCGAATACCCCGACGTAAAGGACACCACAATCACAACCACGCTCGGCAGCGTCAGCAAAAGGACGCCGAGAATGGCCAGGCCCCACAGAGCGAAGCGGAAGCTGGCCGTTTCCCATCCCATCCGCCTACGCATGGGCGCGCGACAATCGGCCAAGGGCGTTGAAGACACTGACCACCGCCAGCACCGCGGCCAGGAACACGATCGATATTGCCGCCGCAAACGGCCAGTTCTGCAGCGCCGTCGCCTGCTGGTAGATATACATCGGCATGAACAGCATCTGCCCGCCGCCCACCAGTGACTGTGTGATGAAGGCGGTGATCGCGGCCGCGTAGGTCAGCATGCAACCCGCGATGATCCCCGGCAGCGACAGCGGCACGGTAATCCGCCAGAACCCGCGCCACGCGCCGGCGCCCAAAGCGGCCGATGCATCGTCCATATTGGGATCGATGCGGGAAAGCGCCGTGATCAGAGGCAGCACCATCAGCGGCATCTGTACCTGCGCCAGCGCGACGATCACGCCGCCCTCGGTGTAAAGCAGGCGCAACGGCGTATCGATCAGACCAAGAGAGACCAGGGCGGAATTGACGATCCCCTGCCGCCCCAGGATGACGATCCAGGCAAAGGTCCGCACGACGACCGAGGTCAAAAGCGGTAGCAGCACGACCAGGATCAGCACGGGTTGCAGCCAGCGCGGGCCGCGGACATAGGCCCAGGCAAGCGGGAAGCCCAGCAACAGACACAAAGCCGTGACCTCGACGCCCAGCCATAGGGTACGGCCGAGCACGCCGAGGGAGAAGGGATCGAGGAGGAAACGGGCATATTGGGCCAGCGAGGTGCCCGTATCCGTTTGCAAGCTGACATAAAACAGGATCAACAGCGGCGCGATGAAGAACAGCACGAAGAAACCGGCCAGCGGGGCGGCCAGTTTCAGCTCGTAGGCTGCGATTGATCGCGTCCCCATCGGAACGGCTACGCGATCTCGCGGTTGAACCGCTCAATCCAGCTTGCGCGCTGCTTGTTGATCGTCGTCCAATCCTGGAAGACGAACTTCTTCTTCAGGTCTTCGACGCTGCTGGCCAGGACCTTGGCGACCTCACCGGTCATCTTCACCTTGGAGTTGGTTGGCACGATCAGATAGGGGCTGCCCATCAGCTTGGCCTGGACCTCAGGCGACAAGGCCGCCTCGATCAGTTTGAACGCCAGCTCCTTGTTGGGTGAGTTCTTCACGATGTGGATCGTCGTCTTGAAGGCAATCGCGCCTTCCTTCGGGCTGACGAACTCAACCGGCACGCCGCGCGCCTTCAGGATCTGGATGGCGTTGAAGTTGCCCGGCCCGATCTCGACCTGGCCCTGCTGATACAGGGTCGCGAGCTGGCCGGGATTGGCGGCGACGGCCGCGATGTTGGGCTTCAGGGCCTTGATCGCCTGGAACCCGGCATCGACATTTGCCTCCGACCCGCCATGCATGCGGGCGATTTCCACCAAGAAGCCAGTGCCCAGGGTGGAGTTCAGGTTGGTGATGCCAACGCGGCCCTTGTATTCCGGCTTCCAAAGATCGGCCCAGGATGTCGGCGGCGTCTTCACGCGATCCGGATTGTAGGTCAGGCCGACCACCTGGAAGAACGGCGCGGGGCCGGTCGGGATCTGAGCCTCGGTGATCAGGTCGGCGTAGTGTTTCGACTCCGCGACGGGATAGGGCTCGACCAGCCCCTGGTCGATCGCCACCAGCGCCGGACCCGGATCGTGCAGCATGACGTCGATCGGAGGATTGGACAGCGACGCCTTCACCTTGGCGATCTGATCGACCGACAGCATCGGGTCCAGCACCATGTCGGCGCCGGTCGCCTTACGGAACGCTGGCACCAGCACGTTCTTGTGCGCTTCCTCCCAGCTTCCGGTGAAGGTTGCGAAGACCAGCAGGCGAGCCTGGGCGGCCCCAAGGCGGGGGAAGAGGTGCATGGCGCCGAGGGCCAGGGCGCTCGTCATCAGGGTCCGGCGGGTGGGCATGTGGTATCTCCAGGGATCAGGTGGCGGGACGGAACACGCCCACGGCCTCGGGTTGGGTCGGGCACAGCGTTACGATGGTGCCGGGTGAAAGCGGTTCCATGCCGGTTGCACGGGGTTCGGCGATCTTCAACGACATGCCAGAGGCGGTGCGGACCTCGTGGACGATGGTGGCGCCCAGTGGCAGGCCCATTTCGACCGCGCCGGTCAGGCCCGGTCCGTCGCTTGCGATGCGTAGATGTTCAGGGCGAATGCAGACGACAACCGGCTCGCCCGGGGCGATCGCCTGGGTCGGCGCGCGGGCGGCAATCTGGCCGCCGCCTTGCAGCGTCACCAGCGCCGATCCGTCACGGACGGAATCGAGGACACCCGGGATTACGTTGGCCGTCCCGACGAATGTGTTGACGAACAGCGATGTCGGACGGTCATAGACCTCGGTGGGCGTGGCAAGCTGTTCCAGCCGGCCCTGGTTGAGTACGGCGATCCGGTCGGACAGCGACAGCGCTTCCTCCTGGTCATGGGTGACCAGGATCGTCGTGGTGCCGGACAGGCGCTGGATGCGTTTGACCTCGATCTGCATGTCGAGGCGCAGATTCTTGTCGAGCGCCGCAAAGGGTTCGTCCAGCAGCAGGATCGATGGCCGCACGGCCAGCGCCCGGGCCAGCGCGACGCGTTGCTGTTGCCCGCCGGACAGTTCCCGCGGCGTGCGATCGGCCAAGTGGCTCAGCCGGACCAGGGCGAGCATCTCGGCCACGCGCGCCTTGACCTCGGCCCCGGCGACGCGACGTGCCTCCAGTCCGTAAGCGATGTTGCGGGCGACGGTCATGTGCGGGAACAGCGCGTAGTTCTGAAAGACGATCCCCACGGTGCGCTTGTTGGGCGGCTGGTGATCGACCGCCTGGCCTTGGATCAGGATGCGCCCGGCGCTCTGTTCGATGAAGCCGCCGATGATCCGCAGCAACGTCGTCTTGCCGCAACCCGAAGGCCCCAGAAGCGACAGAAGCTCACCGCCCGCGACGTGGAGGGAAATCTGCTCCAACGCGACGGCGTTGCCATACCGATGCGCCACCCGCTCGACCGTGAGAGAGGCGCCCGTGGCGATCTGGGTGGAAGACGCGTCGTTTGGCATGGTACGGCCTGGGTTGCTCCAGTTCCTAAGCAAGCCATGTGCCAGATCATTCGGAGACGTGTTGTCCAAAACCCGCACGCGCGTGCGGGGTCAGGGGCGGCCGTCTGGCCTGAAACCGTAACGGAGAGGGCTCAGCCAAGATCGGGCCAGTCCGGTGGTGCGGGGAGCAGCGCCTCCAGTTGTGCCGCAATGGCCAGCAGCAGCCCGTCCGCGCCCACCGGACCGACGAGTTGCGCGCCGATCGGCAGCCCGGTGGCCGAACGCGGGCCCGGAACGGTGATCCCTGGCAGTCCGGTGATATTCGCAAAGGCGGTGAAGACGGCGTGGCCGCGCGGCCCCACCGGGCGGCCTGCGATTTCCGGCGGATGCGTCTCGGTCGCGGGCCAGGGCAGGGCCGCGGCGGCGGGTGTCAGGATCAGGTCGTGGTCTTGGAACAGCATGCCCATGCGCCGGCGCAGAGCGGTCGCGGCATCCAGGGCGGCGAACAGCGACGCGGCCGACATCGCGGCACCGCCCGCCGCTGATTCCCGGAGTGCGTCCGCGACGGGGGAGATACCGAAATCCTGCCCGAGCCACGCCAGTCCGGCCTGACCGACCGCGGCCTGGATCCGCGCCACCGCGTCAACGTCGAACGGCGCATCCGCCGGTTCGACCCGATGGCCCAGGGATGTCAGCGCCTGCGCGAGGGCATCCGTGCTGGCGGCAATCTCCGGATCCACCGGATGGTCACCGAACCGACGGACGTAAAGAATGCGTAACGGACGAGACTCCGGAACCACAAACTCCGGCAGTGCCAGGGAAGCGGGATCGCGCGGGTCCGCCCGTCCGATCACCGCCATCACGGTCACCAGATCGGCGACAGTCCGCGCGATCGGTCCGATGACCTCATAATCTAACAGAATCGCTGGCAGCCCATCACACCGCGCCACCCGCCCCAGGCTCGGCTTTAGCCCAAACAGACCGGTATGCGATGCCGGCCGGCGGATCGAACCGCCTCCATCGGTGCCGATGGCAAACGGTCCGATGCCTGCGGCAACGGCTGCCACCGCGCCGCCCGATGATCCGCCCGGCGTCAGGTCGGTGTTCCAGGGATTGCGGGTCGGTCCGAACAGAGCGTTGTCGGTGTAGCCCTGCGAGGTGAACTCCGGCACGTTGGTCTTGCCGATCAGCACGGCCCCCGCGGCGCGCAGCCGGACAACAGGCAATTCGTCGAGGGTGGGGGCAATCGCGCGATAGGCAGCGCTGCCCCAGGTCGTGGGCAATCCGGCGGTCGGAATGTTGTCCTTCACGGTGAACGGCACACCGTCGAGCGGACCCAGCGGCGAACCCTCCGCCCATCGGCGCGTGCTTTCGGCGGCGGCGGCGCGGGCCAGGGCGTCATTGCGGGCGATCACCGCGTTGATCCGCGGATTGACGGCGTCCAACCGCGCCAGAACGTCCTCCAGCGCGGCCGACGGCGTCGCCGTGCGCTGGCGGTACGTTTCGACCAACGCACCGGCCGAGAGTTGCCACAGCGCGCGGGTCACGAACCGGTCATCCCGCAAGCTTCTCCGCGTCCGCGCGGGATGCCTTCCCCACGGGGCAGTCTTACTCGGAATTGGGCGATGGTTTCGGGGCCGGCCGTACGTAGAGCATCGCTCACGTTCGTGCCCCCCTCAAACCTGATACGCGCTGGCATCGAAGCCGAAGGGCAGGCGACCGGTCGGCTTGATCAGGTCATAGGGCCCGCGGGCCAGGAATTGGCCCGAACCCGGTTCCGCGAGAACCTTGCCATCACGCATCGCCACCTGTCCGCGCCGGATCGTGGCGACCGGCCAGCCGGTGACGGACATGCCGTCATAGGGCGTGTAATCGATGACATGCTGCAGGACGTCGTTGGTGATTGTGACCTGCTTCTTGGCATCCCACAGGACCAGATCGGCATCCGCCCCCGGCGCGATTGTCCCTTTGCGCGGATACAGACCAAACAACTTCGCCGGGTTGGCGGCGGTGAGGCGGACGAACTGGCAGGGATCGATGTGGCCCTTGCCGACGCCCTCGCTGAACAGGATCGGCAGGCGCGACGCGAGGCCGGGCACGCCGTTCGGAATGTCGCTGAAGGGCGCGTTGGTGCCGTGGACCCGCTTGCCGACCGGCGACATATAGCCCCAGCCGCTATGGTCGGACGACACGACGTCCAGTGTTCCCATCCGGATCATGTCCCACAGTCCGGCGCTGGCGGCCGCGTCCCGGGGTGAGGGGCTGCACATGTACTTGGCACCCTCGAAGCCCGGGCGATCCATGTCGGCGGCGGACAGGACGAAGTACTGCGGGCAGGTCTCGCCCCAGACTTTCAGGCCGCGGGCCTGGGCCTGGGCGATCTCGGCCGCGACCTCGGGGCAGGAGACGTGGAAGATCTGGATCGGCTGGTCCACCAGTTCGGCGAGCGCGATGGCGCGATGCGTTGCTTCCCGCTCGATCATCGAGGGGCGCGACCAGGCGTGGTATTTCGGCTCCACATGCCCGGCCGCCAGCAGGGCCTTGGTGCGCCAGTTGATCGCCTCGTAATTCTCGCAATGCACGGTCACCAGCATGCCGTGGCGGCGCGCGGCGGCGAGTACGCGCAGGAAATCCCGGTCATCGACGTGGGAGTTTTCGTAGGTCAGGAACACTTTCAGGCTTCGCACGCCAGATGCGACGACCTCGGGGATCTGCTTGAAGATCACCTCGTCCGATGCATCGGAAATGATCTGGTGGAACGAATAATCCACCATGGCATGGCTCGCCCGACGGCGGTACTCGGCCAGCGGCTCCAGCACACCGCGGCCCTTAAACTGCGCCGAGAACGTGATGACGCTGGTGGTGCCCCCGGCAAGCGCGGAGGTGCTGCCGGAAATCCAGCTTTCCTCATCGGCACCGCCGTGTTCCTGCAATTGCTCGATGTGGCAATGCGTGTCGACGCCGCCGGGCATCACCAGCAGCCCATCGGCGTCGATCCGGCGGGCGCCCTTCAGATCCAGCCCAACCGCGGCAATCCGGTCGCCGTTGATGCCGATGTCGCCGCGGAACATGTCGGCGGCGGTGACAACCGTTCCGCCGGCGATGACCAGATCGTAGTCAGACATGGGTGCGATCCCTTTCAAGGTGAGCAATCAAGATTGGCATGATGTGGTAACCGGCGTCATGGTCTGGCACCGGGCGAGGCAGGTCATCGCCACGTTCCCCCGCAACACTTGTACCATCCGCGGATTGCCTGGCTTTTGAGGTGCGGCGGATGGAACGGATCGGCGCGCCGCTGGTGCATGTGCGGCTCATTTTCCAACGGCACATCGGTGCGCGACGCGATCCGACCGCGCTTTCCAGTCAGGTCGCCGGCGACGGACAGTTCTAGCCAACTTCGTGCTACGGCAAAGTGTCGCGACAGGATTGCTGCTCTCAACGCGTCGGATTGCATACAATTTAGACCGCGAATTGTGCACAATGTAGGCTCTGCTGATTCCGGTCAGGAATTTCGGATTCTGTGCATTTCTTGGACCGGCAGAGCCGGTCGATCGCCGTGCTCGGCATACACAGGATGCCGGCCAGATTTTGCCACACGTCCACCGTTCGATGCTGGCCGCCATGGCTGGCTGGCGGGAGCGCCGGAGCACACAGTGCCCAAGCCCTCCCTAGGTAACAGACCGATATGACTCACAAAACCCTCGGACGGTCACCCAGGTCCAGATCACCGACAAAGAAGGCTCCCGTAGCCACTGATCGGGGTGTGCACACCAGACAGGCGCAGGCATTGCCAGAGGCTGGCCTGGTTCGCCGAGACAACCGGTCGCCGCAGGTCCCGCTCCAATGCGTCGAGGATACCGACGCAACGGAACCCCGTGCCGGCGATCAGCACGCCGTCGGCCTCGGCGGGGCAAGCCGATTTGATCTGTGCGTAAAGAGGTTCGATCTCCTGCTCAAAGCCCATACCCTGCCCGTAGAGATCGCCAGGTGGCACGTCGCGCCATTTGCGGCCAGGATCGTATCGATGGTGGGCGACCGGAGCGACACCTTGGTCGGCGAAGTAGCGCACGCCCGCCGCCACGGTCTGGTCATTGAACCACGGGGGCAACACCAGGAACGGCCGCCGTACCCCCGAGGCCTTCAGCGCGGCAAGGCAATCCAGCCCATTTGTGGTAACGCGGGTGCCGGCACCCAACATCGCCGAGAGCTGCGCCACCACGGCCTCGTCCCAGCCCTTGCCGCCCACGATGCTGCTGGAACTGTGTCCCACAACCACGGCCGAGAGGCGCATGGCCGCGAATTGCCGGCAGCCGCGGGCAAGGTCGTCCTCCAGTTCCACGCTGGAGTGGTCGTCGCGCCATCGTGCCCAAGGTGCGCGGGCGGTGACGCGGGCGGCATGGACCGAGACATTCGGGGGAAGCATCGCCCACCATTCGGCCTCGGGGACCGCTTCGTTCCCGACGATGAAGATGCCGAAACGAGCCTGCCAGCCCCAATTGTCTCTCTGTCCCATGGGCGCCACCCTTTCGTCGCCGTTACCGGCACCCAGCATCACCGCGCGCTGGGGAGGCGTCCAGGCCGGGGCGCGGATCAGGCTGCGCGCCAGACCACCGGGAAGACGTCGCTATCCATCGGCCCGCCGTGCGGCGGCGCATTGGCTGGGGCAGGAGGGCTTTCGATACCCTTGCGCCGCGTAAAAATCGCGTCGTCCCCAGTCCAGCGCGCGGAAACCGCTCGGCGGCGGACCTGCCCACTGCGATTGCCAGGCGCGCCATGCAGCGTGAGCCCATGGAATGCCACGCAATCCCCTGGCGCCAGGTCCCAGCCGAGCAGGGTGTAGGCGTCCCGATTTCCCGCAACGTCCGGCACGGGAAGGAAACGAGGATCGTCCGAGGGGTGGTCGGCGCTGTCGGCAAAGCGCTTCGGCTTGAACCATTCATCGCGCCGGTGCGATCCCGCGACATACTCAACGCCATTCGCCCGCACCACGGGATCCAGCGGGATCCACAGCGAGCACACATGCCAGCCTTCGACGGTCCAATAGGGTTGGTCATTGTGCCAGGGCGTCGGTTCCTCGGTGCCTGGTTCCTTCACCAGCACGTGTTCGTGGAACAGGTTGACCTTGCGGCTTGCCATCAGCGCGCCGGCGATGGCGGCGGCCGGCGAATGGCGCAGGAACGCCTCGTATTCGGGAATCCGCTGCCAGGAGCAGTAATCGCCGAAGAACCGACCGGGCTTGCCTTCCGGCGTGTAGACCTTGCCGAAGGGGCCAGGCTCGCCCAGGTTGCGCTCCACTCCCGCCGCAAGCAATTCGACCCAATGCGGCGCGAAGGCCTGGCGGATCACCACGGCGCCGTCGCGATCATAGTCGGCGATGGTGGTGGCGCAGACACTCTGGGACATGAGGTGGTTCCTGGCTGTGAATCGGCCCGCCTTTATGCCACCGGCAAACGTGGCGCACCAAGCCGGTAGGACGCGGTTTATGCCCTGGTCCTGGCGGTCCCGGCCCGCCCGGCGAAAGCGCTTGGGAACGATCGGAGAAGCGCTTCCGCCAACTTCTGTCCGACCTCAGATCGCGATCGCGCCCCCATCGACGACCAGTTCGGTGCCCGTGATGTAGGACGCTTCATCCGAGGCCAGGAACAGCACCGCGTTCGCGACCTCTTCCACCTCGCCGGCCCGCCCCATGGGGATCGTCTTCATCCGCTCCGCCCGGATCTGCGGGTCGCGGGATCGGATCGCCGTGCGCATGGGCGGCATGGTGCCGGGATGGACTGAGTTGCAGCGGATGCCATCCTTGGCATGCTGCACGGCGACGACCTTGGTCATCATCCGCACGCCGCCCTTGGAGGCGTGGTAGGCCATGTGTGCGCCCTCGCTGCCGACGAAGCCGTTGATCGAGGACATGTTTACGATCGCGCCCCCTTTGCCGAGCATGGCTTTCACTGCGTATTTGGTGCCGAGGAAGACGCCGGTCGCGTTGATCGAGATGATGCGGTGCCATCCCTCGGTCGAGTACAGGTCGGCGACCGAATTGCCCGAGATGCCGGCGTTGTTGACCAGGATGTCGAGCTTGCCGAAATGGCGGATGGTCGATGCCACCACCGCCTCCCACCCCGCTTCGTCGGTGACGTCGAGCCGTTCGAAGCGCGCCGCCGGTCCGATTTCCCCCGCGATCCGGGTGCCTTCGGATTCGAGTATGTCGGCGATGACGACCTTTGCGCCTTCACGCGCGAACAGCCGCGCCGTCGCCTCCCCCATGCCGCCGGCCCCGCCGCTGATGATGGCAACCTTTCCCGCGAGACGCATTTACGAGCCCTCCCTGAGCTGTTTGTTGTCTTGGGACGAGGGTATCGGCGGGGGTGGGTGGACACAAGCGCGCGGCCGAGGGGGGACAGGGCAATCGGGTGAAGGAGTACGTGACAAACGGCTGACGTGCTGAATCTATGCGGTCCCTCGGTTCGCGTTTGGGGATCACGATGGACATGGCGGCACAAGAGGATGGAGAAATTTTCGAGGCCACGGTCTTTCTCGACTATTTCAT
>CAMCDA010000168.1 GCA_945873195.1 Asaia bogorensis
CTCGACCGCATCACTCACCACTGCGACATCCTGGAAACCGGGAACGACTCCTTCCGCTTCAAGCAGCGCAAAAAACAGCCGAAACCGGCCTGAATAACTGGAAACTTTTGGGCGCTGTTACCTGGAAACTATTCAACGCTGATTGACAATTGCGGCCTTGATCTCCTCCAGAGTGTGGCCGGTGTCGCTGTCGAGGAACGCGACATCGATTTGGTCGGCGTAGGCCTTCTGACGCTTCTTGCCCCGGAAGACCGCCGGCACGATGCAGGATCCCGCTTTCGGGCCGGATCTGTGTATCGTGAGGAGCAGGATAAGGTCCTGCCAGCTCAGTTCGCGCCTGTCGGTCCACGGCCCAGCTTGATTGTAGTCACCAACCGTCACCCTCATCCGGGGAAGCGGTGCCACCTGATCGCCCGTGGCATCCAGGCATTGCGATGGGGCAAGAACAGGATCGGTGGATTCCTGCGCGGTCGCCAGATGAACCGTAAGATCATTCCGCTCCATTCCAGAAGGACTCCGCGAACGCCGACATGCTGTCGGGGGATGGTGTCGCGCCTACGCGGCTGCCCCACGATGGTGAGGACGACCCGCCCGGCGGTCGCGATCGGAATCGGGATCTTCATTTGCGGACGCTTGGCGCAGCCCCGCTCCCGTATCAGCGGTGCTGGCGCGAACCTGCCGAGCCTCATAGGCTTCGATATCCTCGAGGCGATACCGGACGCGGCCGCCGAGCTTTACGTATCGCGGGCCCTCTCCGATCCAGCGCCAGCGTTCCAACGTGCGGGCGCTTATGTTCCAGCGATCGGCTAGCGCGATCTGGTTCAGATGCCGAAGTGACAAGGGAGCAACTCCGTCGATGTGCTTTCCAATTCATCCAGTCACCGTGGGGTGCTTGGATATGCGTGCATCTTCGACGTATTATCGGTTGGACGATATGATCAGCTCTAATCGTTCTTGTGACATTGCGGCACGAAAAAGCCCCGGAAAACGGGGGTTCTCGCTGGCGAGTTGTGACATCAGGCCAGTCGAGCTGTGACACAGGAGGTTCAGGCTTGTGATGGGACCTCGCCTTCGCCTCGGATGTCGCCGATCGCGACCTCTCGCCACTCAGGGTTCAAACGATAGCCATCGCGCTCCTTCGTCTGAATGAAGGTGTCTTGATCCATTGGGATGCCGAGCATCACCGTCAGCGGTTCAAGTGCCTTGCGGAGGCGCCTCACCTGTTGGCGCATCGATTGTTCGTCCATGCTCAGCGCATGCGCCAGTTTAGGAGCGGAGAGAAATGACACATCAGCCCGCTTGGCCTTCGCCTCGCGGAACTGCCTGATCAGTGCCTCGACCATCCGGAAGTTTGCGCCATCCAGATGATGTCCCCCATTAAAGTGTACGCGCTTGGCCACCTCGTCGACCCCGAACTCAAGAACTGGACCGCTGAGGCGATCGACGAAAGCCTTGGTCTGCGCGTCGTAGTCCGAGGCGAGCCCGACTTCAACGTGCCCGCGGCTAAAGCATGTCGCCAGGAGCGACCCCGCTGGTAGCTCGTTCCGCAATAACTGCCTTACATGCGCCGCAACGGCCGCAGTGATGACGTCCTCGACTGCCTTCGCATGGCGCTGAAACAGGTTGAACACCCGGTCTCCTGCGTCACCGGTCGACAATCCAGGAAAGCAGTCGAGTGCGGATATGACTTCGGGGAAATCTACGAGGAATCTATCTTTAGGCGTTACGGCGACCCGCTGAAACAATGAGACGTAGCTGAGCGCCATGCGCAAATCATCATCGGCGCTGCGATCACCAAGGAGAAGGTCACGCATGTAGTTGCCGGGTGGCTCGTGAGTTCCGATGTCTGCCGCGAGTACGGCAAAGCGGCGGTCGATGCATTGCGAGCACACTCCACAGTGCTTCTGGCTTTCCGTCCATCTTCGCGGGCGTGTGCAACTGACCGTTTGCCCAAGCATGTCGGCCATACCCGCTTCCTCGATTTTCTGTATCACCTCCTTTTTGGTCAGCCATTGAAGCGGCGTCTTGATCTCGATTTGGCGATCCAACAGCATCGAGAACAGTGTCTCCAATCCCCGCAGCACCTTCGGATGTGTGGTGCGTGTCGCCCGGCCTCCAACAACATCACCAGCCAGCGGCGGATTAATGCTGACGACGCCGTTCTCGTAGAAGCTGAAGCGATCCTTGCCGGACATCCTGGCAACCACCAGCCCAAGGCAGGCAAAAAGGAACGAGCGGCTTCGCTGCGTGAATTCTCGGGCTCGTCCGTTTTCGTTGCTGACCCAGACCGGAATGTAGGAGAGCCGTCGATCGAAGCCGCGGTGCTTCAGCCCGTCGATCAGATTTTGCTGAACGGCACGAACCTTGGTCGAGGAATAGTGTCCTACGAGCGTAACCGATTTCCCAAGGGTGACGATATCATTGACAGCCCCCGCGAACGAATCGATGCCTCCGGAGAACAATGCCACATCGTCGTGCTCGGTAGACGCTTCGATCAGATTGGGAAAGTAGACTTCCTTTGGCTGGACCGGCTTCTCCGCCTTGCGAAAGTGGAACTCGTAGCTGTCGTCCGACAAAAAGCCGAGCGTATGCGCAAGAATTTCATGGATATCGGGGTCTTGCCAGGCCTCCAACTGACGCACTGGGATCGAAAAGTGCAGGCTGCGGCGCCAGTTCTCCCCGAAGTGCGTCAGTTTATCCGAACCACGAACAAGCCTCTGGTCCGCGCAGTACACATAGGCCGCGACCTCCAGCAAGTCGATCAGCAAATCAGGGATGTTTCCTAGCATCGTCCGGCTGATATAATCGATGCGTAGATTGACGTTCTTTGCCCCTCCATGGACGTTCATGGCGATCGCGTCTGTGCCAGAGGGTTGAGAAACCCCGCATTCGACCGAGAACCTTTTCACGGTGCTCCCTTTCTCAGATCGAGTTCGATCCTTATCTTCTCGATCGCATGGCCTGAGAAGCGGCGCACATCAGCCCTCGATATCTGGCTGCCGTCTCTGTAGTGGTTCTTGCCCAGCCAATCCTTTGCGAAGGCCCGCATGATGATTGCCGCTTCATCACAGTGGCGTCGGATGGAATCATTGAAGGCATGAAGATCGTGAACAGATCGCGCGACGCGGCCGTTGCCAACCATGTTGTGCAGGTTGCGATCCACGTAATAGTGGATGACGCGCTCGACGAAGTTTGCATAGAACCGGTGGGCGAGCGCGGCGAACCGCTCCGTCCCCTGGAGCACTGCAACAGACGACTGCACATCAGCAGCCGTCGGAGCCCAAAGAGTCGGCAATGCTCCTCGCACTTCCGCCCCGAGGGCCGACAGCCCCGCGCGGCGGGCAATTTCGCCAAGGTCGGTTGCACCGACGTGTGGTTGGCGCTGAACCTTCTCCAAGGCTCGGTCATAGCTCACCAGAACGTCGGATAGGGAGGGTAGCGTCACGCCGCTCACGCCGAGCTCTGCGAGAGCTGCCTGGAAGTTTTCGGAAGCAGCCGCTTGGGGCACTCGGACGAGGAGCCACAACGCCTCGATAAACACCGGGTCGTTCACGGCGAGTTTCAGCGCATCCCGGCCAACCTCAGTAACCTGGTCGACCAGATCCTCGGTAGGGGTTCCACCGGTGACCAGATACCTGACAATCTCAGGCAACAGGCGGTGGGCCGGTAGTGTTCCGAGGCGCTGATGACCCATAGCGCACCTATCAACAGTTCGCTCGGGGCGGCACGAGAGGGGCTCTCGGCCAGGGAACCCTCAACACCAAGTCGAACCTTTCGAAAGGATCAGGACAAGGAAAGGATCTCACGCTATCCGTTCTTTTGTCGGATGCCAAGGAAAGGATGCTTTCGCAAGAATGGCCGGGGGAACGGGAGTCCTCGCAACTTGGGCAGAGAGTGGCGATCTCAACAGCCGGAGAAAAGGCAGATGCCTTCGTGTCCCCGCGCTTGCCGGCGGTTCTCGCCTTACGAATCGCAGATAACAAGAGGCCAACCTCCCGATAGGCTGACCAACAAGCGACGATTCAGGCAGGCTACGTGTTTTGACTTCTCATTGCGGCGGAAGTCTTTGTGACGGGTGCGGCGTTCCGGATCCTGTTCAAACAGACTGGGATCCAGGCGCGCGCGGGTCATTAGGCAGACGCGGTGCCGAAACGCACCAACCAGTCCCAGTACCGAGAAACTGGGGTCGGCGACGACAACAAGCCGGCAGCCACCGATTGCATTGCAGGATCGAGTGCCGTGCCCACGCCGGCTGACCGCTTTGCGTGGCATTGGTCCGCTACGCGGCCCATCGGTGAGTGACTTGTGGCGCCGGTTCTGCTTCTTGCTCCAACGGATCGAAGGTGCCAACACCTTCTCCACCCCGGCAGACTGGGCAGCGCCTGGTACGATCAGCCAGACATGTCGCGCTGTTAGGTTCGGGTTTGGTTCAGTTCAGGCCGGCGACCGGCACCAGACTGCCGCCCGGGCGGCGTTGGTCCCGCAGGCGGCGCGCGTCCTCCTGACGTCCCGAGCGCAGGTACGAGGCCAGCAGTGTGAACTCGATCAAATCCACCTGCGCGCGGCTGCCGCCGATGCGTTCGCGCTCGGTCAGCATGGGCACGATCCGGTCGATGACGGTGGCATAGTCGCCGCGCTGGAAGGCGGCGAAGGCGCGGGCAGCCGCGGGCACGGTGGTCCCGGAGGCATACCGCCCGGCGCGGTCCAGGTCCTCGATGGCGTCGATCCAGGCGTCCAGGGCGTCGTATTCGGCGTTGGCGGCATAGACCAAAGCGGCGTGCCAATCCGCGATCGACTGGCCGGGCCGGGGGAATTTCTCGCGCACGAAATCCAGCATAACGGCCCATTTTCCGGGATCGCGCGGATGGCCGGCCAGTTCGGATCGCCACAGGAACGCGGCCGTGTCGTTCAGCTTCTGCTGCGCCGCGCCGCGATGGTCGGGCGCGGAGAATGCTGCATGATACAAACGAAGACAGGCGTCCATGTTGCCCGCCTGCAATTCGAAGATCGCGAGATGCCAGGCCAGGTGGCCGTAAAGCGCGCCGTCTCTGTGGTAGCACGGCAGCCATTCTTTCATGAACGCGATGGCCTCGTCGCGCTTGCCGGTTTCGTAACAACAATGCGCCAGCGCGTGCGCGCCATAGGCGTTCAGCTTGTACGCGGCCAAAGACCGTTCGATGATCGGCCGCGCCTCGGCTTGGCGGCTGACCTCGGACAAGGCCATGCCGTAATGGCAGTTGAAGAACCAGTCGTCGCCGTAGTGCGGGGCGAGTTTGGTCAGTAGCGCCGCCAGGTTGTGTTCGCGGCCCGCCAGACCGGACATGCCGATCAGCCCGCCCTGGTTGGCGACCAGGCTGAGGACCACGGCGTCGCGCGGCCATTGGTCCAGATGCGCCCGAACCGCCGCCAAGCACGCGGCCGGCTGTCCGGCGAACAACAGCCGGAATACCGCGATATGGCTCAGGTCCCGCGCGGGAAGGCCGGCGCTGACGGACTCGGCCGCGGCCAGGGACTCCCGCATGCCCGCCAGGTCGGTGGCTGTCTGGCGCGACCGGGCGCGGGCGATATGGGCCAGGGCGAAGTCCGGATCTGCGGCGATGGCGCGGTCCAGGGCGGCGGTGGCGCCCGGGAAGATGCTCAGCAGCAGGTCGCAGCCTTCGACATAGGCGTCGCGCGCGGCGGCGGAGGTGGTGGTCAGCGCGAGACCGTAGCGGTCTGTCAGCATGGAAGCCTCCCGGGCGGGGTTTCTCCGAGGCTAAAGCATGTCGTCTTTGGGCGCCAAGCGGTGGCTCGCGCGCATTAACACTCGCGGCCGGCCGTCCGAACGTTCCGGCCAACGAAAACCGGAGGCCAAACCATGCCGCTCCCACACGACATCAGGGCTTGAACCCGCGCGTCCGCATACCGCACAGTTCCGGTCACCCGGATTCGCGCCGGTGCCCCCACGGTTGAACAAGACACCGCCTCATGTCGACCGATATCGTCATCACCGAGAAGAGCAGTCAGGCCAGAGACGTCCGTGCCGCTCTTGGCAATCGATATGGCGCGATTCTGCCGGCCGAAGGGCACCTGATCACGCTGCTTGAGCCGGAGGACGTGAACCCCGACTGGAAGCGCTGGTCCGCGGTTCTGCTACGCCCGGACGGGCTTTACGGAACCAAACCGGCGAACGGCGGGAACAAGGCCAGTAAGCTCAAGGCGATCCGTGCCGCCCTCCGTTCAGCGCGCAGGGTCTGGCTGGCGACCGACTGCGACCGCGAGGGACAGTTGATCGGCCAGGAAATCCTCGACCATTGCCATTTCCGGGGCGAGGTCATGCGGGTCATGTTCACCGCGCAGGACCCAAAGACAATCCGCGACGCCTTCGCCGCCGCGAAACCGAACGCCGCGTATCAGAACCTCCACGCGGCGGCGGTGGCGCGGCAGCAATCCGACCAGATTTACAACCTGTCGCTCACCCGCACCGCGACCGTGCTTCTGGGCCGTGGCCAGCGTGCCGTCATCGGTGTTGGCCGCGTGAAGACGCCGACTCTGGCGATCGTCTGCAGACGGGAACTGGAAATCCGGGCATTCCGGCCGCAAACGTATTTCGAGGTCGTGGCGCTCGCACGCGTCGCCAGTGGCACCTTCCCAATGCGGCACGCCCCGCCAGAGAAGATCCTCAAACAAGAGGATGCGGCGGCGATCGCGGCGCGCGCCGACGGCTTCACCGGCCCGATTGCCGTCAAGGTGGAGGAAAAGCGGCAGGCGCCGCCACGGCTCCACGACCTGCCCACGCTGCAGAAACTCTGCGGCTCCCGCTTCGGCTGGTCCGCCGCCCGGACGCTTGAGGTCGCCCAGGAACTTTACGATGGGGAGGGCAAAAAGCTCATCACCTACCCGAGGGCAGAGTCGCGATATTTGCCTGAAAGCCTGATCCAGGATGTGCCGAAGATCGTTGCGGCGCTGACCGGGGGAAAGATGTTCGGCCCGCTGCCGATGCCGCCTCAGCCAGTCATCCGGAAGGGAAAGTCTGGGCACTTCTGGGACAAGGGCCTCGAGGGCGTATCCCACCACGCCATTATCCCGAACGTGAACACAGTGGGCGAACTGCGCGCCATTTGGCCCCGGCTGACGGCCGACGAGCAGCGGCTGTTCATGGTCATCGCCCGATCCTATCTGGCCGCTCTGATGCCGGATTTCCGGTACCGCCAGACGACCGCGGTGCTGGACGTTCATGGTCACGCGTTTCGCTCTGTTGGCCGTCAGCCGATCGAGATTGGCTGGCGCGCCGCGTTCGGCGAGGACGCGGAGCGAGAGGATGATGAGGACGGACAAATGCTGCCGTCCCTGCGGAACGGCGAACCGACCAGCCTGAGCGGCCCGAAAGTGGAAACGAAGGAGACGAAGCCGCCGCCCCGCTACAATGAAGGGACTTTGATCGAGGCCATGGCGAACGCCTGGCGTTTCGTCGAGAACCCGGAGCACCGCGAACGGCTGAAGGAAGCCAAGGGGATCGGCACACCGGCCACGCGGGCTGAGATCATCCAGGGCCTCAAACGTCAGGAGTTTCTGGTGGCCAGCGGAAAGAACATCGTGCCGACGGAACGAGGCCTCGTGTTGTTCGACGTCCTCGGGAAAGCCGACCAGGCGCTGGTCGATCCGGCGGTAACGGCAAAGCTGGAATTTCTGCTCGACGAGGTCCTCTACGGCCGCCGCGGCGCGGAGGAGGCGATCGACGCTGTCTGCGGACAGGCCTCCCGTATCATCGGTCGGCTCCGGGCCGGCGCGCCCGCGGACGGCATCCCGTTACCGGCGGTCTCACCGAGGGTCGTCCCGACGGCGCGGGGTGGGGACAAAGGCACGCGGCGAAAAACCCGGTCGGCCGTACCGCTTTCGGGGGAGGAAAACGGCCAATCAGCAACCCCCAGCCGCCGGGCGCCGCCCGTGGCGGCGAAGGCGCGATCCAGCGTCCAGACCACGGAAACCGAACCCACGCGCCAAAAAACGGCGAAGAAGCTCAAAGCGTCCCCATCAACGCCAGGCAAAGCGGCCGGCCGGAGTGTGCGGAACGCCAGTGCGCCCGGACCGATCAAACGCGGCGGCAGCCGGGGGCAAGCCTCAGGCGTTTCCAAGCCCTCACGGCAGGTCCGGCAATCCGCGGCCGGTGATGACGGAACCCGGCTCAACATCCCATTCGGCAACAAGGAACTGGCGATGAGCCTTGGGGCCCGCTACCGCACAGGCGGTTGGTTTGCCCCGCCAGGCACGCGCCTGGAGCCGTTCCAAGAGAAGGGGTGGCTGTAACCCGACTTTGGTCTTCCTTCGCTTTTAGGTGGTTTCGATCACCACCCCTGTGCGGGCGGCGTCCACCGCCGCTATGGTTCCCGCGAACACCCGGAACAGAAGGACCGCGCCATGAGCACGCCCGACATCGAAGAAGCTGAACTCGCCAGTATTCTTGTTCGCAGCGGCATCAACCTGACACCCGATCAGGTTCGCGGATTGCAGCCGGGCGCGCTTATTTTTCAGCAAATGATCGCCCGCGTGGACGCCCCGTTGCCGCGTGAAGCGGAACCGGCGCTGACCTTCAACGTGGAGCAGCGCTCATGAGCGAAATTCTCACGATCGCCGAAGCCGGACGCCGCATCGCCGCGAAACAACTTTCGCCGGTTGAACTGACGAAATCGCACCTCGACCGCATCGACCGATTTGATCCCGCGTTGAACGCTTTTCTGCTGGTCACCGCGGAACGCGCGCTGGCTGACGCAAAGGCCGCCGAGGCACGCCAGATGGCCGGGACCTTACGCGGCCCGTTGGATGGCATCCCGATTGCGCATAAGGACATATACAACACAGCCGGAATTCGGACGACCGCGCACTCGAAGCTGCTGGAAACAAATGTGCCCACGCGGGACGCGCGCACGGTTCAGAAATGGGCCGAGGCGGGCACGGTCATGTTGGGGAAACTCGCGACGCATGAATTCGCATTTGGCGGGCCATCGTTCGATCTGCCCTGGCCACCCGCGCGCAATCCCTGGAACACTGACCACTTCACCGCTGGCTCGTCATCCGGCACCGGCGCGGCCGTCGCCGCTGGCCTGATTTTGGGCGGCACTGGTTCCGACACCGGCGGTTCAATCCGTGGGCCGGCGGCGTTGTGCGGCATCGCGGGGATCAAGCCGACCTATGGCCTGTCCAGCCGGGCTGGTATCCTGCCGTTGGCCTATACGCTGGATCACGCGGGCCCGATGGCGTGGACGGCGGAGGATTGCGCGCTTCTGCTGCAAGGCTTCGCGGGCCATGATCCGGCTGATCCGGCAAGCGCCAATCGTCCGGTGGCGGATTTCACCGCCGAGTTGGGGAAAGGTGCGAAGGGGCTGCGCATCGGGGTCATCCGCCACTTCTTCGAAACCGACCACCGCGCGTCGGACGCCACACGCTCGGGGATCGACGCGGCGATGGACTTCTTCCAGAAGGAAGGCGCCGAGGTACGCGATATCACCCTGTCTCCAGCGGCGGATTATCACGCTGTCGGGTATCTGATCATGATCACAGAGGCCTTTGCGCTGCATGCACCCTGGTTGCGCGAGCGGTTCATGGATTACGGAGAATTGTTTCGTGATCGTGTCGCGCTCGCCGCGACGGTCAGCGGCCCGACCATGGTGCAAACGGCGCGCCGCCGCCGTCTACTGTGTCAGGAAATGGCGGCGGCGATGGAAGACCTGGACATCATCGTCAGCGCCGCCGCGCCAGGGGAAGCGCCGCGCATCGCCGACGTGACGAAATGGGGGAATATGGAGAAGCCGTCATTCACCATGCCCTTCAACGTCACGGGTTTTCCGGCGATCAGCGTTTGCACCGGCTTCGGCGAAGGCGGGCTGCCCATATCCATGCAGTTGGTCGGAAAGCCGTTCACCGAGCCAACAGTCTTTCGCGCGGCGCATGCCTATGAGAATGCGATGCCCTGGCGCGGCCGCCGGCCGGTGTTAACGGGCTGAGCAGGTTGGATACACTGGTGCTCACCGGACCTGCTCGCGCATCCGGCCGGCGGCCGAGCGCAGCGCCGCGACCTCGGATGGATCGGAGATGTAGAGACCCGCGGCGATCCCCGCCCGCCGCGCGCCTCCGATCACCGTCTTGATCGCCTGCTGGACGAGGGGATGCGCGAACCGGCCATGGACTCCATAGGAGACCGACAGATCTCCGGGTCCTGGCAGGACGCAATCCACGAGTCCGCCGCCGAGCACGGTATCGATGTTGTCCACACAAATCTTGTCCTCGACGAGTCCGAAAGCCGCCACTTCGCTGTTCGAGCGCTGGACGTAGTCCGCGAATGAAGAAAGGCCGAAGGACCCGGCTGGAACGCCCGTGCATCTCGGCCGCTCGCCCTCCGGCGAATAACACACGGACTGCATTCAGTATCCAGCTTGCCCGAAACGCCATCGCCGTATTGCCCGTCCTTCCAACGGTGGCGGTCGCGTCCGGCGTAAGAATGCCGAATCGGGTCTATTGGGTATCAGAATAAATGAAGAGACCCGCGGGGTTCTCTCCCTACAAACATGGCGGCATTCATGAAGCTGACACTCCGGCGGTCAGTGCCATGGCGGGCCACCGGTCGGACCAGGGCATCAGGGTCTCCAACCTGCGAGCGATTTCCATAACGATGTCGTCATGTCCGAACGGGGCCACGATCTGCACGCCGATCGGCCGCCCGTCCGGATGCGGATCGCCGGGCACGCTGATACCCGGCAATCCCGCCGCATTGATCCAGGCACCGAACATGCCCTGCGTCGCGGGCGTCAGGCCTGGCGGGGCCTCATCCTCCGCGCGCCACGCCGGCGCCGCGGCAGTGGGGCAGATCAGGGCATCGTATTCGCCCCAGGCGGCGGTCACGTCGGCGCGCCAGGCGGCCAGCGCGTCCAGCGCGTCGACATAGTCAGGGGCCGAAATCGCGAAACCGCGTTCGCCGGCGGCGCGAACATTGTCGCAAGTTTCGGTCCGCCAGCGATCCGGGAACCGCGCGAGGATCCGGGCCGCGGCCGCAGCCGTTAGCGTGCCATGGAACACCCGCAGGGCACCGAGGTCGAACGGCGCCGCGACCGGCGTCACGACACAATTCGCTTCGCCCAACCGGTCGACGGCGTTGGCAACGCTCGCCGCGACCTCGGCCGTCGCGCCCTCATTACCGATCGCTGTGAACCAGCCGATCCGAAGACGGTGGCCGGGCGTGACCTCCGGGTCGGCTGGGAACCGACCTGCATAGGGATCGCGCGCATCCGGGCCGGCAAGCGCGCCATACAGCAGGCGCATATCGCGCATGGTCCGAGCAAAGGGGCCGATGACCTGGAAGTCGATCGCGGTCGCCGGAAAGCCGTAGCGCCGCGGGATGCGTCCGGTCGATGGCCGCATCCCGACCCGGCCGG
>CAMCDA010000169.1 GCA_945873195.1 Asaia bogorensis
CCGCCCGGAAACAAGGTTGGAATCTTCTCACGGCCCTCTCGACCACGCCGGCTTCACTCATCCTCGCTTTATCCGGATAACGCTGGCCCCGCCGTACCTCCACGAGCGCCTTTCTTGCTCACGGTGGGGGGCTTGGGAGTTACGAATAATTCGCATTTTCACTAACGAGTCAGGGTTGCAGGGGGAACATACCGAACCCGGCCGAGGGTCCCAGACCCTCGGCCGAACCCGATCAACCTTCCTCGGTCGCCAGTTCCTTCCGGCGCTTCTGGAACGCCGGCAGCAATGGAGACAGCAGCAGCAGCACCGCCGCGGCCAGGCAGACGGCCGAGATCGGGCGCATGACGAAGGGGGTGAAATCGCCCTGGCTCAGGATCAGTGCCTTGCGCAGGTTGTTCTCCAGCATCGGGCCCAGGACGAAGGCCAGCACCAGCGGGGCCGGTTCATAGCCATACTTCTTCATCAGCCAGCCCAGGATGCCGAAGCCCAGCATCAGGTAGATGTCGAAGACCTGGTTGGACACGCTGTAGGCGCCGATGACGCAGAACAGCAGGATCATCGGGAACAGGATCTTGTAGGGCACCTTCAGCAACTGCACCCACAGCCCGATCAGCGGCATGTTCAGGACCAGCAACATGACGTTGCCGATGTACATGCTGGCGACGATGCCCCAGAACAGCGCGGGCTGCTGAACCATCAACAACGGCCCAGGCTGCACGCCATGCACGATGAATGCGCCCAGCAGCAGCGCCATGACGACGTTCGGCGGAATGCCCAGCGTCAGCAGCGGAATGAACCCGGCGCCGGCGGCCGCGTTGTTCGCCGTCTCGGGGCCGGCCACGCCCTCGATCGCGCCCTTGCCGAAGCGCTCGGGCGTTTTCGACAGCCGCTTTTCCATCGCATAGGACAGGAAGGACGAAATCACCGCCCCGCCACCCGGCAGGATTCCCAGGAAGAAGCCCAGAACCGAGCCGCGGGCGATCGGCCCCGCGCTGCGCTTCCAATCCTCCTTGGTCGGCATCAGGCCCTTGACCTTGGTCTCGAAGATATTGCGATTAAGCCGCTGCTCGATGTTGCTCAGGATTTCCGCGATCCCGAACAGCCCCATCACGATCGGCACCAGGCCCAGCCCGTCGATCAGTTGCAGCTTGTCGAAGGTCAGGCGCGGCATGGCGGTGATCGAGTCGATGCCGACCAGCCCCAGTACCACGCCGATGCAGGCCATGATCAGCGCCTTGAGGATCGACCCCTGGCTGAGCCACACCAGGATGGTCAGGCCCAGGACCATGAGACTGAAATACTCGGTCGGACCGAACTTGACCGCAAAGCGCGCGAGCGAGGGCGCGAGCAGCATCAGCCCCACGATCGCCGCCGTCCCCGCGATGAACGATCCCATCGCCGCCATCCCCAAGGCCGGCCCCGCTCGGCCCTGCCGAGCCATCTGATAGCCGTCGAGGCAGGTGATGACCGAGGCGGCCTCCCCTGGGATGTTGACCAGGATCGCCGTGGTCGAACCGCCATACATCGAGCCGTAGTAGATGCCCGAGAGCATGATGATGCCGGCTTCCGGGGTTATGTTGAACGTGATCGGCAGCAGCAGCGACATCGCGGCCACGGGGCCAATCCCGGGCAGCACGCCGATCAGCGTGCCGATGAACACGCCCGCGAAGCAGAACAGCAGGTTGATCGGCTGAAAAGCGACGCCGAAGCCCAGCATGAGGTTTGAAAGGACGTCCATGTCTCAGCCGATCTCAAAGATGCCGGAGGGAAGCTGGGTGCCGAGCCAATGGACAAACACGAGCCAGGTCATGCCGGTGGTGAGGATTGAGCCAACGATGGACGTGACCCAGCCCTGCGGCTCCACCGTCTTGAACAGCACGAGCAGCAGGATACCCGTCGTGATGATGAAGCCCAGGGTATCCAGAACCGCCGTATAGGCAACCAGCAGGGCGGTCACATACAGGACCTTGCCCCAGCGGATATCCTTGAACACGGCCCCGATGGAGGTCCGGTCGGCGGTCGGCAACAGGCTTTGCACGAAAACCGTTCCGGACAGCCCCGCCATGATCATGCCCGCCCAGAACAGGATGAAGCCCGATCCGGGATTATGACTATCGCCAATTTCGAGGACGATGCCCTCATTGATGATATAGGCGGCGATGGCGAGCGCCAGTGCCGACGTGAGCGTATCCGCCCGGATTGCCCTGAGCATGTTTCCCCCGGATTGATTTCCATCGCGCGTATGACACGCGAGGGCAGGGGACTCAATTCCACATCCAGGGCAATCGTGCTCGGCCCAGCCCGGCGGGACCGTCCGCGGCAGCGGCGCATATCAGCCTTGTCAGTGCGCATGGCGCTGTTTAATCGACTTCGCCATTAAGACTTTTGATCTCTGGAGACTGACATGCGTGTGATGAAGCGGGCGGGAATGTTGGGCCTGGCTGGTTTGCTGGCCGCGATCGGAAGCATTGGGGCCGCGCGGGCGCAGAGTTTTCCGACCAAGCCGGTGACGGTGGTGGTGCCATGGCCCGCGGGCGGGGCGACCGACCGGCATCTGCGCGTGCTGGCCGATGCGACCAGCAAGCATCTGGGCCAGCCGGTCATCATCGACAACAAGCCCGGCGCGTCCGGCACGCTGGGCGGGGCCACGATGGCCGCGACCGCCAAGCCCGACGGCTATACCCTGGCGCAGTTGCCGATCACGATCTTCCGGCTGCCCTACATGCAGAAGGTCTCCTTCGATCCGAAGAAGGACTTCAGCTTCGTCATCCACGTGACCGGCTATACCTTCGGCACCGCGGTCAACGCGAAGTCCCCGTGGAAGACCTGGGGCGACCTGCTGGCCTATGCCAAGGCGAACCCGGGCAAGATCCGCTACGGCACGCCCGGCACCGGTACCACGCTGCACATTACGATGGAGCAGGTGGCGCTGCAGCAAGGGCTCAAGTGGACCCAGGTGCCGTTCAAGGGTGAAGCTGAACAGACCGCTGCCCTGTTGGGTGAACATGTCGAGGCGGTGGCCGGTGGCACGGGCATGGGCCCGCTGGTTGATTCCGGCGATTTCCGCATGCTGGTGGTGTGGACGCAGGAACGCTCCGCCCGGTTCCCCGCCAGTCCGACGCTGGTTGAGGAAGGCAACAAGATCGTGTCGGAGTCGCCCTATGGCCTGGCCGGTCCCAAGGGGATGGACCCGAAGGTGGTGCAGATCCTGCACGACGCGTTCAAGAAGGGCATGGAGGAGCCGGCTCATCTGGCGATCCTGAAGGAGCTGTCCCAGCCGCTGATCTACAAGAACAGCGCGGATTATCAGGCCTTCGCGATGCAGTTGATCGAGGATCAGCAGGCGCTGATCAAGCAGCTTGGCCTGGGCGTGAAGTAGGCTCACGCGGGGGAACTGGGCGTTCGGTTCGGTGGGGATTCCTCACCGGACATGGGGTTGGACCGTGTGAAAAATCCATTCTGACTCCCTTCCCCCTTGAGGGGAGGGTTGGGGTGGGGGGTAAGCAGCGGTACGGCCGAGGATCGGGTAACCGACGCAACGGGGAGGAATGGCCGGCGGTCTGCGCCGATTGACCCCCCACCCCGCCCCTCCCCCTCAAGGGGGGAGGGGGGAAGCAGGCGGAATACAAGAACCGAAATGGCCCAAGCGCAAGGACGAATGTTCCTCATTTGTTTCTATCTACCCGATCCGCCGCCCCAAAGGCAACCAGGATCAATGAGGCCCCTTGAACCCCGCGCCCGCCTCCCATACCGTCCCTCCCAACGAAACCGGGAGGTGCCCAATGAAAATCATGCGACGCGCAACCTTGGCCTTGTTGGCGCTATGCGGCGCTGGAGCGGCCATGGCGCCCAGCCAGGCCCGTGCGCAGGCGGACAATTTCCCCACGCGGCCGATCACGCTGGTCGTGCCCTGGCCGGCCGGCGGCCCGACCGACCGCCATCTGCGGGTCATGGCCGATATCGCGGGCAAGAAGCTGGGTCAGCCGTTCGTCATCGACAACAAGCCTGGCGCGTCCGGTACCCTCGGCGGGGCCACGATGGCCGCGACCGCCAAGCCCGACGGCTACACGATCGCGCAGTTGCCGATCACGATCTTCCGGCTGCCCTATATGCAGAAGGTGTCGTGGGACCCGACCAAGGACTTCACCTATGTCATTCACCTGACCGGCTATACCCTTGGCGTCGCGGTCAACACGTCAACCCAGTGGAAGACCTGGGGTTCGCTGATCGAATACGCCCGCGCCAACCCGGGCAAGCTGCGCTATGGCACCTCGGGCGCCGGCTCCACACCGCACATCACGATGGAGCAGATTGCGCTATACTCCGGATTCAAATGGATTCATGTGCCATTCAAGGGGTCGGCGGAAGTCGCCGCCGCGATCCTGGGTGAACATGTGGACGTCGCCGCCGATGGCACCGGGCTTGGCCCGCTGATCGATGCCGACAAGCTGAAAATGCTGGTCGTCTGGACCGAGGAACGCTCACCGCGCTTCCCCGACGCGCCGACGCTGCTGGAATCGGGACAGAAAATCGTCTCCGCGTCGCCCTATGGCCTGGCCGGTCCCAAGGGCATCGACCCGCGGATCGTGGCCAAGCTGCATGACGCACTGAAGGCCGGTCTGGAAGACCCGGTTCACCTGAAGGTGCTGCATGATCTGTCCCAGCCGGTGATCTACAAGAATTCCGAGGATTATCGGAAATACGCGCAGCAGATGATCGCCGAACAGCAAGACCTCATCCAGAAGCTCGGCTTAGCCAACAAGTGATCAGAGCGGAGTCTTCCAGGGCCGCCAGCCCGGGATGACAATGACGATGGGCGACCAGAACAGCCGGAAGGACCGGTTGATCCGGATGTCCATGGCCAGCGGCGTGCCATCTCCATCATAGCTGATGCGCGCGCCGCGGCCTTCGTCGGTCAGGTCTGACATGACCTGTTCGATTTCAATGGTTTGGACGTTCCGACGGCCGATCCACAGCAGCTTCCACTGACCGGCCCGGGTGTAGAGGTCCGATGCGGTGGAGTAGTCGAACTTCCGCTCCTGATCATCCAGCTGGATATTGCCGTGGCCGGGTGAGACGCCGCGGCTTGAGCCGCCGGACATCTTGCCGCGCAGGCCGAATTCGAACCATGGGGAGCGGCCGCGCGGGATTGCATGCAGTAGTGTGCGCGCATCCTCGGCCTGGAAGGTGATCTCGCTGTCGTAGATCAAGCGATCGACGGTGGCGGCGATCAGGAAGCGATCAACCGGCGGTGTGGGATCGGCTGGCATTCATGCTGGGTGCCACGACGGGACGCGTGGGAGCAAGCGCGATGGTTGGCTGGGATATAATTTAACATAATATTCCTTATACGACATTCAGGTTCAGACCTGTAGATGCGTATCTCCCGTCACCGATAGAAATGACACTTGGTCACTCCGCCGTCGACACGTTCGGAGCGACGTATAATGGCGGTGATCCAGCGGCTGCGGTCCTCAGCCTTCCTGGCCGTCTGCCTCCCTCGGCTCTTCAAGAAGGCTCAGGAGGCCAAGCTTGCCGCAGGCCTCAACCAAATCCGTGTTCAGCGATAACTCCTTGGACAGGTCACGCTTGAAGTGGCGCGGTGACGCTCGCTTGTAGTCCTTCCGACCAATGAGGGTGAAATGGCCCTCGGCGATGTCGCGTTCAGGGATTTCGACCAGGGTTCCGTGGTAATGCGTTGCCCAGTACCGGATGCCGACGCCGCATTCCCAGTGATAGCCAAGTCGCTTTGCCTTATCCTCGGCCGACGCGGACGGATGCATTGCCATGTTCAGCCACCAGCCGCATCCGTGTTCAAATTGGCTTTTGCTCGCGCCGACTGTGCTGCAGCCCAGGACCTCCCAGTACCGTCGTGTCTTTGGCAGAAGGCGCCTACGCCAACTCTCGGTCGGAATGACCGCGGCCATCGTGTCCGTTTTCAAACCCTCAAACAGTTCGGCATAGCGGCGCATCTTCTCCGGTCGGATCAGGCAGTCCGCGTGCCAATATGCCAGCCGGTCCTCGACGAAAAGAAACAGAAATTCCAACGGGAAGTGCATCCACATCGTCGGAAACCGCAATCGCGCGTTGAAATCAATCAGGATCGCGCCAGGCACGAGCGGCGGCGGACCAACGCGCGGATCGAAACCAACCAGCGGGGTCCATCCCACTTCACGAACAGCACGCTGTTGGACGAACGACCAGTCCGGATCGACATTCCAGCAAAGCCAAGGCTTTTTAACGCCAATCAGGTCGTCGCCCCAGCGCCGGGCCTCATTTATGATGTCGTTGAGCGGTATGCCGTGGAGGTGGAAGCCTTCCCAATCGCCGGTCCCCAATCGGTATGGGGCGTTTTCTTTGGCACGCCAGATGGACGGGTCGTTCAACTCTTGCTCGATCAAAGGAGTTCCCTTCCCCACCTGCGGCCGACCGTTCTGGCCGGCCACCGCATGTCGCCGAAATCCTCGATGTTCGGAAATTCGTTCGCATTCCTATGCGCCTTGCGACCGCGCCACGCAATTGTTCTGTTCCGGCTGCTGAACAGGTTGAATCGTATTGCCCTGCCGCCCGTCCCGGCCTATCCGCCAACCATGACCCAAGCCCCCGACACCGAGCTTCGCCGCCTGCTGGACATCATGGCCGCGCTGCGGGATCGCGCGAACGGCTGCCCCTGGGACCAGGTCCAGACCTACGACTCGATTGCCCCGTATACGATCGAGGAAGCCTACGAGGTCGCGGACGCCATCGCGCGCCGCGACTATCCGGCCTTGCAGGATGAACTCGGCGATCTGCTGTTCCAGGTCGTCTACCACGCCCAGATGGCGCACGAGGAAGGCCGCTTCGACTTCGCCGACGTCGCGAAATCCATCAGCGACAAAATGATACGCCGCCATCCTCATGTCTTCGGCGATGCCGCCGCCCGTGACGCCGCCGCCCAGACCGCGGCGTGGGAGACCCAGAAATCCGCTGAACGCACCGCACGCCAGGAAACCGGGGCGCTGGCCGGCGTGCCGGTGACCCTCCCTGCCCTGACCCGCGCCTATAAGCTCACCAACCGCGCCGCCCGCGTCCGCTTCGACTGGCCCGACGCCCCCGCCGTGCTGGACAAGTTCGAGGAGGAAATCGCCGAACTCCGCGCCGAACTGCCCGGCGCCGACCCTGAGCGGATGAAGGACGAGGTCGGCGACCTGCTGTTCGTCATGGCGAACCTTGCCCGCAAGCTGGGCCTCGACCCGGAAACCTGCCTGCGCCATGCCAACGACAAATTCACCCGCAGGTTCAACGCGATGGAGCGCGCGATTGAGACACGCGGTGACAGTCTACCGGACATGACCCCGGACGCGATGGAGGAAGCCTGGCAGGCCATCAAGCGGATCGAGCGCGGCCAGGCGCCCTAAGCCAGATCTTTGGCGGCGGCGAGGATTTGGCCTCCGCCGCGGGACGCGTTAGGCTTTCCTCCCGACCACGCAGAGGGTCCGAGAGGAAGCGATCGCATGAATTTCGACTTTTCCGATGAGCTCAAACAGCTCCGTGACGAGGCTCGGCGGTTCCTGACAGACCGCTGCCCCCCGGCCGTTCCCCGCGCCATCCTGGAAGGCCCCGAACCCTTCGACCGCAACCTATGGCAGGCGATGGCCGAGATGGGCTGGACCGGCGCGGCCATCCCCGAGGCATACGGTGGCGTCGGCCTGGGAAGGCTCGCGGTCTGTGTCCTGGCGCAGGAGCTTGGGCGGGCCGTGGCGCCCGTGCCGTTCTCGTCTTCGGTGTACCTCGCGACCGAGGCGATCATGCTGTTCGGGTCGGAGGCACAGAAGCAGGCGTATCTGCCCCGGCTCGCGACCGGAGAGATCATCGGCACCTTCGCGATGGCCGAACGGCCCGGGACCTCCGATCCCCGCAAGCTGACGTCGGGTGTTTCGGGCGGCACGCTCAGCGGCGTGAAGCTGGCCGTGCCGGATGGCGATGTCGCGGATTTCGCCGTCGTGGTGGTCAATGGCGGGTCTGGGGCCTGGATGCACCTGGTCGACCTGACCGGCGCGGGCGTGGTTCGGGAGACGGTGACGACGATCGATCCCACGCGATCGCATGCGAAGATCGCCTTCTCGGGGGCGGCGGCCGATCCCCTGCCCGGCTCGACCGGTCCCGAGACCGTCCGCAAGCTGCTGGACTACGCCGCCGTGCCGATGGCGTTCGAGCAGGTGGGCGGGGCCGAGGCCGCGCTCGACATGGCGAACGCCTATGCGAAGGAGCGGTTCGCCTTCGGCCGGCCGATCGGCTCGTTCCAGGGCATCAAGCACAAGCTCGCGGACATGTACATCCAGGTGCAGATGGCGCTGTCGAACGCCTATTACGGTGCCTGGGCAGTGCATACCGATGCGGCGGAGCTGCCGATCGCGGCCTCGGTCGCAAGGATTTCCGCCTGTGAGGCCGGGTGGTTCGTGACCAAGGAGAACATCCAGACCCATGGCGGGATGGGGTTCACCTGGCAGATGGACTGCCATCTGTATTACCGGCGCGCGAAGTTGCTGGGCCTCGCCTTGGGCGCGTCGCGGGAATGGAAGCTGCGGCTGGTGAATGAACTGCGCGCGCGCAACACGCTGATCGCGGCATAGGGGAGGCAGACAATGGACTTCGAAGATTCACCGGAAGAAGCCGCGTTCCGCGCCAAGGCCCGCGCCTTCCTCGATGCCAACGCCGAACGCCGCAAGCCAGGCGAGGTCGAGGGCTACCGCCGCGGCCAGGACGCCCCCGGCGCAATGGAACGCGCCAAGGACTTCCAGCGCCGCAAGTATGAGGCCGGCTTCGTCGGCATCCACTGGCCCAAGGAATGGGGCGGCCAAGGCGGCTCCCAGATCGATTACGTCATCTACAACCAGGAAGAGGCCAAGTACGACGTCCTGACCGGGCTGTTCGGCATCGGCATCGGCCTGTCCATGCCCACGATCTGCACCTGGGGCACCGCCGAACAGCGGGAACAATTCGTCAAGAAAACAATGCGTGGCGAGCTGGTCTGGTGCCAGTTGTTCAGCGAACCGGGCGGCGGATCGGACCTCGCGGCCTTGCGCACGCGGGCCGAGAAGCAGGGCGACGAATGGGTCATCAACGGCCAGAAGATATGGAACTCCGGCGCGCATTACAGCGATTTCGGCATCCTGGTCGCCCGCTCCAACCCGGACCTCCCCAAGCATGAGGGCCTGTCCTTCTTCATCCTGGACATGAAGACACCGGGCGTCGAAATCCGCCCGATCAAGCAGGTCTCGGGGTCATCCCATTTCAACGAGGTCTTCTTCACCAATGTCCGCATCCCCGACAGCCGCCGCGTCGGCCCCGTGGGCGCGGGCTGGAAGGTGGCGCTGACCACGCTGATGAACGAACGCCACGGCATGCGCGACGCCCCCGGCCCGGATGTGGCCGAGTTGTTCCGTCTGGCCGAGGCCGTGGAACTCGAAGACGGCCCCGCCATCGACAACACGGCCGTGCAGGAGAAACTCGCGGAATTCTACGTCCGCACCCAGGGCCTGAAATTCACCAAGTTCCGCGGCATGACGGCCCTGTCGCGCGGGCAGACGCCGGGACCGGAATCCTCGATCATCAAGGTCGTGGCGGCGAACAAACTGCAGGACATCCTGTCCTATGGCCTGGACATGATCGGCATGGCCGGCCCCACCATGGGCGATGAAATGCCCGTCGCCGGCATCTTCGAGGAAGCATTGCTCTACTCCCCTGCCCTGCGCCTCGCCGGCGGGACCGATGAGATCATGAAGAACATCATCGCCGAACGAGTCCTCGGCCAGCCGCAGGACCCGCGCGTCGACAAGGGCGTGCCCTGGCGGGACGTGCCCACCGGTCCGCGCGCGGGGAAGGCATAGCCCAACATGGCCGATACCCCGCACCCGCTGGCGCCGCACACCCTGCCAGTGTTCATCACCGCGCCGGGCGAGACCGACGTGTTGTTCGTCGTCTCGACCATCGTGGTGCTGCTCAGCGTGGTGGGGGCGGGCGTCTTGTTCCTGCGCCTCCACACCTTGCCCGAACGCATGGCCCATGGCGCGAAGAAGCTGCAGTTCGAGATCGTGGCGGTCCTCGGCCTGCTCGCTTTGTTCACCCATATCCACATGTTCTGGGTCGCGGGCCTGATCCTCGCGTTGATCGACATCCCGGATTGGGGCAGCCCGTTGCGCCGGATCGCCGAGGCGGCCGAACGCATCGCCGGCAAGCAACCACCTGACGCGACGGAAACCGTCCAAACCGCAGATCCGGACACCACGCCTTCCAGCCAGAAGGGGGCCTGACCCATGCTGGAACTGCTGTTGTGTTCGATGCTGACCCTGCTGCCGGACTACCTTTACCGGCGGTTCCGGCAGGGAAAGCGCCTGGGGCGCGAGATCACATTGTATTCAATGTGGTTCGAGCTGCGCTGGGGCCTGACCACCTGTCTCATGCTCACCGTCTCCCTGATCACGGTGATCTTTTACTTCCACCCCTCCACCGTTCATGTCACCGCCTATTATCGCGCGGTGCCGGTGGTCCCGGAAAAGAATGGCCGGGTGGCCGAAATCTTCGTCGAGAGCAGCCAGTTGGTCGAGCGTGGGACACCTTTGTTTCGGCTCGACAACACACGCGAGGCCGCGGATCTGGAGACAGCGCGCCGGCGGCTGGCCGAGGTCGAAGCCTCGCTGTCCATCATCGGCGCGGAACTCGCCGCCGCGGATGCCCAGACCCTGCAAGCCGTGGCCGCCCTGCGGCAGGCGGAGGACGAACTCCGCACCAAGGAAGAACTGAACAGCCGCAACGCCGACATCGTCGCGCGCCGTGACATCGAACGCCTCCGCGTCATGGTGGACGGCAGGAAAGCCGGCGTGGAAGCCGCCGTCGCGGCCCGCCGAGCGGTCGAGGCACGGCTGGTGACGCTGCTGCCGGCGCAACGGGCCAGCGCGGTGGCCGCCCTGGCCGAGGCACAGGTCGAGATGGACAAGACCGTCGCCTATGCCGGAATCACCGGGCGCCTGGAACAATTCACCCTGCGCGTGGGCGAAATCGTCAACCCATTCATGCGCCCCGCCGGTGTTCTCATACCCCGGGGCGACGATGCCGAACGCCGCCGGCTCTATGCCGGTTTCGCGCAGATCGAGGCGCAGGTCCTGCGCCCTGGCCTGCTGGCGGAGGTGACCTGCATCTCCAAACCCTGGACCATCATCCCGATGGTCGTCGTGGACGTGCAGACTGTCATCGCCTCGGGCCAGGTGCGCGCGAGTGAGCAACTGATCGACGCGCATGCGGTGACACGGCCGGGCACGATCCTCGTCATCCTCGAACCGCTCTACCCCGACGGGC
>CAMCDA010000170.1 GCA_945873195.1 Asaia bogorensis
ACTCAACCTCGATTAAGCACGGAGCCTCTCAGAGAACCCATACCATCAAGATCAGCCATGACCGCTTTCCTGAACCCCTCACAGAGCCCGGAACGCCGAAGGCGCCGCCATCGTATCCCTTCCTAGCCTATTCAATTTTCAAAGAGCGGAGGCAAAACACCCAGCCAACCCTCACGGGATGACCGTTCGCTTTATCTCGAGAATCCATCCTGCCAACCAAGGCCGGAGAAGCTATCTTAGCCGAAGCGGAAGATCAAGCCCGAAGGCGTCGTCCGCTGCGGTGAACGGGCTTTTATGCGGGGTTGGAGGGGCGGTCAAGCGGAGATTTCAAACTTTCTTCACACTTGATGCCATTTCCGGAACCAGGCGACGAACCGAGGCACCCCTTCGGCGAGCTTTGTAGCTGGGGAAAACCCCGTCAAAGCCGCGATAGCGCTGATATCCGCGAAGGTTGCCTCGACATCCGCGGCCGGTCGCGGCGCGTCTCGGACCACCGCATTTTTTTCCAATCCCGCCTCCAGCAGCGCCACCAGGGTCAGAACCTCCTCCGACTGGTGATTGCCGATGTTCAGCAGGCGCGTGGGCGAGTCCGCCCCCGGCGGGCGATCGAGGCAGCCCACAATTCCCGACACGATATCATCGACATAGGTGAAATCGCGCCGCAGTCGGCCGCCATCGAACAGCGTGATTGGTTCCCCCGCCACGATCGCGCGGGCAAAACTGTAATAGGCCATGTCGGGCCGGCCCCACGGCCCGTAGACGGTGAAGAACCGCAAACCGGTCTGGGGCACCCCGAACAGATGCCCGTAGGCATGGCTGATCAGCTCATCCGCCCGCTTGGTGGCGGCATACAGGGATAGGGGGGTATCGACCCGGTCGGTCTCCCGGAACGGCATGGCGGTGTTCGCGCCATAGACTGACGACGTGCTGGCGTAGACCAGATGGCGTGGGTCCCGGAGCTTCCGCACCGCCTCCAGCACCACGAGATGGCCCATGACGTTGGCCTGCACATAGGCGAAGGGGTCGATCATCGAATGCCGCACGCCGGCCTGCGCGGCCAGATGAACGACATGGGTGATGTCGGAATGGGCCGCCACCAGCCCATCCATGACCGCTCGATCGGACACATCGCCCGTCGTGAAGGAGAATCGGTCGTGCCGGCACAGCCGTTCCAGCCGAGCCTGCTTCAGGCTGACGTCGTAATAGGCGTTGAGGTTATCAATCCCGATGATCTGGTCGCCGCGGCCAAGCAGGGCCTCGGCCACATGGTAGCCGACGAACCCCGCCGCCCCGGTGACCAGGACCTTCACGGAATGGGCTTGGCCACGAGCCGGTCTTCCAGCAGCTCCATCACCGCGTGGCCGAGGGCGATGTGGCATTCCTGGATCCGGGCGGTTTCGGGATCGGGCACCAGCAGGACATGGTCGCACTCCGCCATCGCGGGTTCGCCTTTCCCGCCCAGCAGGCCGACGGTCACGATCCCCATCTCCCGCGCCGCCTGCAAGGCCAGGATGACATTGGGGGAGCGTCCGGATGTCGTGATCCCGAACAGCACGTCCCCCCGGCGGCCGAGGCCACGCAAGGGGCGTTCAAACACCCGCTCGAAGCCGTAGTCATTGCCGCAGGCGGCCATGACGGTGGGGTCCATCGTCAGCGACAGGGCCGCATAGGACGGCCGTTCCACAGACCCACGCAGGCGGATCAACATTTCGGTCGCCAGATGCATGCTGTCGCCGGCCGAACCGCCATTGCCGCAGAACATCAGCTTGCCGCCGCCCCGCAGGCTGGTCTCGCAGGCGTCGACCACCCGGATCACCTCATCCGCGAGTTCTGTCGCGATACGCCGCTTCAGATCGGCCGACTTATTCATCATCGCCGCGAAACGGGCGGATTCCGTCATCATGCTCTCTCCGACATGCAGCCCTGCCTTTACTGCGCCACCCATCCGCCGTCTATCGAAAGCGGGCTGCCAGTGATCGTCCGAGCGGCATCCGAGCACAGGAAGACCGCAAGCCCGCCGATCGAATCGGGCGCGGTGAACTGCGCCATGGGCTGCTTCTCGGACAGGAACCGCCGCCCGGCCTCCTCCACCGAGATCCCGGTTTCGGCCGCCCGGGCTTCCAACTGCCGTTCCACGAGGGGTGTCCGCACCCAACCCGGGCAGATCGCGTTGACCGTGATCCCGCTGTTCGCGGTTTCGATCGCCGCGACCTTGGTCATCCCGATCACCCCGTGCTTGGCCGCGACATAGGCGACCTTCTGCCCGCTCGCGACCAGCCCGTGGGCCGAGGCGATGTTGATGATCCGCCCCCAGCCACGCTGCTTCATCCCCGGGATCACCGCCCGCATCCCGCGGAACACGGCCGACAGATTGAGCGCGATGACCGCGTCCCACTTGTCGTCGGGGAAATCTTCAATGTTTGCAACAAACTGGATCCCGGCATTGTTCACCAGGATATCCACCGACCCTAAGGTCCGTTCCGCCTCCGCGACCATCGCGGCCACCTGGGCGGATTGCGTCAGATCAGCCCCGTGATACCCGACCGGGACACCGAATTCGGCGGCGAGGCCGGAACGCAGCGCCTCGATCGCCGTCGGGTCACCGAAGCCGTTCAGCATGACCGACGCGCCAGCCCCGGCCAGCGACCGGGCGATGGCGAGTCCGATGCCACTGGTCGATCCGGTAACCAAGGCAATTTTTCCGTTCAACATCATACGCCTGCGCTCCCGCATCGGTGCGCGGACGGGACTGCCCGCGTCGCCATCATGTTGCACTGCAATACGATGTCCGGCGCGGATGGGCCAGCGCCGATTCGCGCTGGCCCGGGCCGGCTACTTATGCCCGTGCGAATGGTTCTGGGCCGGCATCGGCGCGCCGGCCTTGGCAATCAGCGCCGAGGTCGTAACGGCCCCGGCTTTCTCGAACACCAGGGTCAGGGAGACGGACTGCCCCTCCGCCAGCGGCTGCTTCAGATTCATCAGCATGATGTGCAGCCCACCGGGGGCAAGGGTCACGGTCTTGCCGGGGTCGATGGGCATCATCGTGACCTCCCGCATCTTCATGACGCCTTGGTCCATGGTGCTTTCATGCAACTCGACCCGTTCGGCGACGGGGGAACTGGCGCTGACCAGGCGGTCTCCTGCGCCCTTGCCGGTCATGGTCAGGAAGACCGCGCCGTTGCGGCCGGCGATCTGCGCGCGGGACCAGGCATTGTCGACCGAGACCGTGGTGTTCTGCGCGAAGGCGGAAACGGAGGTGAGCAGACCGGCGGCCAGGAGCGCCGGCAGGAAGAAGGAACGTGACATGGTTCTGTATCCCAGGAATTGATGGTTAGACATTTGATATCAAACCGGGAAACGGAGGTCCGCGCGGCTGGCCGCTGCGGCCCGGGGATGGCACGATGCCGCGAATCCAGTCTGCCAATGACGCCCGTGCGACGACCACGGCCGGCGGGGCGATGCAAAACCGACCAGGCACCAGGCCGACCCCACCGGGCGCCACACAATTCGGGCACAGCACACAGGGACCGTCATGCGCCGGCGCCGCGGGCACGCGATCCTGGCCCGGATCGCCGCAGATCATCCCCAACACAGGGGCGGCGGCCCGCGCCGGCACCGACAGCCCGCCAAGCAGACCCTGCGCCACGACGGCGAGCAAGGCGGCGCAAAATCCCAGGCGCGCGATCATGGCCCGCATCATGCCGCCGTATATAGGCGAGAGGCGCCTCGCAAGCCACAGACCGCCCGTCAAAAAAGCGCCGAACCCTTCGGCCCTTCTCCCTCAATGCCGGAAATGCCGCATCCCCGTGAACACCATCGCAACACCGGCCGCGTCCGCCGCCGCGATCACCTCATTGTCCCGGATCGACCCGCCCGGCTGGATCACCGCCGTGGCACCCGCGGCCACCGCCGCCTCCAACCCATCGGCGAAGGGGAAGAACGCATCAGAGGCAACGACACTGCCCTCGGTCAGCCGCCCGGTCAGGCCGGCGGCCTTCGCGGCTTCCTCGCTTTTCCATGCCGCGATCCGCGCCGAGTCGACCCGGCTCATCTGCCCCGCGCCAATCCCGACCGCCGCCCCCGCCTTGGCGTAGATGATCGCGTTCGACTTCACGTGCTTGCAGACCTTGAAGGCGAAGATCAGGTCCGCGAGTTCCGCCGGCGTCGGTGCCCGCTTCGTCACCACCTTCACATCCCCTGCCCCGATCCGCCCGGAATCACGGCTCTGCGCCAGGAACCCGCCCGCGAGGCTGCGATACGTCAGCCCCGGCGCCGCCGGATCGGGCATCCCGCCGGTCAGCAGCAGCCGCAAATTCTTCTTCCGGGCCAGGATCGCCATCGCGGCCTCATCCGCGTCGGGGGCCACGATCACCTCGGTGAAAATCGCGGCGATCTTCTCGGCCGCGGCCGCATCCAGCACCCGGTTCACCGCGACGATACCGCCAAAGGCCGAGACCGGATCGCAGCGCAACGCCGCCTCCCACGCACCCGCCAGACTATCCGCCGTCGCCACGCCGCAAGGATTGGCGTGCTTGACGATCACGACGGTCGGCGCGTCGAATTCGGCCACGCATTCGAACGCGGCATCGGTGTCGTTAAGGTTGTTGTAGGATAATTCCTTGCCCTGGACCTGCCTCGCCGTCGCGACGCCCGGGCGGTCGCCGTTGACGTAGAATCCGGCGGTCTGGTGCGGGTTTTCGCCATAGCGCAGAACCTGGCGCAGCGACCCGGCGATCGTCAGACGTTGCGGCAGCAGATCGCCCCGCTTCCCGGCAAACCATTCGGCGATCGCCGAGTCATAGGCCGCCGTCCGGGCATAGGCTTCCCCGGCCAGCCGCCGGCGCAGCGCCAGGCCCGTGCCGCCCTGGGTCTTCAAATCTTCCAGCACCGCGTCGTACTGCGAGGGGTCGGTCAGCACCGTCACGAAATCATGGTTCTTCGCCGCCGCCCGGATCAGGGCCGGCCCGCCGATGTCGATATTCTCGACGCAATCATCATCGGCGGCCCCGCGCGCCACCGTCGCCTCGAACGGGTACAGGTTCACCGCCACCAGATCGATCGGCGCGATATCGTGTTCCGCCATCTGCGCCCGATGCGTCTCCAGGTCGCGCCGCCCCAGGATGCCGCCATGGATCTGCGGCACCAGCGTCTTGACCCGCCCGTCCAGGATTTCCGGGAAGCCGGTATGGTCGGAGACCTCCTTGACCGGCACCCCCGCCTCCCGCAGCGCGCGGGCGGACCCGCCGGTCGAGAGGATTTCCACCCCGGCCGCCGCCAGCGCCTGGGCCAAGGGCACCAGCCCGGCCTTGTCGGAAACCGAGATCAAGGCGCGACGGATCGGGACGATATCGGACATCGCATTATCCAAGGTTCGTTGTGCGGCGCGGCATAGACCCTGGCGCGCGATCACGCCAGCTTGTTCCACCGCCCCTGCCCTATAGGCCCAGCAGATCCATGGTCCGCGCCAGGATTTTCGGTTCGTTGAAATGCTCCAGCGCCCGCGCCCGCCCGGCCTCTCCCATCCGCGCCCGCAACCCCGGATCGTCCGCCAATCGCCGCAGCGCGGCGCCCAGTGGTTCCGCCTGTCGGACGGGAACCAGAAGACCCGTCTCGTTGTTGATCACCTGCTCCCGCGGGCCGGCGATGTTGCTGGCAACGACGGGCAGGCCCGTCAGCATCGCCTCGATCACCGACATCGGCAGCCCCTCAAAATAGCTCGGCAGCACAAACACATCGGACGCGGCAAGCACCGCATAGACGTCGTTGCGATACCCCAGCCGCTTGAGCCGCGGCCCCAGCCCCGCCGACTCCAGCAACGCGACCATGTCGTCGCCGCGATCGGATTCCAGCCGCTCGCCCACCACCCAAAGCTCCGCATCCGGCACCGCGTGCATCGCCGCGGCGAGTTCCGGGTAGCCCTTGGCGCGCACGAGGCGGGAGACAGCGACGAACACCACCCGGTCCTCGGGCGTGCCAAGGTCGTCGCGGATACGCCGGCGCAGCATGGGATCGGGATGGAAGACCGCCGGGTCGCGGCCATTGCCGATCGGGACGGCGTGGCGGCAGATCATCAGCCGGCGCGCGTCCCGCGCCTCTCCGGTCGAGACGGTCATATAGATATCGGTGACCCGGGCGGCGATCACCTCCATCATCCAGGCCAGTCCGCGGCGTGGCCAGCTTCCTTCCTGGTTGAACAGAAACCCGTGGCACGTATAGGCCACCAGCGGCACGCCGGCGGCACGCGCGGCGATCCGCGCGAGGAAGCCGCTGATCGGCATATGCGCGTGGACCAGGTCGGGCGCCTCGGCCCGCAGGATCGCGACCAGGGCGCGGAACGCCCGGATATGGGCGAGCGGGGACAGGCGCCGTTCAAACGGGATGGCGATGACGCGGAACCCCTCGGCTCGCACTGTGTCGAGCAACGGCCCCTCGGCGCACCCGCCCACAACGTCATGCCCCCGCGCGCGAATGGCCCGCATCAGCGGCAGGAGAAACTGCCGCAGCGAGAAATCGACGTTGGTGATCTGGATGACCTTGAGCGGCGGGCGGGTCGTCTCCGGCGTTGGAGAGACCGATGGGAAGGCCTGATCCTCACCGGACATGGGGTCGTATCCCACGGAAAAATGCGCGGTGGAGAACGGACGAGATCAACACGGTGTGGAGAATGTCCCCCCAACGCCCCCTCCCCCCTTGAGGGGGAGGGTTGGGGTGGGGGGTAGCCCCTGCACCGGCCAGCGATCGGGTAACGGCAACGCGCGCGCGCGCTGGGGATGCTCCGCGGTCCGTGCCGCTGGCCCCCCCACCCCGGCCCTCCCCCTCAAGGGGGGGGGGGGAAGACGGGGGGCGCTCACGGTGCATGGGGTCATCCCACATGCTTTTTCGCCGCACGCGGAGAGCGCTCACCGGACATGGGGTCCCATCCCAGGGAATTTTCGCGTGGACCCAGGCTGTCCGGATCGATATTCATCATTTGTTCCAATCTACCCGATCCACCAGATCAAAGGCAACCGGAACCAGGGAACACCTCAGGCGATCACGCCAAGCCAATCGCACCCTACCCGACCTTGATAATCGCCCATTTCACGGTCTGCGGGCCATCGGCCGTGCCGGTCAGAACCACCTGCTCGGTCTTCCGAGGCTCCGACCCGCCGAAATAGATGCTCTCCTCCAGCGATAGCTTCGCCCCATCGGCGCGCAGCCGCCAGCCACCGCCGGTGCGCAGGCGCAGCAGTACGGCCTCGCCATCCTGCTGCATGCTGACCTGAACATCCGGATGCAGATGGAACCGCACGGTGAAGGACAGAGGCTGGGACGCCTCGATCATGTCCTCCCCGCGAATATCCTCTCCGCTTTCGGCCACATACAACCGCCGGCGATGCACCGCGCCGAGCGTGCGCCGCCAGCCGTCATGTTCGGCCTCCAACCAGTGGGCGCCGTTGGCCTCCTGGTGCTGGGCCTTCACCTCATCGGGGCGGCGGCCCAGGCCATCGGGCTTGATCTCGCTGCTGCTGAGGTCCGCCAGAACCAAGGTGGAATGGGCCGCGGTCGCCCGCAGCGCGTCGTGCCAGGCATCCGGGCCAGTGGGAAAGGCGCCGCAGTTCACGATCAGCCGTTCCCGCCCGATCGACAGTTCCAGCGACAGCGTGCCCGCATGGGAAAACCGATCCAGGCCCGGTGGCGGTGGCGCACCGCAGTCCACCAGCACCAGGCTGCGCCCGGCCTGCATCCGCTGGAACCCGCCATTGGTCAGGGATGACGGTCCACGCCCGCCGCGCCCGGCCTGGGTCAGCACGAGGTCCACGAGCGCCGTCGTTTCCTCCTTGCTGCCATTGAACAGCGCCAAGCCGCCGTCGCCGTGCCGCAGCACGCGCAAGGCCGGGGCCATGCGCTCAATCGCCGCGGCCAGCACGGTGGGTGGCGGAGTCTGCGATGCCTGGAGCAGCGCGCGGATTTCAGTCAGGTCCTGCAAGGCGGTCAGATGCGCGGCCGGGCTGCGTTCCACGTGGCATCCATCCGGCAGCACCTGGCGGGCGATTTCCTGCGGCAGGAAACGCAGCGCGCGGGTCAGCAGGCCGGAATGCTCGGGCAGCGCGACGGCGGCGGCGATCAGACCCTTCAGCGCGGTCAGCGCGCGGGCATCGAGTTCCTCGGCCGGCAGGGCGGCGGACAGGCCGCGAGCGTCGCCGACCAGGCGCGCCATCAGCTTCTGGCGGAACCCATCATCGGCGGTGGAGGCGAAGAAGTCGTAATGGCCGAGCCAGGCGGCAATGCGGGCGCCGATGACATCCGGGCGCTGGGCGACGGAATCGTTCGGCGACGCGGCGATCCAGTCCGACACCAGCGCGCGGGCGCGCAGTCGGGCGGCATCGGTGCCAAGCGCGCGGAGATCACGCAGCCAGGAAAAGCCGTGGGCGGCGGCGCGCAAGGTGGCCGGCCCCGTAGCCGCCCAATCACCGGGCCGCAACGCGCAGACTCCACCGCCGATCGCGAGTTCGCCTTTCAGCAGCCGAGCCCCTCGGCCAGGATCGCCGGGCCAGGGATCGCGCACGGGCAAAGCGGGCGCATCCGGCACCCGTCCCAGCCGCAAGGTCGGCAAACGCGCCATTGCTCGGCGGGCATCACGCAGCCAGCGGCGCGGATCGAGGTCCGTCATGCCGTGGGCGACCGGAGCGCGCCGATGGCGGCCGCGTAGTCGGGCGCCCCGAACACGGCGGTGCCGGCAATCAGCGTATCAGCCCCGGCGGCCAGAACGGCGGGCGCGGTCGTCGTCGTGATCCCGCCATCCACCGCGAGGGCGATTGCTCGGCCGGAATCGTCGATCATCCGGCGCAAGGCCGCGATCTTGGGCAGTTGGGAGGGCAGGAAGACCTGACCGCCGAATCCGGGGTTCACCGACATCACCAGGATGATGTCAACCAGATCGAGCGTCCACGCAACGGTCTCCAACGGAGTCGCGGGGTTCAAAACGACACCGGCCTTGCATCCAAGGTCTCGGATCGTCTGCAGGGAGCGGTGGAGATGCGGCCCGGCCTCCGGGTGCAGGCTGATGTGATCAGCGCCCGCGTCGACATAGGCCCGCAGGAACGGATCAACCGGCGTAATCATGAGATGCACGTCAAACGGCAACCGCGTGTGCTTGCGCAGTGCCGCGAGGAGGACCGGTCCGAAGCTCAGGTTGGGCACGAAATGCCCATCCATGATGTCCAGATGCAGCCAGTCGGCGCCGGCCGCCTCGATCGCCGCGACTTCCTCCCGCAGCCGGCCGAAATCGGCGGCGAGAAGACTGGGCGCGATCGTGATCCGACGTGCTTGTTGTGCCGCCATGACTCGACCCTAGAACATTTCCGGCGTCACGGAAACGTCGTGGGCGCAGGAATCTCGCGCTATCCTTTTGTCGGCTGCGGATCCGGGCGCGGTTTCGGCTTTCCCGTCTCCGGCATGGCCGTCGCCAGGACGGTCAGCGCAAGCAGGCCGATCGCGGCGAGAATCCAATAGGTCACCGGCCGCCCCAGATGATCGGCGAGCCAGCCGGCCATCGACGTGCTGATCGCGGTGCCCAGGGTGCCGGCGAGGCTAAGGATCGACAGGCAAGATGTGTAGAAGCCGGTGGTCCGGGTCAGATCGGCGGCGACCAGCGGCATCATGATGCCGAACACCGCCCCGCCGGCGCCCTCCAGCGCCTGCACGGGGATCAGGCCCACCGGGTGGCGGATCACCGCAAACAGGGCGTTGCGGATGGGCACCGTCGCGAAGCCGGCGAGCAGCACGGTCCGCCGCCCCCACAGATCGGCGAATCGGCCGATCGCCGGGGCCAGCCAGGCGGCGACGATCTGCGGCACGATCACGAAGGCGGCGATGACCAGCCCCGCCTGCATGCCCATGCGCTGTGTCGCCTCCACCGCCGCCAACTGCACGACGGCGATCGAGGCGACCTGGAACAGCATCAGGCACAACGCGAAGATCAGCAGCCGCCGGTCCCGCAGCAACCGCAGGGAAGCGCGCCAATCCGCGGTTTCGACTTCGGGCGGGACGTCCTCCACGGGGGCCTGGCGATCCGGCCCGATCTTCCGTACCGCGACGGCGGCCAGCGCGGTCAGCACGGCGGCGAGGGCGAAGACTCCGCGTTCACCGCCCCAGATGCTGCATGCGCCGAGCATGGCGGCGCCAAGGCCGGCGCCGATGGAACCGTAGCGGGCGTTACGGCCCAGGCGGTCGCCGAACCCGTCGCGGCCGGCGACTCCCAGGCTGATGGCGGCGATGGCGGGGGTGAACAGGCTGGAGGCGACGGTCTGCAACAGGATGGCCGCGGCGACGGGCAGCGGCAGGGGAAAGGCCGCCAGCAGCAAGGGCGCCGCGGCGCAGGCCAGCACCGCCATGGACAGAATCCGCCGCCGCCAGTTCCGGGCGGTGTCGATCAGCATCCCGGCCGGCAGCAGACACAGCACCGAGGCGATGGTGCCGATGGTCAGCACCAGGCCGATCTGCGTCTGCGTCCAGGCCTTGCCGGTCAGATAGACCGGGATGAAGGCGCCATACGCCGCCCCCGCCGCGGCCAGAAACAAACTGAGCCAGTCCAGCCCACGATCGGGCTTCATTATAGCCGCCTCATTTCGTGGAACGGCCGATCAGGACGGAGCTGCCGTCGAGGCCTCGGAACGCCGGCCCGGAAGCGATCTCATCCCGCATCAGGCCGACGACGACCTGGACGTCGCCCAGATCCTGGCGGAAGTGCAGAAGCGGCCAGGCCACCGCGACGCGGTGCATGCCGATGCCCATGAACCCGCCGACATCGATGATGCCGGCCAAGGGGACCCCCGACTGGCTGACGACGAAATCGACCAGCCGCCCGACATGGGTGCCCTGCAGGTCGACGACCTGCCGCCCCAGGATCATACCGACCGCGCCGGCCGCGAGGGGGCTTGTCTGCGGTTCCTGCGCCCGCGCGGGGAGAAGCGGCGGGACCAGCAGAACGACCAGAAGCAGCGCGCGGATAAGGACCATAACTCCACCCCATGGTTGGGACCGATGCCGGACGCCAGCGGCTTCACCGCCTCGATCCGGGGGCCAATCTGGCACAGTGTGAGCCTCCGCGCGCGGCTCCGACACCTGAATTCCGCGCCTAAAGAAGCTCAATTCCCCGTTTACCTTGCAGAATCAGAGAGATATTCTGCATTCGTAAATCCGAAACCATCACCAACGGGGTGCGCGATGCTGGCGCAAGGTCTTCTCGGTTTCCAGTATGAATCCGACCG
>CAMCDA010000171.1 GCA_945873195.1 Asaia bogorensis
ACCGCCCGGAAACAAGGTTGGAATCTTCTCACGGCCCTCTCGACCACGCCGGCTTCACTCATCCTCGCTTTATCCGGATAACGCTGGCCCCGCCGTACCTCCACGAGCGCCTTTCTTGCTCACGGTGGGGGGCTTGGGAGTTACCAACATTTGAGAGAAATTCCCGCACCCCGGCGAGCGTGGAGGTCACGGGATTGTCCGTCGATGCCTCCCCGCCCGCCGATCCACCAATACCACCGCCGCCGCCGATGCTCTGCGCGACGATGCCGGCCGATCCGCCGCCCTGGGTCCGCACGGTGCCGTTCATCGTGACCAGGACCGTGCCACCGTTGCCGCCGTTGGTGTCATCGCCACCGACGTTCACGTCGATCTGGGCGCCCGGGGAGAGTGTCTTCACGGGGCCGCCTATCATGGTTGGAAGCTGGATCGTCCCTCCGACGTTGATTGCGCCACCCTGGGACGTTCCGCCGCCGCCACCAATGCTCTGCGCCACGACTGCCGGGGCGCCGGCGCCATAGGTCGTGACGCCACCGGACGGGTTGACCGTGACCGTGGCAGACCCACCGACGGCACCCTCACTGCCAGAGCCACCGACACCGACATCGGCCGTCACGGTATAGGTGCCACCGAAATTCTGAGTCGAGGTCGAGCCGAACCCGCCATCGCCGCCACCGCCCCCGATCGACTGCACCATGATCCCGTTGGCATAGTCGCCAAAGGTCGCGACCAGGCTGGGCGCCGCGCTGGCCGGATCGCCCAATGTGACTGTCGCCGGCCCTCCCACGCCGCCGGAGCCGCCGGAGCCGCCCACGCCCACCGTCACATCGATGTTGATCACCGCCGTCGTGTTTTGCGTCGTCGATGCTCGGCCGTAGCTGATGGTGGCAGCAAGGGCCGATGAGTCGCCGCCGGCACCGCCGCCGCCGCCGATCGCCTGGACCAGGACGCCGTGCGACCCCTGGCCCTGGGTGGTGACCGAGGCATTCGCGCCGAGCGTGGCGCTCGCGCTGGTGGGACTGCCGCCGCCACCGCCTGATCCACCCACCGCGGTCGAGACCGCCAGGCTCCCTTCAAAACCGACGACGGGAAGCGGAACCGAAACGGCAAGCGCATTGGCCGCCGCCGATCCGCCCAGGCCGCCGCCGCCGCCCACGCTCTGCACCAGCACGCCGAAAGCATCGACCGGCGACAGGTTGGTCGGCACGCCATTCGTCAGGCCCTGGAGCAATGACGGCGCCTGGCCCGTGAGGATGCTGATATTGGACAGCGTCGCGGTCGCCGCTCCGCCAGCCCCACCGTTGCCGCCGGAGCCGCCGAGGGCCACCGCGGCGCTGAATTCGACGCCCCCGGCGAAGGAGTAGGCCGCGCCGCCCGCGCCGCCACCGCCGCCGACCGACTGCACGATCACACCCGGGGCCTTGGTCTGTTGCGTCACGATCGTGCCGCCGGTGCCGACGAAGCTGGCGGCGCCGCCATTGCCGCCGGAACCGCCCGTTCCGCCATTCGCCAGAGCGACGCCCAGCGAGACTCCGGTCGCGTTGCCGCCGAGGCCGCCGCCGCCGCCAATTGATTGCACGATGGCCCCGAAGCCGAGTTGCCCGGCGGTCGTGATGGTCCCGCCGGTCATGTTCACCGTGGTGTTGCCGCCCGCGCCGCCGCCCCCGCCATTGCCACCGATCGTGATGACACCCGTGCTGTCGCCAGCATCGCCGCCACCCCCACCAATCGATTGCGCCAGGATGCCGACGCCAAGCGATCCGCCGGTGCTGATCCGACCGGAATGGTTCACCGTGACAGCACCGCCATTCGACGTGATGGCTGTGTCAGAGGACCCACCCAGGGAGACCAGCCCCTCCTGCGCCGCGCCGCCCGCGCCACCCCCGCCGGCGATCGACAACGCCGCGATCCCGTGGGCGCCGGAACCGGCGGTGGAAATGGTGCCCTGGTTCACGACCGTGACCGTCCCGACGGTGCCGCTGGACGAACCCGAGGCGCCACCGGCAAAGAACACACCCGTCGCGGTGCCGGCATCCCCGCCGCCGCCGGATTGCGCCATGGCCAGGATACCGCGGGCGCCGGAGCCCGTCGTGGTGATCCCGCCCAGGTTGTTCACCTGGACCGTTCCGGTGGAACCGCCGGCACCGCCAATCCCGCTTTCGCTGCCGCCGAGACCGCCGGTTGCGTTGCCACCAAGGCCCCCGCTGCCACTTTGGCTGATTGCGACGATGCCGTGGGCATTGGTGCCGGATGTCGTGATGCTGGACTGGCTGCCCAGTTGTATCTGGATGTTGCCGCTGTTGCCGCCAGCGCCGCCGTTCCGACCCTGCGCCGCGACGTCCAGGATGACATCCCCTCCGTTTCCGCCCAGGCCACCGACCGACAAAGCGGTGATGCCGGCCGAGGCCGTTCCGCTGGTGGTGATCGCGGTCCCGCTGCCGATCGCGACGGTCACGGCGGCACCGGCCCCCGCGCCTCCGCCATCGCCGGTGGGTTCGTTGTCATACACCCCGGACTCCAGGCTGCCGCCGGTGCCTGCATTACCGCCGTCCGACACCGCGAGGATGGCGGGCGCCTGATCGCCCTGCGTGCTGATCGTGACCTGGCCCGAGGTGGTGACCTGCACGGTGCCGCCAGCCCCACCGTTGCCGCCGCTGCCGCCGCTGCCGTCGGCGAGACCGCCACCCGGTGGCTCGTAATCGGTCCCCACTCCGCCGTCGCCGCCCAGGGAGGCAGCGACGATCCCGGCCGATCCGGTTCCGGTCGTGCTGACCGATGTCGTCGCGCTGTTCTGCGTGATCGCGACGCTGACGCCGCTGGCAGCCCCGCCGGCGCCGGCGCTGCTGGATTGCTGCTCGGTTCCGCCTACCCCGCCGCCGAAATAAGTGGTCCCGCGTCCGCCGGTACCGCCCACGCTGGCGGCGACCAGCCCGGCCAGATAGTCGCCATTCGCCGCGACGGTAGCATTGTTGACCTGGATGGTCGCGGTGCCGGCATTGCCGCCAGCGCCGGCCACCGAACTGGTGAACGCGTTCCCACCCGCACCGCCCAGGCTATACGCGGCCATCGCGGCGCCATAGAGCGGGTTGGGCAGAACCCGTGGCAGTTCGGCCGTCGGGCTTGATACCGTGGTAGGGTCGGGGGCGTTGGACCCGCTCACCTGGAACGTGATGGCATTGTGCGTCCGGATCGTCGCGCTGCTGGCGGCCCCGCCGGCGCCGCCGTTGACCCCGGGCGTCACCGATTGCGTGCCGGTGGACGCGATGCTGGCCGCCTGCACGCCGAATAGCCCGGTCGCCACCGTGGCCCCGGAACCCCAGTTCCAGAACACCTGCACCGAGTCATAGATGTCGACGCTGACGGCACCCGCGGCGCTGCCGGCGATGCCGGTGCCGCCGGTCCCCGGGGCACCGGCCTGGGATCGCACTTCAAGCGCCTGAAACCCAAGGGTGCCGGTGATCGGCGCGACGGCCGAACCAGCGGTAACGGTCGCGTAGCTGTTCATCCCCACGCCGCCGCCGCCGCCGCCCGCGCCACCGACGCCGCCATCATATTTCGGCACGTTATTGCCGTCCGTGTCGGTGCTCTGCGACGTGCCACCGGTCCCGCCAAGGCTGAAGCCGCGCAGCGCCACGCCGCTGAAACCATCGAGATTGTTGCCCGAGGACGTGATGACGATCGGGTTGTGGTTCTCGACATAGATGCCGCCGGCCAGGCCACCCGCGCCGCCGCTATACTTCCCCTTGTCGCCCTCCCCATCGCCGCCATTGCCGCCGAGCGCCTGGATATCGAGAAGACGGAAGTTGACGCCGGTTTGACCGTTGGCGTTCAGGGTGATCGCGCCCTGGTTGATGCCATTGATGTAGCCGGACCCGTTGCCCAAGGTGCCGTTGGATGAGTCGCTGCTGACCCCGTTTGCTCCGGCAGCGAAGAAATTCAGGCCGTAGCCACCGCTTGGCACGCCGGTGAAGGTAAAGGTGCCGCTGTTGGTGACGGTCAGCGCGCCCTGGGTCACCTCCACGGGCTGAGTATAGCTACCCGCCGCGATGGTGCATTGATAGCCGCCGGCGCTGGAGTCGAAGGTGCAGCTTGGGGACGCGGTCTGGGCATTCGCGATCCGCGGATCAATCGGGCAGACGGCCACCGCGCCCAGCAGGGCCGCGACGCCGAATCGGTGCACGGCGATCCACTGGACGAAACGATACCCTGACATCCGGATCACCACCTCAGATTTGCCAGAGTAATAAACCCGATCTACCAACCGGTCACAAGCGGCGACGAATGCCTTATTTTTTGTAAAATTTAGTGACTATGTCACAAGATTGGGCACGACTCGCGTCGGCTGGCGGGCGTATCCGGCGACATGAGATCGGGACAGCGCGTCCGACCTGGCTGAAACCGGAGAACACGCTCTGGGGTCGAACATCCGCCGGACATGGCGCGACGGTTCCCGTCACGCCATGCCGCCCACGGTCAGCGGTAATTGTCGACGGCGGACTTGATCTCGGTGGGCTTCGTCGGGGCAGCCGGCGCGGCCGACAGCAGGCCCTGCATGGTCGCTCCCCGCGTCCGCCAGAAGTCGGCGAGAATGCGAACATCCCAGCCAATGCAGAAATGCTTGACGCCCATTTCGATGTAGGGCGCCGCCTGATCGGCATCGCCGATCTCAATACGCGGATGGATGCCCAGTTTCAGCGCGGTCTCGATGGTCTTCAGTTCCGCCTTCCGAACGTCCGGGTGACCGCGGCTACCGGTTTGGCCGATCGACATAGAGTAGTCAGAACCACCAAACTGCACCATGTCGATGCCTGGCACCGCGAGAATGGCGTCCAGGTCTTCCACGCACTCCCGCTTTTCGACCATCAGAACGACAACGACCTCATCGAGCGCCTTGACGTAGGCGGGGGACCCGCCCTCCAGCGTCGTGCCGACGTCGCGCCGCATGCCGACGCCGGTCAGGCCGAAGCCACGGCGATTGCCGGGGGTTTCGGCGCGCACCGCGGCCACACAGGCCTGGGCGTCCGCCACCGTGCGAACATCGGCAAACAGCACGGACTGGAAGCCCGAGCCGATCGCCCGCATCGCCTGATGCGTGTATTCGCCCTGCTCGACCTTGATCATCCCCCCGATCCCCGCGACCTCCATCGCTCGGCCCAGATTATCCAGGTCATAGAGCGAGAACGGCGCATATTCGGCGGTGAACTCGACATAGTCGTAATGACCGCCGGCCGCGCCGATCAGTTCAACGAGCGTGGGCCAGCTCGACAGGATATGCGTGCCCAGGGTGGGCAAGCCTGCATCGAGTTTCTGCCGAAGGCGATTGGGGCGCATGGGCGTGTTCCTTGTATCGTTTGCACGTGATTTTGCCCGCGCAGTCGCGGTTCGGCAAGGCGGGCTGCGATACGCGTCTTCAATCCGCCGCCGCGGGGGCGTAGCCTCACCCCAGGGCGTGCCACGCAATCCGGCACGACGCCAGCGCCGGCCTGTCCAAGGGTCAAGGCGCCAACAGAGGGAGCAAAACATGTCCGACCATCAGGCGCCCGCGATCCAGTCCGGGCTTCCCTTCGCGGATAAAGTGCGGGAGGTCGGCACGGACGACCCCTTCCGCTGGCTCACCGCCGGCTGGCGGGATTTCCGTGCGGCCGGAGTCATCAGCCTGGCACAGGGGCTGATCTTCGTCGTCGCTGGGTTTCTGCTGACCGTGGCACTGGTCGCCGCGGGCCTCGTATACATGATCGCGCCGCTGATCGTGGGCTTCATGCTGGTCGGCCCGGCCCTGACGGTCGGCTTCCATGCCGTGAGTCGTGATCTGGAAGCCGGGCGTAAGCCCTCCCTCGGGCGGGCGCTTCTCGCGTGGCGGGCCAATCCATTCCCGCTGCTCGGCCTTGGCCTGATGCTGGTGCTGTTCCTGATCGTCTGGATGCGCCTGGCCGCGATGATCTTCGCGATCTGCTTTCCCTTTACCACGCTCGACGCGCAGGCCCTGTTGAACGCCGCGCTGTTCACGCAGGAAGGCATTACCTTCCTGACGGTTGGCTCAATCGTGGGCGGCGTCATGGCCACCCTGGCGTTCGTGTTCGGCGCCTTCTCGCTGCCGCTGCTGCTGGACCAGAAGGTCGGTATTCTGGAGGCCATCGCCACCAGCGCCGTGGCGGTGATTCTGAATGCTCGCGCAATGATGGTCTGGGCCGGCCTGATCGTGCTGTTCACCGCCGCTGGGCTGGCGGCCGGCTATGTTGGCCTTGCGGTCACGCTGCCGCTGATCGGCCATGCCACCTGGCACGCTTATCGGGCCGTCATCCGCCACTGATCCCGGCAGCGCGGCCGGCCACCCGCTATGACGCGGCGGGACTGGCCGGCACGCGGATCCGGATGCTCGCGTTGACGCCGCCCACGTCCTGGCCGAGATGGCTGACGAACTGTCCCAGCCAGGACGGAGGCGTTGCCAAGGCGGCACCGCCAGGCTGCGGGACCTTCGTCCAATCGATCATCGGCACGCGCCGCACCCCAGCCGGCAGCATCATGCCCATGACGTCCTGCCCGCGTGTCTCCGGCAGGCCCATGGCATTCCCCATTTCATGCAAAACCGTGGACAGCAGATCCATCCGCTGAGCGGCCGGACCCGTGAGCGCGCTGAACTCCCCATCGTCACCCGGGGTCGAATCGACAAACCATCCCCAACCCGCGGCATCCCGGTCGATCACGATCAGATCGCCCACCGTCGCGCCGATCTTGGTGTCGGGCAAATCCCCGATTTCCACAGTGACATGGTTCAACCGTCCCAGTTCGGCGCTGTCAGGGCCGAGTGCCTCGGCCCAAAGCTGCCAGGCTTCGACGATGATCGGTTGCAGGTCGGTGGCCGCGATCGATGCGACATCGCCCCCCGTCGTTGGCGTCGGCCCCTCGGCCATCTGCCAGACCGGCAGCAGGCCAGCGGCAACCACGGTTTCCGGCCGCGCCATCAGGCTGCTGGAGCCGGCCATCAGAAGGCTTTCCTCCCGCAGGATTTCCGTGGTGCGCGCCCGGATTTCCCCGAGGATCGTGACCTGGTCCGTCGCGCCCTTTACGTCGATGACGACCCGCGACTCGCTCGATCCGTTCGGGCGCTTGAACGGGATGCGCTGTGCGCCAAACACATCGGCGTTCCACGACCCCGGAGTCCAGGAATACATGGCCAGCAATGTGCCGGTAGCGGTGATCGTGACCGTGTCCTGATCGGCGTGGCCGCTGATGGTGATCAGTGGAGCCACGACCTTGCCGGCGATCGTGATCTTGGTTCCCACCGATGGATCGACATTCGCGGTGCCCGCCACGGGTTCGATGCCCGTGCGCCCACCCTGGTAGTCGCCTTGCAGATTGGCGCGAATCCCGGCCTGCAACAGCGCGCCCGCCTGGATGGTCAGGTTGTCTCCGGCCGCGAGGCGAATACTGCCGCCGGCCTTGATCGTCAGCGGCGCCCCCGAGAGACCCGTGCCAAAGACCATGATGTCATCAGGAACATTCCCCGCGGCCGCGTTCTTGCCGTCCAGCGCATCGTCCAGTGCGATGACCACCAGGGACCCGCCCGTGACGATGTTCTTCTTCACCGTCACCGGCCCGGACGCCGTCAGCCAAGCCCCCCTGCGCGCGACAATCCCGTCCGCCTGGGTCGTCATGTCGCCACCGATCGACAACCCGCCCATGTTATCGATCCAGATCGCCCCCGGGTTCGCCCGAGACTCGATCGTTTGAATCTTGGTGGATAGCCGCCGGTCGGACGCGCCGATGTCTCCCACCGCCGAAAGCACGGCGCCCTGGGCCTCAATGTTGGGCCCGATCGTCGCCGGCCAACCCGATATGCCGCCGGTCAGTGCCGTGAGGAACGCGGTCCCGGTCGCCCCGGTCGTGACGCTGTTCAGGCGGAGCGTACCTGCAACCTCATTGATGAAGATATTCTTCCCCGCGCTCGACGCGGTCAGCGCCCCTTCCGCGAAGTATTGGGTATCGATGTCGAGGGTGCTGGTCGCCGAACCGATCCCGCCGGTCAGCGCGGCCAACGAAATGGCATTGCCACGCACATCAACGTTCGGTCGAGCGCGGGTACCGGTCCAATCGTCCTCATCGGGGACATCATCCAGGATGGACCCCTGCGCCCGCAGACCGACATCGCCACACAAGGACAGCACCCGGTCCAGCGTCAGGTCTCCCCGCTGCTGCCACAGCCAAATGCCGCCCTGCGCCTCCGCCATCACCTTCCCGCTCGCCTCGATATCCACCCACCCGCTCGGCGCCCCACTCCCGATCGCGCCGCCCTTGGCGATCAGCTCCACCCGGTTCGCCCGGATCTTCGTCAGGTCGTTTCTGAAGAGTTCGAGAATGGACCCATCGGCGGTCAGATAGGCGTCGCCGGATTCCGAGTAGACGGATTCGAGCCGCAGATCGCTGTTCACCGCATTCACATAGACCCCGTCCTTGGCGCGGGCCGTGAGGGTGCCGCCAGCGAGAAAGGTGATCCCGATCCGGTCGGCCTTGGTACCGACGCCGCCCTGGGCGGCTTCCAGAATCACGTCATTGCCCCGGACGTTCACCAGGCCAGGCGCCGCGGCATCCAGGATGGAAAGGCTGCCCTTGATCCGGATTTTGTCACCCGTGACGTTGTCACCCGCGGTCACCTGATTGATGCGGATATCCGTGGTGGAGCCCAGCAGGACATTCTTGCCCGCCGTGATATCCACTTTCCCGGAGGCTGTGACGTTGATGTCATCCAGATGGCTGATCCGGATCGCGGTGATCGTTGGCAGGATGCCTCGGGTCAGGTTGACCGTCGCGGCCTCCGTCGTCGTGATCCGCGCGCTGGACGTCAGCGTGATGACTGACGCGCTGACCGACGCGATCCGATAGGTCAGGCTGCCGGTCGTGCTGTTCTCCACCGAGCCCGACACGCGCAGCAACTGGCCGGCCGCGAAGCCACTGGTGATCCAGCTTCCGCCATCCGTGCGCGTAATCGACGCGACGTTCGTCTGAGTGCCGCCCGTGAAGAAGGCCGTGGCGGTCACCGCCGGCGCCATGGCCTGGAAGTTGGGATCAGGCACCACCGGCGCGATCGTGATCGGCCGAGCGGTCTCGGTGGCCATGGGACTGCCGGCGCCGATGGTCAGGACGCCCGCGGTGACGCCCACGATACGATGGAACACGGTGGTCCGGATGGTCGCGTTCTGGGTCTTGTCCTGCCCGACGCCGTCGATCGTGACGTACATGCCACTTTGGAACCGGTTGGTGATCCAACTGCCGCCGTCGGTGCGGGTGATGGTGCGCGCTTCGGCGTTGAAGTTGACCCTGGTGGTGATCGGCGCGCCGCCCAGGAACTGCACATCCAGCCGTTCGGCCGCCGCCAGGGCAACCCGCTCGTCTATCGTCAGCGCGACATTCGCCTGCGTCCGGTCGATCACCGTCTGCCCGCCGCTCATGCCCACGCCAGCCTTGGTGAGGATCGTGACATTGGCGCCGACGATGTTCGGGTTCTCGATGCTCACGACCGTGCTGGTGACGTCCTTCATCAGCCCGGCGCTGATGCCGTACAGCAGCTCTTCCTCGGTCCAGAGCTTGATTGAGCCAGTCAGCGCATCCAGTTCGGCTTGCGTAGCCCGATACGCGAAGTTCGCGATGAAAACGTTCGGCGTGAACGCGGGCAGGTTGAACTGCTTGTACGTGCCGCCGGCACCAAAGACCGCGTTCAGCTTTTGATAGGTGGCGGTGCGGTTCGTGACCTCCCGTTGGATTGCCGTGGCGTCATAGCCGAGTTCAGCCTGGTAATAGGCCAGTTCAGCCGCCGTCAGCGCGACCTGGAAGGTGCTGTCGTATGACGTCCCGCCATCTGGCTGCATCTTTCGGAACTGCCAATACGTCTTGTAGTCCTGTGTCTTCGCCGCCTTGTAGGACTCGATCGACGCCGCGACCTTGTCGGCATGGCCCGTGCCGGCGGTCAATTGCAGGGAGGTCCAGACGCCGCCCTTCAATTCCTCGATCGTCCGTTCGTCGCGCACTTCGGCGCTGTTGGCGTCGATCAGGCTGCCATTGGCGACGTTGATCCAGACGTCGCCTTCCGTCGTGACGGACTTGACGCGCAGGTCGCCGGTCTTGGCGGTCAGGAAGACGTTCGACTTAGCGTTGGCGGTCAGCACGTCCTTGAGGTCCGCGGTCGCATTCACGGGCAAGGGATTGTCGATGACCAAGGGCCGGAGCGCGCTGTTGCCGATGCCGCCGGTCGTCGAGGAGAGTGTTACCGCGCCGCCGGACACCAGGCCTTCATACCACAGAGACGCATTCCGTTGCGCGACGGTGATGGAACCGGGCGCGGACAGGCTGATATCGCCCAACGGGGCCGAGTTCACGGAGTTAATCGGCAAGTTCCCCGTTTGCTCAGCGATGCTGATCGGTCCCCGATTCGAATACGCCCGCAAATTGGCGTAGGGGCCGCTGGCCACATCGACGCGCACCGGATTTATGGCGGACCCAATGCCATTCGCTCCGGTCAGCTCTATATTACTGCCGCCCACCACGCCGTTGTCGGACGCCGACAAAATGGAGGCCGCGGAATAGATATAGGTCGTTCCGGTCGGATTAAGGATCGGCCCGTCGATGAAGATCCTGCCGGTAGAGTAGACGTCGACATACGCCTCCGGCTGGCCGAAGAAATGGACCCCAATGGGACGATTGGCCGAGATGTCGTGGCTATGCAGCCTCCGGATGCCGGTACCCTCGGTGTAGGTGACCTTGACCGTCTTTTCGCCGTACCAGGTGGTTTCCGGCGGTGCCGCGGTGACACCGCGTTTGCTGTTCAGGGTTTCCGTAACCAGCCTGTAGTTGTACCGATCAGAGTCGTAGCTGCGGTAATAGTACGGGCCGGCACCTTCCAGCGTCGGCGGCCCCTCAACCTCCTCTATCGGATCGAACACGATGGTGTCCCCACCGGTATCAATGCCGAGCCAACTGTCCTTGATGACGGTCTTTTCCTTGTGGATCAGCGATGAAACGCCGACGGTCCAGCCATAGCGCCAGTCACTTCGGGGCGTATAGGTTGCATCAAGGGGCTGGTTCTGCTGCGAGTCTCTTAGTGTCCGTCCGAGAGGTCTGCGAGTCATTTGAATCACTTATCGCAGGGGGCTTGAAGTCATTGAATCACCCATGATTCGATACGGGCACCGATTCGCGAGGTGCCCGATGTGGACAACTGAAAACCGCCCCCGGTACAACCGGGACAA
>CAMCDA010000172.1 GCA_945873195.1 Asaia bogorensis
GACCGGGATAGGTCACGGTTGGCCCCTCCCCAATCCCCCCAACGGACCGGTTCCAAGGGCTGTGCCCTTGGCAGGGGGTCGAGGGGGACAGCGTCCCCCTCGCGGGGCGCGGGGCAGAGCCCCGATCTTTCACTCCCAGTTGCGCAACCGCTGTCATTCGTCCAAATCACCCTCTGACCGACCATTCTCGCGGGGAGCACACATGTCCGCCACCAGGCCAAGGACGTTGTTCGATAAAATCTGGGACAGCCACGTTGTTGAGCGTCTGCCCGATGGCACCTGCGTCCTTTATATAGACCGCCATCTCGTGCACGAGGTCACCAGCCCGCAGGCGTTTGAAGGTCTGCGCATGGCGGGGCGCAAGGTGCGTCGTCCGGATTGCACGATCGCGGTCGCCGACCACAACATCCCGACCGTCGGCTCCCGCATTCCGGCCGACATCAAGGAAACCGACAGCCGCATCCAGGTTGAGACGTTGGAGAAGAACGTCAAGGAATTCGGCGTGCCCTATATCCCCATCCTCGATGTGCGGCAGGGCATCGTCCACATCATCGGGCCGGAGCTGGGGATTTCCCTACCGGGCACGACGTTGGTGTGCGGTGACAGCCATACCTCGACCCATGGCGCGCTGGGTGCTCTGGCGTTCGGGATCGGGACGTCGGAAGTCGAGCATGTGCTGGCGACCCAGACCCTGCTGCAGAACCCGGCCAAGAACATGCGGATCGACGTGTCCGGCACCTTGGGCCTCGGCTGTTCGGCCAAGGACATCGTGTTGGCGATCATCGGCAAGATCACGACCGCTGGCGGCACCGGCCATGTGATCGAGTACACCGGCGACACCATCCGCGCGCTGGACATGGCCGGGCGCATGACCGTGTCCAACATGTCGATCGAGGCGGGCGCCCGCGCCGGCCTGATCGCGCCGGACCAGACCACGTTCGACTATGTCCGCGGACGGGAGTTCTCTCCCAAGGGCGAGGCGCTGGAGCAGGCGATCGCCTACTGGAAGACGCTGCCGAGTGACGCGGGCGCGCATTACGACACGATCGTGAAGCTGACCGCGGATGAGATCGCGCCGATGGTCACCTGGGGCACCACCCCGGGCGCGGTCGTGCCGGTGACGGGCGTCGTGCCGAACCCGGATGATGAGCAGGACGAGGGCAAGCGCGCGCAGTTGAAGCGCATGGTCGAATACATGGGTCTGACGGTTGGTCAGAAGATGACCGACCTGAAGGTGGATGTGATTTTCATCGGCTCCTGCACCAACGGCCGGATCGAGGATATCCGCGCCGCCGCCGCCGTCGCCAAGGGCCGCAAGGTGGCCGATGGCGTACAGGCGCTGGTGGTGCCGGGCTCGGGCCTGGTCAAGCGGCAGGCGGAGCAGGAGGGGCTGGACCGGATCCTGCTGGAGGCCGGGTTCGAATGGCGCGATCCGTGCTGCTCGATGTGCCTGGGCATGAATCCGGACAAGCTGACACCGGGCCAGCGTTGCGCCAGCACCTCGAACCGCAACTTCGAGGGGCGGCAGGGTCCGAACGGGCGGACGCATCTCGTCTCTCCGGCGATGGCCGCCGCCGCCGCCGTGACCGGCCGCTTCACCGACGTTCGGCAGCTGGGCTGATCAACCGACGGACTCCGACCTGACCGCGAGGACCCCATGGATAAATTCGACACCCTGACCTCCGTCGCCGCGCCCCTGCCAATGCAGAACGTCGACACCGACAAGGTCATCCCGGCCCGCTTCCTCAAGACCATCAAGCGCTCGGGGCTGGGCGTGCACCTGTTCGACCCGATGCGCTATCTGCCGGATGGCTCGGAAAACCCCGACTTCGTCCTGAACCAGGACCCGTTCCGCAAGGCGCAGATCCTGATCGCGCATGAGAATTTCGGCTGCGGCTCATCCCGCGAACACGCCCCCTGGGCGCTGCTGGATTTCGGCATCCGCTGCATCATCGCGCCGGATTTCGCCGACATCTTCTACAATAACAGCTTCAAGAACGGCATCCTGCCGGTCCGTCTGCCCCGCGCGGTGTGCGACCAACTGATGGACGATGCGCGCCAGGGCGACAACGCCCGCATCACCATCGACTTGGCGCGTCAGGTCGTCGTCCGCCCGAACGGCGACGAAATCCCGTTCGAGATCGATCCCTTCCGCAAGCATTCGCTGCTGAACGGCCTCGATGACATCGGCCAGACGTTGCAGCATGTCGGTGCCATCGACGGCTATGAAGCCAAGCAGCGCCAGGCCCAGTCCTGGATGCCCTCCACCGCCGCCTGAGATTACGAAGGAACACGCCGATGCCGGCCAACAAGAAACTGCTGATTTTGCCTGGTGACGGGATCGGCCCCGAGGTTATGCGAGAGGTCCGCCGCGTCATCGACTGGATGGACCGACGCCGCATGGTGACCTTCGATGTCTCCGACGACTATGCCGGCGGCGCCTCGATCGACGCCAAGGGCACGCCCATGACGGACGAGACGATGCAGAAGGCGCGCGACGCCGATGCGATCCTGTTCGGCTCGGTTGGAGGCCCAAAGTGGGACACGCTGGGCTTCGACATGCGGCCGGAGATCGCGATCCTGCGCCTGCGCAAGGAACTGGATCTGTTCGCCAACCTGCGTCCCGCGATCGTGCTGGACCCGCTGGTGGATGCCTCCACGCTCAAGGCCGACGTGATCCGCGGCCTCGACATCATGATCGTGCGGGAAAGCACGGGCGGCATCTATTTCGGCGAGCCCCGCGGCGTCGAGACGCTGGCCGATGGCCAGAAGCGCGGCTTCGACACCGAGACCTATGCCACGAATGAGATCGAGCGGGTCGGCCGTGTCGCCTTCGAACTCGCGCGCAAGCGGCAGAACCGCGTGTGCAGCGTCGAAAAGGCGAACGTGATGGCCTCGGGCCTGTTCTGGCGCCAGACCATGACGGCGTTGCAGCAGCGGGAATTCCCCGATGTCGAGCTGACGCACATGTATGCCGACAACTGCGCCATGCAGCTCGTCCGCAACCCGCGGCAGTTCGACGTGATCGTCACCGGCAACCTGTTCGGGGATTTGCTGTCCGACCTGGCCTCGATGCTGACAGGCAGCCTGGGCATGCTGCCCTCGGCCACGCTGGGGGCCGTGCAGGCGTCCGGCAAGCGGCATGCGCTGTATGAACCGATCCATGGCAGCGCCCCCGACATCGCCGGCAAGGGCGTCGCCAACCCGCTGGCGCAGATGCTGAGCTTCGCGATGCTGCTCCGATTCTCATTCGGCATGGATGAGGACGCGCTGCTGATCGAGCAGGCGTGCTCCAACGTGCTGAAATCCGGGCTGCGGACCGCGGATATCATGGGTCCTGGGACCGCGCGCGTCGGCACCTCTGTGATGGGTGAGGCGGTGCTGCGCGAATTGGATAAACTAGCCGCCTAAATCCTCTTGCCAGGGCGTGGGGGTTCGGTTACATCCCCGCCCCTGGCCGGCGCCCGTAGCTCAATTGGATAGAGCACCAGACTACGAATCTGGGGGTTGGAGGTTCGAGTCCTTCCGGGCGCGCCAGTTTCCCTATCATGTCAGCGACAACGACGGGCCTTGATGGTATGATCCCATCATGAGCAGCGCATGGCAAAAGCCCTGGAGCCTGGACGAATTCCTTGCATGGGAGGAACGCCAGGAAGCGCGCTACGAATTCGATGGCTTCGGTCCGGTGGCGATGACCGGCGGGACCGAGGCGCATGAAGGGATCGGGACGCGGTTGCGGACGATTCTGGACAATGCCCTCAGCGGCACGCCCTGCCGCGTCCGCGGCCCGACCATGAAAATCCTGGCCGACGGTCACATCCGCTACCCCGACGCCTTCGTCACCTGCGGCAAGACCCACCGTGACAGCACGGTCGCCGCGGAACCTGTCGTGGTGTTTGAGGTCCTGAGCCGCTCCACCTCCCACACCGACCGCATCCTGAAGCTGCGCGAGTACGGCGCGACGCCCTCGATCCGCCGCTATGTGATCCTGGAGCAGAACGCTATCGCCGCCACCGTCCTGACCCGCGTGGCTGACGCCTGGAATACGACCGTTCTGACCGAGGATGATATGCTTGCGATGCCGGAAATCGGCGTTACCCTCACGCTCTCGGACGTCTACGCGGATATTGACATGCCGCCTGACGATGCCCCCAGGGGCGATGGCTCGGATGAGGGCGGCTGATCAGAACTCCACGTCCAGCTCGTCGATCTGTTCCGGTTCCCGCTGGGCCGCGGCGAACCATTCCCGCATCGGCGGCCAGGCCATGATCTGCCGGCAGAACGCCTCACACACCTCGTCCTGCGCAACGTCGTAGCTGCGGAACCGGGTCACGACCGGCGCATACATCGCGTCCGCGATCGTCGGCGTTGCCCCGAACAGATACGGGCCCTTCGACAGCGCAAGGCATTCCCGCCAGATTTCCGTGATCCGGTCGATATCCGCCTGCACCGCCGACCAGACCGTGAAATCCGGCCGGAACAGCCGCAGGTTCATCGGCAGCGCTTCCCGCAGGTTGGCGAAGCCGGAATGCATCTCCCCCGACACCGAGCGGCACAGCGCCCGCGCGATGGGATCCGCTGGCAGCATCCGCGCCTGGGGAAAGGTCTCGTTCAAATACTCCGCGATCGCCAGCGTATCCCAGACCGTCACGTCGCCATGCAGCAGGCAGGGGATGCGAATCGAGGCGGACTGCATCAACAATTCCGCCCGGTTGGCCGGATCGTCGGGATCGACAACCTTTTCCTCGAATACCAGACCGGCCAGTCGGGCCAGCAGGAACCCGCGTAGCGACCAGGAGGAGTAGTTCTTGCTGCTGATCAGGAGCGTGGCTCCATTCATGGTGACATCCTCGTCGCGTCCTGTCATGCTGCGGTGCAATATAGCAGCCATGGTACCGCCATGGCGAGCGTTAGCTGAAGGGTTCGTGACGTTGCGACGGGCTGAAATCGACCTACCCCGAACCGGGAGCATCTGACCGCACCTCATGCTGTACCAGCTCTATCAGGCGCAGGCCGATCTGATGCTGCCGCTGCGCACCCTGGCCCGTTATGGGGAAGGGATCGCGCGCGCCTGGGATCTGAATGGCTACACGCCGCCGGGCCTGCGGCACTTCGGTGCCGCCTGCGGCCTGATCGCCGACAGCGCCATGACCCATAAGCGCCCGCCCTTCGCGATTGAATCGATCCGCATGGGCGACGACCTGGTGGGGGTCGAGGAGATGGTCGCCGACGATACCCCCTTCGCCTCCCTGCTGCGCTTCCGCAAGGAAACCGACGTGGTGCAGCCGCGGGTGATGGTCGTGGCGCCGATGTCTGGGCATTTCGCGACGCTGCTGCGCGGCACCGTCAATGTGCTGCTGCCCGACCATGATGTTTACATCACCGACTGGAAGAACGCCCGGGACATCCCGCTCTCGGCCGGGGTCTTTGATCTCGATGCCTTCGTCGACCATCTGATCCGTTTCATGGGCGCGATGGGGCCGGGCAGCCATATGATCGCGGTCTGCCAGCCCGCGGTCGCGGCCCTGGCCGCCACCGCGGTGATGGCGGAAACCCGCAATCCCGCCATTCCACGCAGCCTGACGCTGATGGCCGGGCCGATCGATACAAGGGTCAACCCGACCAAGGTGAACGACCTGGCCAAGTCCCGCTCGATCGAGTGGTTCGAGAAGAACCTGATCGCCAAGGTCCCCTGGCGCCACGCCGGTGCCGGCCGGAGGGTCTATCCCGGCTTTATCCAGTTGGCGGCGTTCATGAGCATGAACCTCGATCGCCATCTGCAGGCGCATCTTGGCCAGTTCCGCGCGATGGTCGGCGGGGACCGGGTGTCCGCCCGGGCGCATAAGCGGTTCTATGACGAGTACGGCGCGGTCATGGACCTGCCGGCGGATTTCTATCTGGAAACCGTCCAGCGAGTCTTCCAGGACCACGACCTGCCGCTCGGCAACCTGACCTGGCACGGCCAGCTGGTCCGGCCCGAGGCGATCCGCCGCACCGCTTTACTGACGGTCGAGGGGGAACGCGACGACATCTGCGCCGTCGGCCAGACGATGGCCGCGCTCGATCTGTGCCGGGGCGTGCCGAACAGCCGCAAGCGCCACCACTTGCAGACGGGTGTCGGGCACTACGGCGTGTTCAGCGGCTCACGCTGGGCGCGGGAGGTTTATCCGCGGGTCCGGGCGATGATCCAGCTCATGAGCTGACTGGGTAAACCGTCACCCTGGCACACGCCGTGATCCGGCCCCAACCGTCATCCCGGCCCCAACCGTCATCCCGGCCCCAACCGTTATCCCGGCCTTGTGCCGGGACCACCCGCGGCACGGTGCTGGCGTTGGTCCCGGGACAAGCCCGGGATGACGGCGGGGAGGGGGCGGGTAACCAGGGGACGGGCAACAGCCTGCCCCAGCGGCGGATCAGTCCTCCTTGTAGCCATACTCCGGAATCCCCTGCTCATTCCCGTAGTAACGGAAAGGCAGGAACTTCCCGCTCATGGTGATCTTCACCCGATCGCCCCGCTCATGCGGCAGCCGCTCGAACCCGAAATCGAAGCCGATCGCCGACATAATACCGTCGCCGAATTCCTCCTCGATCAGCACCTTCCAGGCGGGGCCGTTCACCATCACCATCTCGTAGAACCGATACAGCAGCGGATCGGTCGGCGGCATCGGCGTGCCCGTGCCCCGCATCGGCACCTCGTTCAGCATCGCCTGCTCCGCGGCCGACAGCCCGAACAGAGCCGCGGCCTTGGCCGCCAGGGGCTTGACCAGTTTCATCTGGCCCAGGATCGCGCCGACGATCAGCACGTCCGACATGCCGCCGATCTCGTTGCAGATATGGCGCCAGGTCCAGCCCTTCTCCCGCTTGATGTCGAGCAGCTTTTCCGTGAGTTGGTCACGCGTCATCGCTTGCACTCCCGATGCAATGAAACCGAAATGGAAGGATCAGGCCGCCCGCGCGGCCGGTTGTCCGTGATCGAGATAAACCACGGGCGGGTTCCGCTGGTCGTATCCTGGCGGCGGCGTGTCGCGCAGGATCACGCTGCGGCTGACCAGGAAGTCGATCAGATGGTTGCGGATGGCATAATAATGCGGATCGTGGTGGATCTGTCCCTGCCGGCGGTCCACGGGCAGGGGATTGACCACCACCTCGGCGATCCGCGCCTTCGGCCCGTTCGTCATCAGAACGATCCGGTCGGCGAGGTAGATCGCCTAGTCCACGTCATGCGTGATCATATAGACGGTCTGCCCCGTCTCCCGGCAGATGCGGCGCGCTTCCTCCTGCAAGGTGCCGCGCGTCAGCGCATCGAGCGCCGAGAAGGGTTCGTCCATCAGCATGATCGTCGGCTCGATCGCCAGCGCCCGGGCGATGCCGACGCGCTGCTTCATGCCCCCCGACAGTTCCGACGGCCGCTTGCCCTCGGCGCCCGCGAGGCCCACCGTCGCGATCGCCTTGCGCGCCCGTTCCTCGATCTCGGCGCGCGAGGCGTTCCGCCAGCGGGACGACACCGCATAGGCGACATTGCCGAGAACCGTCTTCCAGGGCAGGAGGGCATGGCCCTGGAAGATGACGGCCCGATCCAGGCTGGGGCCGGAAATTTCCTTCCCGCCGACCAGGATCGCCCCTTCCGATGGCGTATCGAGTCCGGCCAGGATGTTCAGCAGCGTCGTCTTGCCGCAGCCGGAATGACCGATCACGCAGACGAACTCGCCTCGGTCGATCCGCAGCCACAGATCCTCGAACACCGTCGTTTCACCCTTGGCTCCGGGAAACCGCTTGGCGACGCCGTCAATCGAGATCAGTTTCTCGGTCATCGCACTACTCCGGAAAGGTCACCATGCGCTGGCACCACGCCAGCACCTGGTCCAGCATCATGCCCATCACGCCGATCACCAGGATCGATGTGATGACATTCGTGATCGACAGGTTGTTCCATTCGTTCCAGACGAAATAACCAATGCCTGTGCCGCCCACCAGCATCTCGGCCGCCACGATCACCAGCCAGGCGATGCCGATGGAAATCCGCATGCCGGTCAGGATCGTCGGCGCCGCTGCCGGCAGGATGATGGTGAAGGCGCGGCGCAGCGTGCCGACCTCCAGCGTCAGGGCGACGTTCAGCCATTCCTTCCGCACGCCGGCCACGCCAAAGGCGGTGTTGATCAGCATCGGCCACAGGGAACAGATGAAAATAACGAAGATGGACGAAATGCCGCTGTCCTTGATCGTGTAGAGCGCCAACGGCATCCACGCCAAGGGCGAGACCGGCTTCAGCACCTGAATGAACGGATCAAGCGCCCGGTTCATGACCGGAGACATCCCGATGACGAAACCGACCGGGATGGCAACGAGAACCGCGAGGATGTAGCCCACCATCACCCGCCCGATCGAGTAGATCAGCTGGATGCCGATCCCCTTGTCGTTCGCGCCCTTCACGTAGAATGGGTCCGCGAGATGCGCCATGATCGTCCGCCCGACATCGATCGGTCCGGGCATCGCGGACTTGCCCTGCGTGGCCGACAACCCCATCAGCTTGGCATATTCCGGGTCCATCGCCTCGGTCGCGCCGGTGCCGCTGACCGCGATGTGCCAGGCGCCCAGGAAGGTGCCGAGGATCAGCAGCGAAACGATCGCGCCGCGCATGCGCAGGGAAAGGTTCACAGCCCCAGCTCCGTCAATCCCGGATGGTCTTTCGGGCGGGGGCCGAGCGGCCAGTGAAACCGGCGTTCGGCGGAGGTGATCGGGAGGTCGTTGATGCTGGCCTGCCGGCGCTGCATCAACCCGTTCGGCGCGAACTCCCACTGTTCGTTGCCATAGGAACGAAACCAGTTTCCGGCCGCGTCGTGCCATTCATAGACGAAGCGCACGGCGATGCGGTTGTCGTGGAAGGCCCAGACTTCCTTGATCAGGCGGTATTCCAGTTCGCGCGCCCATTTCCGTTCCAGGAAGCCCCGGATCGCATCGCGGCCGGTGAAGAATTCCGCCCGGTTGCGCCACTGGCTCTCGGCCGTATAGGCCATCGCCACGCGGGCGGGATCGTGGGTGTTCCACGCATCCTCGGCCGCGCGCGCCTTCACAGCCGCGGTCTCGGCGGTAAAGGGCGGCAGCGGCGGGCGGGTTTCCGCGGTCATCGGCCTATCCCGCCTTGCGGATTTTGAAGGAGGCGAGGTACTCGTCCGCCTTCGCCGGATCGAATGTCTTGCCCATCACCGAGAAGGTCTTGGTGGTCGTCGTCGGCGGGGTCAGGCCCTGTGCGGCCATCAGGCGCTGCGCGTCGGTGGCGAGATAGACCTGCGCCGCGACTTTTGCATAGTCGATATCGCCCTTGATCTGGCCCCAGCGCTTCATCTGCGTCAGGATCCAGACCGCGAAGCTTTCCCACGGGAACGGATCGAAATCGGCGCGGTTCGGCACGCGCTCGATCTTGCCCAACCCGTCGGCGAAGGTGCCGGTCAGGATCTGCTCCACCACCGTCAGCGGCTGGTTCAGGTAGTTCGTCGGCGCGATCGCGGCGGCGATGTCCTTCCGGTTCTCGGGCTTATGCGCAAAGGCGGTGGCATCGACGATCGCCCGCAGCAGCGCGCCATAGGTGTTGGGCATCGTGGTGACGAATTCCCGCGACGCCGCGAAGGCGCAGCACGGATGCCCGTCCCAGATGTTCTTCGACAGGATATGGATGAAGCCCACGCCGTCATACACCGCGCGCTGGTTCATCGGATCGGGGCCGAGATAACCGTCGATGTTGTCGGCGCGCAGGTTGGCAACCATCTCCGGCGGCGGCACCGACCGGATCTGCACATCGGTGTCCGGGTCGATCCCGTGTTCCGCGAGGTAGTAGCGCAGCAGATAGTTGTGCATGGAGTAATCGAACGGTACCGCGAACTTGAAGCCCTTCCAGTTCTTCGGGTCGCGGTTGTCCTTGTGCTTCATCGCCAGGGTGATGGCCTGGCCGTTGATGTTCTCGATCGCCGGCACGGTGTAGGGCACCGGGTTGGAACCGACGCCCAGGGAGATCGCCAGCGGCATCGGTGCCAGCATATGGGCCGCGTCGTATTCCTTGTTCAGCGTCTTGTCGCGGATGACGGCCCAGCCGGCGGTCTTCACCACCTCCACGTCCAGGCCCTGCTTTTCATAGAATCCCATCGGGGCGGCCATGATGATGGGTGTCGCGCAGGTGATCGGGATGAAGCCGATTTTCAGGCTTTTCTTCTCCAGCGCGCCCGTGCCTTGGGCAAATGCCTCGGTGATCGAGCCCAGCGGCAGGATCTGCGCGATGGCGGCCATGGCGGTGGAGGCGCCGACGGCGCGGAGGAACGACCGGCGCTCCACATCGCGCGGGAACATCGCGCGAAGCACGCCGGCCTGCACGACGCGGCCGAAGCGGCTTTCGGGGGAGGCAAGGTCATGATCTTCCGGCGCATGATCGCCGCCGCAGGCACAGGCGCCTCGCTTCAGGGCGTTGTTGGGATTGAGTGGATCGTCAAACAATGACATCGCTGGCTCCCGCTGGGCTGATCGGCTTTCGGTTAATCATGAGCAAGCGGCGTGCCAAAGCCGGAAATGAGGCGTCACAGGGGGCTGGGACTGGCGCAGGGACACGAAATTCCGTAGAAACACGATATTCCGTGCAAGACTGCGAAATATCGTGATTGTGCCCGCCGCATTCGACCAGGCCAGCGTCCCCATGCTGGTCCTCCTGCCCCATGACGACGCCATCGGTTCGGCCAATCCCGCGGCCTGCCGTCTGCTGGGTCGTGACCTGCCGACCCTGCAAGCCATGCCGGCAACCGCGCTGCACCCCGAGCAACGGCCCGGCCTGGTCGTCTTCTCGGACGCCGTCATGTCGCGCGGGTCGTGGTGGACGCGCGACCTGGTGCCGCACCATGCCTCCGGCCGGGCGCTGGAGGTCGAATACGCCGGCAGCCTGTTGCCCGATCCGAACGGCGGCCCGCCGGGTATCCTGGTCGTCATCACCGACCTGATCGAAGCCCGCCGCCGCGAACTGCACCGCGAGGCCGCACTTCATATGTCGGGTGGGCTGGAGGAATGGCGCCGCACAGACCGCGTCTTCCGCAACATCGAGCGTAATAGGGGCAAAACCACGGGCACCGCCGCATTTTTCTCTTGCACCGATTCGGCGTCGTGGACTCTCTGCATCATGTGCCGCCGCCGCCCGCCCTTTCCGCGCTGAGCCGTCCGGATCTTGAAGCTCTTCTGATTGAACTATTCGG
>CAMCDA010000173.1 GCA_945873195.1 Asaia bogorensis
CAAGATCGAGATCACTCTGTCGCGTAAATTCGGATGGGAGTGGAAGAACGCCAAAAGTGCTTCGTCGCTGAGGCTCGCCGTCGCCATGGGTCCGATTCCCTTATCGAGGAGGCGTCAAAGTACTCCCCACAACGTTGAATCGCACCCCCAACCCAAACCTGCTTTGCCCCGGCCCACCCGGACATGATACCGTGCAACCATGGGTTTCCTGGGCAAGATCATCGGCGGGTCGGCGGGCTTCTTCATCGGAGGCCCCTTCGGCGCCGTCGTGGGCGCCGCGCTCGGCCATGCCGCGGATAGCGGCGCGCTGGGGAATCTCAAGCTTCCGTTCGGCGCCAACGCCTCCGCCTTCGCCCCCGCCCGAGTCGCCGCCATGCTCGGCCGGCGCGACCAAGTCTTTGCCGTCTCGGTCGTCGTCCTTTCCGCCAAGCTGTCCAAATGCGACGGCCCGGTCCACCGCCAGGAAATCGACACCTTCAAGCGCCTGTTCCGCATTCCGCCCGAATCCGTCCGGGACATCGGCCGCCTGTTCGACCAGGCCCGCGACAGCGCCGATGATTTCGAGGAATACGCGGATATCCTCGGCCAGGCCTTCGCCGACAATCGCGGCACGTTGGAGGAGGTGTTGGTCGCCCTGTTTGCCATCGCCCGCGCCGATGGGCCGATCAACCGCGCGGAACTTGACTTCCTCCGCCGCGTGCATCGGGGCCTCGGGCTGGACCAGGTGTCCTGGGATCGGGCCTGGAACGGCGCCCCTGGTCGTTCGGCCTCCGACGAACCGGACCCCTATGACATCCTCGGCCTGGACCGATCGGCCGACCCCGAAGCCATTCGGGCGCGCTGGAAGGACCTGATGAGGGAAAACCATCCGGATAGCCTGATCGCCCGCGGGGTGCCCACCGAGTTCATCGCCAAGGCCAGCGACCGCGTCGCCCGGATCAATGCGGCCTGGGACCGCATCAAGCGGGAGCGGGGACTGTGACCCAGCGGCCACGGCCGACCCTTCGCATCGTCCCGCCCCCCCCGCGCGATGACCCGCCGATCCTGCTGGTCCGCGACCTCCCCAGTCCGAACCACGACGAAAGACCGGAGGGGATCCCGGTCGACATGCTGATCCTGCACTACACGGGCATGAAGTCGTGCCAGGACGCGCTTGACCGGCTGACTGATCCCGCCGCGCAGGTTTCCTCCCACTACGTCGTGGATGAGGACGGGACGGTCTACCGGCTGGTCCCCGAGCAGCGGCGGGCCTGGCACGCGGGCGTATCCCATTGGCGGGGGCAGGCGGCGTTGAACGGACGCTCGATCGGGATCGAGATCGTCAATCCCGGGCATGAATGGGGCTATCGCGACTTCCCGGCGTTGCAGATGGCGGCGGTGGCCGACCTGTGCCTGGCCATCCTGTCCCGTCACCCGATCCCGCCGCGCAACCTGATCGGTCACAGCGACGTGGCCCCCGATCGTAAGGAAGACCCGGGCGAGCGCTTCGACTGGGAGGGGCTGGCGATGAACGGCATCGGCCTGTGGCCCGAGGACGCGCCCGATATCGGCACGACCGGCGCGATCCGGGACGCCGTCAGCCTGCGCCCGGTGCGGGCGGCGCTGGCGGGGATCGGCTATCGCGTCGCGCCGGAGGGGCCGCTCGATCCCGCGCTGTCCGCGGTGCTGCGGGCGTTTCAGCGCCACTGGCGACCCGAGGCGATCACCGGCCAGGCCGATGACGGCACGCTGGTGCGCTTGCTGGCTGTGTCCAAGATGATGGCGGGTGATCGGACGCAGGGATAGCTGGGGCTGCGCGGCGGAAGGCTCACCGGACATGGGGTAGCGTCGCACGAAAATTTCCAACCCGCCCCCTCTCTCCGTGCGGGAGAGGGTTGGGGTGAGGGGTCACACCCCCCGGTCGGTGCCGCGATTGCCCCCTCACCCCGTCCCTCTCCCACAAGGGGAGAGGGGGCGTTGGCTTGCCGGACACGGCGTCGCCTCACCGGACATGGGGTCGCATCACCCAAAAAATCACGCCGCCGCCATGGCCGCCAGGCGGCGTGCCATGCGGAGCAGCAACTGCCGGTCCTCCGGCCCGCATTCCCGATACAGCCGCAGAATCGCCAGCTCATCCCCCTGGCTGGCAACCGTGGGGGCCCGCTTGTCGCCGCCATGCATCAGGAACTCCACCCCTACATCCAGCGTCGCCGCGATGCGGGTCAGGTTCCCCGTGACCTGACCGGCGCGCCCCGTCTCCCACTGGGCGACGGCGCTGCGGGACACATCGACCGCATGGGCCAGCTGGTCCTGGGTCCAGCCCTTGGCCTGGCGGGCTTCACGGATACGGAGGCCGATGGAAGTTGGGTCGCTCATGAATGTTAGTATAACTGCCATACGTTAGCGACGCCAGTTTTTTGTGAGCACCCAAGGTGGCTCCACAAGCCGCCTCAGCCCGGGCGGGAACGACCAATCGCGTCAGAACCGCTATCGGTTATGTTATTTATATTGACCTATAACGTCACATCAACTAACTATCCGTTCGTTCCTGATTTGTTCAACAGCGCGGAGCCGACCCATGCCAAGAAAGATCACCTGGACCGAAGCACAGGACATGCAAATCCGCCGCCTCCGGGCCGAAGGACGCACCTGGGATGAAATCGGCACAGCCCTCGGCGTCACCCGCTGGACCGTGATCGAGCGCGGGCGCCGCGTCGGCGCCAAGCCCCCGCCGCCCGACTTCGTCCCCGCCCCCCCCCAGACCCAAACCGCGATCCGCTGCCGGCCGGCAGCCCGATCACCTGGTCGGCCATCACCCAGGACACCGTCCTGGACGGCACGCCCTTCGAGCAGATCCGCCCTCGCTGACCCACAGGAGCCGCCGATGACCCCCACGAATGTGCAGCCGAACCAACCCACCCGTTTCCAATACGAAATCGACGCCGATTTCGTCGTCTATCGGCTGGAGGAAGCCGGCGCGACCGTCCTCGCCTTGCCCGGCTCCGGCTGGACCACCCGCATGCGGACGTCCTCGATCGAAATCGTGCGCACCGCGCTCGACAACTACGGCTGGAACACCGCCCGCATCCGACCGCCCGCGCCAAGCTCCGAGAAGATCACCCGCATGGATGAGGCGATGGCCTGGCTCAGCCTGATCCCCCAGGAACGCTTCGTGCTGCGCCGCGTCGTCGGCGCGCGGTCACTGGTCCACCCGATCACCGACCGCCATCTCTTTCCCTGGCGGCGCCTCGGTGCGGCGCTCGGCGCTGATCACAAGGCCGTGCAGCGCTGGCACGCACAGGGCGTCGATTTCATCGTCAAGGCACTCAAGGCCGCGAACTGATCCAACCGGCCGGACGGTCCACCGTCCGGCCGCAACGCCGTCGCCCTTGTTGCCCCAAACCGCTTCCGTCAGGATGCCTCCCAAAGAGGGAGCAGTTCCATGACCGATCTCGTCATCCGCAACGGCACCGTCATCGACGGCACGGGCGCGGACCCATTCGAAGCCGACATCGCCATCCAGGACGGCAAGATCACCGCCGTCGGTAAAGTCTCGGCCCGTGGGCGGGAAGAAATCGACGCCAAGGGCCGCATCGTCACGCCCGGCTTCATCGACCCCCATTCCCACTACGACGCCCAGGTCACCTGGAGTAGCCAGATCACCCCGTCATCCTGGAATGGCGTCACCACGACGTTGATCGGCAATTGCGGCGTCGGCTTCGCCCCCTGCCGCCCCGAGGAACGGGACATGCTCGTCAAGCTGATGGAGGGTGTGGAAGACATCCCCGAAGTCGTGCTGACGGAAGGCCTGCCCTGGAACTGGCACAGCTTCCCCGACTACCTCAACGCCCTCGAAGCCCGCCCCTTCGACCTCGACGTCGCAACCCAGGTCCCGCACGCCGCCGTCCGCGTCTATGTGATGGGCAAGCGCGGCCTGGATCGCGAACCCGCCACCGCCGCCGATGCCGCCGCCATGGCCCGCATCGCCGCCGAGGGCATCAAGGCCGGCGCGCTCGGCTTTTCCACATCCCGCACCATCAACCACAAGACCAAGGCCGGCGAACTGATCCCGACCCTGGAAGCCGAGGAAGCCGAACTCACGGCCATTGCCCGCGCGCTGCACGAGATCGACGCCGGCTGGCTTCAGGTCATCTCCGACTTCGATGACGCGGAAAGCGAGTTCGCGATGCTGCGCCGCCTGACGGCCGCGGCCGAACGGCCGATGGCGATCACCATCCTGCAGCGCGACGCCAAGCCCGAGGAATGGCGCAAGATCACCGGCTGGATCGCCGAGGCCAACCACGCCGGCGTGCCGATGCTGGGCCAGGTGCTGACGCGCCCGACCGGGATCATCCTGGGCTTCGAGGTCTCCCAAAGCCCGTTCAGCGGCCGCCCGTCCTACGAAGCGCTGATGAACCAGCCGTTCGAGGCGCGCATCGCCGCGCTGCGCGATCCGACCCTGCGCGCCCGCATCCGGGCCGAGACATGCGACGACGCCTCCCTGGCCCGCCGCGTGTCGCGCTGGGATCGCATCTTCCCGATGTCCGATCCGCCGAACTACGAACCGGCGCCCGAGGACAGCGTCGCCGCGATCGCACAGCGCCAGGGCCGCGATCCCGAGGACCTGGCCTATGACCTGCTGCTCGCCGATGGTGGGCACACGCTGATGTACCGGCCGCTGTCGAACTACACCTATGGCGACCTCGGCAGCGTCCACGACATGCTGACGCATGATGCAACGATCGTGGGCCTGGGCGATGGCGGCGCGCATGTCGGCATCCTGTGCGATGCCAGCGCGATCAGCACGATGCTGACCCATTGGACGCGCGACCGGACTCGCGGGCCGAAGGTGTCGCTGCCCTGGGCGGTGAAGCGGGTGACGCGGGACAGCGCCTTCGCGATCGGGCTGCGGGATCGGGGCGTACTCGCCCCGGGCTACAAGGCCGACATCAACGTCATCGACTATGACGGGCTGCGCGTCTCGGTGCCTCGGGTGGTCTATGACCTGCCGAGCGGGGGGAAGCGGCTGATACAGACGGCGACGGGGTATGATGCGACGATTGTTTCGGGCGTCGTCGTGTCTCGGGATGGGCAGGCGACCGGGGCATTGCCGGGCCGGCTGGTGCGTGGCGCGAAGGCGGCGCCGTGATCGACGCGTTCCCCGCCTCGGTCCTGCCCGCGGGTGTGAGGTCTCGCTTCGTCGAGAGTATCAACGGGCTGCGGGTGCATATGCTGGAGGCCGGGTTTGAAACCCCCGGCCGCCCGCTGGTCGTGCTGCTGCATGGCTTCCCGGAGATCGCCTGGTCGTGGCGCAAGGTGATCGGGCCACTGGCCGCGGCGGGGTATCACGTCATCGCGCCGGACCAGCGGGGCTATGGCCGGACCACCGGCTGGGACCCGAGCTACGATACGGATCTGCGGTCCTTCGGCATTCCCAACCTGGTGCGGGACGTGCTGGGGCTGGTCTTTGCCCTCGGCTATCGGACCACGGCGGCGGTGGTGGGGCATGACTTCGGGGCCTCGGTCGCCGCCTGGTGCGGGGTGATCCGGCCCGACGTGTTCCAGCGCGTGTCGATCATGAGCGCGCCGTTCGCCGGCCCGCCCGCCTTGCCCTTCGATACCGACCGCGTGCCTGTTCGGGCCGCGCCGGACGGAGTGAATGCGGCGATGGCGGCGTTGGAGCGGCCTCGGAAGCATTACAATCAGTACTACTCGACCCGGCCGGCCAATGCGGAGATGTGGCGGTGCCAGCAGGGGGTGCACGACTTCCTGCGCGCCTACTACCACCACAAGAGCGCCGACTGGGACGCCAACAAGCCGTTCCGCCTGGCCGGCTGGACGGCGGACGAACTGGCGAAGATGCCGACCTACTACATCATGGACCTGCATGAGGACATGGCGGCGACGGTGGCGCATGAGATGCCATCGGCGGAGCAAATCGCGGCGTGTGGCTGGCTGACCGAGGCGGAGTTGCGTGTCTACAGCGGTGAATACGAACGCACTGGTTTCCAGGGCGGGCTGCAATGGTATCGCGTCCGCACCGGAGAGGTGGACGTCGCGCAGCTGCAACTGTTCTCCGGCCGGACGATCGACCAGCCGTTCCTGTTCGTGGGCGGCTCCTCCGACTGGGGCGTGTATCAGCGGCCTGGGGCGTTTGAGCGGATGCAGGACACCGCCTGCACCCGCGTGGTCGGTTGCCATCTGCTCGACGGTGCCGGCCATTGGGTGCAGCAGGAGCAGCCGGCGCGGGTCACCGAACTGTTGCTGGAGTTGCTACGAGTTCAGCCGTAGCGCTCCTCCAGCCAGGGATCGCCGTTGTTGTGGTAGCCGCGGACTTCCCAGAAGCCTGGATGGTCGCTGATGGTGAACTGGATGCGCCGCAGCCACTTGGCGGACTTCCATAGATACAGCCGTGGGACGAGCATCCGCACCGGCCCGCCATGCGCGCGGGTGATCGGCTTGCCCTCCCACTCATGCACCAGGAACACGTCGGGCTGGTCGAACTGGTCGAGCCGGATGTTCGTCGTGTAGCCGTCATGGGCGTGGAAGATGACGAAGTTGGCGTCGGGCTTTGGCTGCACGATCGCCAGCAGGTCCTTGGCTGACACGCCTTTCCAATGGTTGTCATAGCGGGACCATTGGGTGACGCAGTGCATGTCCGACACGCTCTCGGTCTGCGGCAGGGCCATGAACTCATCGAGGCGGAGGCTGAGCTTGTTCTCGACCACCCCATCGACGTCGAGGCGGAATTTCTCGGGCGTCACATGCGGTTCGGCGCCGAGGTCGAGGATGGGCCAATCGGTCACGAGGCGCTGACCGGGGGGCAGGCGATCCTTCTCCGGCGTGGATTGCGTGCCGGTCAGCAGGCGGCCGTCGCGCGCCCATTCCTGCTTCTTCTCAACCAGCTTGTCGCGGATTTGCCCGGTGATGGGTACGTCGTCCTCGGCCATGGTGTCCCTCGTCGCGGTGTTTGGGGGACTGTGGCCATTCGGGGGGCCGTTACAACCCCCCGCTGGATTTCAGCCTGAGAACTGGAAGACGCTGGCGGGTTCGTCGTGGAACTTCAGGTCGGATTCCAGGTGCCCGACCATCTCCTCCACATAGGGCGCCGCGGCGCAGAGCTGTTCGAAATGGTTGTCCGGCACGGTCAGGCCGGCGCGCTTGCAGATGGCCGCGATCTCATCCCGGCGCGCCTGGGAGATCGTGGCCTTCTCGGGCGGCGGCGGCGCGGGCTGGGGCGTGATCACCGCGTTCGGGTCCATGTCGGGGCGGCGGGATTTCCACGGCGTCGCGGATTCATAGGCCTGGGCGACGCGCATCACGACATTGTCCGCGAAGGGCCGGCCGACGATCTGCATCGACAGGGGCAGCCCGGACTCATTGAAGCCGATGCACTGGACCAGCGCCGGCCCGCCCGTGCAGTTGAACGGCGTCGTGACCGAGTTGCGCTGCCAAAAATTGATCGTCCGCCAGGCATCCAGCCGAGCGGCCGGGCCAGGGCCGGCGGTGAGCAGGACGTCGTATTTGGCGTAGAGCGGCGCCATTTCCTCGATCATCAGCCGCCGCTGGCGGGAGGCCCGCATGTAGTCGTGACCGCTGATCAGCAGGGCGCCCAAGGCGCGTCCCAGGAAATCGGCCCCGAAATCATTCAGCCGCTTCCGCATGACCGGATGATGGACCGAGAACAATTCGGACTCGGCGCCGGTGATCTTGACCGCGTGGTAGTCGGAGGCCGGGCGGATGCGGACATCCTCCAGGATCGCGCCCAGGCCGCGCAGCACGCCATAGGCCTGTTCCAGCGCCGCCTTCACGGCGGGGGCGACGGGGACATCATCCTCATAAAGGTGGCGGATGATACCAATCCGCATGCCCTTGACGCCGCTGTGCAGGCCCGAGGAATAGTCGGGAATGCCCTTGGCCGCGCTGGCGGGATCGTTCGGATCATGGCCGGCGAGGGCCTGCATCATGATCGCGCAGTCCTCCACGGTCCAGGTCATCGGTCCCGCGTGGTCGTAGCTGAAGGAGTTGGTGAAGACCCCGTAACGGCTGATCAGCCCGTAGGTCGGCTTCAGCCCCACCAGGCCGCATAGGGCGGACGGATTGCGGATCGAGCCGCCGGTGTCGGACCCCATCGCGCCCATCATCAGCCCGGCCGCGACTCCGGCGCCGGAGCCGGAGGACGATCCGCCGGTGAAATGGTCCCGATCCCAGGGATTGCGCGCCGCGGGCCAGGGGAGATCGAAGGACGGGCCGCCATGGGCGAATTCATGCGTGGACAGCTTGCCCAGCAGGACGCCGCCGGCCCCATACAGCTTCTTGACCGTGGTGGCGTCGAAGGTCGGGACGTAATCGTCCCGCGTGCGGGAATGGCAGCTCGTGAGGATGCCGGTCGTGCAGTAGATGTCCTTCAACCCGAACGGAATGCCGTGCATCGGGCCGCGGTAGATGCCGGCGGCGATCTCCGCCTCGGCCGCTTTGGCCTGTGCCATGGCATGGTCGGCGGCGACGGTGATGAAGGCGTTCAGTTGTGGATCGAGTGCGGTGATCCGATCGAGGAACGCGCGCGTCAGATCGACCGGCGACAATTCGCGGCGCTGGATCAGGCGGGCGGCCTGGGTGATCGACAGATAATGCAGGTCCGTCGGAAGCTGTTGTTGGGTATCGGGCATGGTACGTCCGTTTCTTCCGCTGCGGCGGGTATTGGGCGGGATGGTTCTCCCAGGGTCAAGACCCTGGGAGACGGATCAGGCGGCGACGGATAGAGGGTGGGCGTCGCGCGGGGACCAGCTCACGGCGGTCACCTGGCCGGGTTCCACCGGCTGCGCGTAGAACTCGGCGTCGGGGACCAGGGCCGAGGCCTCATCGCCCGGATCGGTCATCAGCGCGACCCGCACCATCGTGCCCTGGTATTCGACCGCGGTGACGCGGCCCTGGACCGAGGACTCGGCACCCGGCGCGCCGATCCGGCACTTGTCGGCGCGCACGGCGATCTTGCCGTCGGGGACGGTGATTACGTTATGGTTGCCGATGAAACGAGCGATGAAGGGGCTGATCGGACGCTCGAACACCTCCCGCGGCGGGCCGGCCTGGCGGATGTGTCCGTCTTCCATCACCACCATCAGGTCGGCCATCGCCATCGCCTCATCCTGGCTGTGCGTGACGTGGATGAAGGTGATGCCGAGTTCGCGCTGCAGGCGCTTCAACTCCTCCCGCACCTTGATGCGGAGGAAGGGGTCGAGGGCGGAGAGCGGTTCATCAAGCAGCAGGACGCGCGGCTTGGTGATCAGCGCGCGGGCGAGGGCGACGCGCTGCTGCTGGCCGCCCGACAACTGTGACGGCAGGCGCACCGCGTAGTCCTGCATGTGCACCAGGGCCAGGAACTCCTTCGCCTTGGCGTGGCGTTCGGCCTTTCCCATGCCGCGCATCTTCAGGCTGAACGCGACGTTGTCCAGGCAGTTCAGATGCGGGAACAGCGCGTAGCTCTGGAACATCATGGCCGTGCCGCGCTCGATCGGCGGCAGGTCGGACACGTTTTGCCCTTGGATCAGGATGTCGCCGTCGCTGATCACCTCGTGCCCCGCGATCATGCGCAGCGTCGATGTCTTGCCGCAGCCGCTGGGGCCGAGCAGGCAGCAGTAGCTGGCCTTGGGGATGCGGAGGGAGATGCCATCCACGGCCACGGTGTTGCCGTAGCGCTTGGTGACCTTGGCCAGTTCGACGTCGTAGTTGGTGTCCATGGTGCTTATCCAGACTTCATGGTGGCGGCGAGCCGGCGGCGCTGCAGGCGCAGGACCATCAGGACCGTCAGGCCGATGATCAGGAACGAGACCGTGGTTGTCAGGGTCCCGATCGCGAACAGCGTGGGCGAGCTGGCCGAGGAGATCAACGCGTAGATTTCCAGCGGCAGGGTGTTCTTCGGCCCGACCGTCAGGGTGGTGCGGGCATACTCGTCATAGGACAGGGTGAAGGCGCCCATCGCGACGCCGATGATGCCGGGTGCCAGGATCGGCAGCGTGACGTAGCGCAGCTTCTGCCAGCTTGTGGCGCCGAGGTCGGTGGCCGCTTCTTCCCACGCGCGGTTGAAGCGGTTGACGACGGCGAACATCGCCAGCAGGCCGAAGGGCAGGGTCCATGTCAGCTGCGCGCCCAGGGCCGAGGTGAAGATGCTGGGCTTGAGGTCCAGCAGGCGGAAGCCGAGGCCGATGCCGAAGCCGACCAGCAGCGACGGCATCACCAGGCTCGCGACCGCCAGATAGAAGATGAAGGCGGAGCCTGGGAAGTTACGCCGGAACGCGAGACCCGCGGCGACCGCCATCACCGTGCTCAGGATACTGACGGTGGCGGCCAGGGCGACCGAGCGGTTGAAGCTTTCCGGGATGTTGGCCATCTGGCCGGGCAGCCAGATATCGGCGAACCACACGAGCGAGAAGCCGGTCATCGGGAAGGTGACGCCGCCGTTCTCCCCCTGGAACGACAGCACGTAGATGACGGCCATCGGCCCGTACAGGAACGCCATGTAGACGATGAACAGCGCCAGCAGGGCAAAGAAGGTCCAGGAGCGCCTGTCGCTACCCCCGACCGAACCGCTTGATCCGACAACCATCTACTTCACCAGTTCCTTGCGGACATCGACGACCTTCATCATCCCGGCCACCATGATCGCGGTGAACACGACCAGCACCATCGAGTTGGCGGCGGCGGGCGGGTACTGCATGGCCTGGATTTCCACCGACAGGGCCGACACGACCGAGGCGCTTTGCCCCCCGCTCATGGCCTTGACCACGAAGAAGTCGCCCATGACCTGGGTGAACACCAGGATCGAGCCCAGCGCGATGCCGGTCTTCGACAGGGGAATGACCACGTCGACCATGGTGCGCCAGCGGCTGGCTCCGGCATCCCGCGCGGCTTCCAGCAAGGCGGGGTCGATCTTCGCCATGGAATTGGCGATCGGGCCGATCATCAGCAGCGTGAACAGGTTGACGTAGCTGATGGTAATAGGGGCACAACCACGGGCACGCAGGTGGCGGGTTCTCCGAACGCCGGCGGTCAAACGGGCGACGGAAACAACCGTGCTTGCGCCAATCAGGCAGGGCGCAGGCGAGCTCTGACGTAATGGTCGAGCGGTTCGATGATCGC
>CAMCDA010000174.1 GCA_945873195.1 Asaia bogorensis
AGATGGGCTTCAAGCGTTAGGGCCACATTGCCGGCGACGCTCCGCCAGGGCAGCAGGGCAAAATCCTGGAACACATAGGTCAGCGGATTGAGACAGTCGGGCGCGGGCGCCCCGGATTGCAGGACCGAGCCGGTGGTAGGCGCGATCAGCCCGCCCATGATGCCCAGCAGGGTGGATTTCCCGCAGCCGGACGGCCCGATCAGCACGGTCACCTGACCGGGGGCGATATCCAGATCGATCCCGTCCAGCACGCGCAGCTCACCGAAGGCGTGGCCCACCCCACGCAGGGTCAGGCCGAGGCCTTGGGTCATCGGGTTGGCAAGAACCGCGTGTCCATCATCGTCATCGGATCGGCGTCGCCCTTGACCAGCCCCTGGGCGCGGAACCAGCGCACCTGGTCGACCACGTCGGCTACGTCCAGAGCTCCGCCCGCGTCATAGTAGCCGACGCCCTGGAGGATCTTCCGCGCCGCCTCCGGATCGCCGGTGAAGACATAGGCCGTGATGGCCGGGATGGCGGCCTCGGTCTTCGCGTCCACGATCGGCTGGCCGGCGGCGTCCAGGCGCAGGAACGCCTCCCGATAATCCGCCACGCCGCGCTGATAGGCCTGGGCGAACCGGCGGAGGACGTCGGGATTGCGCTCGATCATGCCGGTCGTCGTGAACAGGGCGGTGATCTGGTAGGGTACGAGGTCGCCGGCCCAGCCGATGATATGCGCCTGCCCGCTTGCCGCCAGCGGCTTGGCCTGGGAGGCGATGGCGATCGTCGCATCCGCCTGCCCGCTGGACACAGCGGCGACCATGTTGGAAATCTGCTGCACCGGGCGCAGGGTGACGGTCTTGATGTCGAACCCTTTTTTCTCGGCGATACGGCCCAGCATGTAGTGGAACGACGACCCGTACTGGGTGATCGCGAAGCTGTGCCCGGGCAGCTTGTCGACCGAAGTGAGCCCGGCCGCATAAGCCTTGCTGGAGGCTAGGATGGCCGATCCCTCATACCCCTTTTCCTCATGCAGGGCGCCGCCGATGACCTTCAGCGTGCCTTTCTCCGCCAGATTGAAGAACCCCCCGGTCAGCGCGGTGACGCCGACGTCGATATCGCCCGAGACGGCGGCGGCGGCGATCGGCTGGGCGGCCTGGAAGAAAGTGAAGGTCAGGTCGATGCCGGCCTCGCGGAAATACCCGCGCTCCTGCGCGATGTAGAACGGCGCTGGGGAGAGGGTCTTCAGCAACCCGAGGCGCACGGCGTCGGCGGCCTGCGCCGGCAGCGCGGCAAACACCAGGGCCAGCAGCGGGATGATCTTGTGGATGGTCACGGACGCCTCCCCATTCTTCCTCGGCTGGATGCGACCGGCACCGGGGCGCGTCAAGGTGGGGGCGATAGGCGCTTGCCTCGGCGGGGGATGGGTTGATAGATAAGAACGTATGAGGAACACAAATCCGCCCAATCCCGGCGGAACCATTTTTTCAGGCTATGGCACCCCATGTCCGGTGAGAAATCCCCCCGGACAGGAGGCACCAGAGGCCGGCCATGGTCCCATGGCCAGCCGCCGGTTCGTCAGTTCACCGAGGTGCCGCCACCCTGATGATGCATCTTCCGCATGGCGTGCTGCTTCATCATGTGGCCAGGGGCCGCGAGGCCCGGCAGCGACATCAGCGCCCGCACCTTCTGCGTATCATCCAGCACCGGCAGCAACGCGTCCGCCGCCGTCTTCACCGCGGCCTGCGCCGCTTCCCGCTCCGCCCGCTGCTTCAGCAACTGCGCGAGCCGATCCGCCGTCGACATTTCCATGAACGAATGGCGGCTCTTGCCTTCATGGCTGGCCCGCATCTGCGTGGCATTGTCCAGCACGACCTTCGCATAGGCATCCCACGCCGCGGACTGGGCCGCGGTGATGCCGATGTCGCCGCGCAGTTCCTTCAGATGTTCCGCCGGGTCACCCATGTGGTGGCCATGGCGTCCGTGCATGCCCCGACCGCCAGGGCCGCCGCCCATTTGGCCACCCATTTGACCGCCCATTTGGCCTTGGGCCGACGGGGGGCCGCCCGGTGCGGGCTGCGCGCTGGCGCTCAGGCCCACCCCGCTGGCAAGGGCGGTAATGGTCGCAATGGCGAGGGCGCGGGAAATAATACGCATGTCGATGCTCCTGTCCTTATTGACGGCACCAACCGGGCCGATCTTCGGAGCCGGCCAGTCCTGCACCAAGGCAGGGTCTTGCTTGCCGACACAGCCTATATGGGCATGAAGCATGGCCAGGGTTTGTCTGATTCACACGAAGTTGTGACAAGGTTTGTCTGCAACGGCCCTGGGCACGGACTGCTACAATTTTTTCGCGCGCGCCCCGCCACTGGGCGCCTATTTTCCCGTCATGAACGCGAACCCGCACATTCTGATCGTCGATGACCACCACGAAATCCGCGAACTCGTCGCCCGCGTCCTGGGGCGGGAGGGATTCCGGACCAGCGCGGTCGCCGACGGCAAGGCCATGCGCAAGGCCCTGGCCGATGGACGCTTCGACCTGATCCTGCTCGATCTCATGCTGCCAGGCGAAGACGGGTTGTCGCTGTGCCGCGCCATCCGGGCGGACAGCAACATCCCGATCATCATGCTGACCGCCAAGGGGGAGGAGGTGGACAAGGTCATCGGCCTGGAGATGGGCGCCGACGACTACCTCTCCAAACCCTTCGGCAGCCGCGAACTGGTGGCCCGCATCCGCGCCGTCCTCCGGCGTGGCGCCTCGGAACCGGCACGCGCCGCCAAGACTTCCACCGCCCGCCGCTACCGCTTCGACCGCTGGGTGCTGGATACCGAGACCCGAGACCTGCTGCGCGCCGATGGCGTGACAATCCCGCTCAGCACCGGGGAGTATGATCTCCTGCTGGTCCTGGTCGAACGCCCGCAACGCGTCCTGAACCGGGAACAGCTTCTGGATCTGGCGCGCGGGCGGGCGGCGGTGGCGTTTGATCGCAGCATCGACACGCAGGTGAGCCGCCTGCGCCGCAAGCTGGAACTGGACGCGGCCGATCCGAAGCTGATCAAGACGATCTGGGGTGGCGGCTACATGTTCACCCCAACGGTCGACGCGTCATGAAGCGGTTCTGGCCCCACAGCCTGATCAGCCAGATGATCCTGATCCTGCTGGCGGGATTGGTCGCGTCCCATCTGATCGCCGCCTGGATCTACGCGTCCGATCGCACCAAGGCGGTGCGGGTGATCGGCGGTTACGCTGCCGCCCAGCGCATCGCCAACCTCGCGCGCCTGATCGATGAGGCGCCGCAGGACTGGCGCGGCCGCATCATCGCCGCCGCGGCCGATCCCAGGCTGCGGATCGCGATCGCCGCCCGTCCGCCCGCGGTCCAGGCCGAAATCGTCGAGTCCGCCGATCTCCCCATTCGCGACTACCTGCTGGACCAATTGCCCGATGGGCTGGCGGAACGGATGCAGGTCATCGTGGCCAAGCCCGCCCGTTCGGCTGTTGTAGCCGGCCAACCCCGCGCGCCTAAGGAAGCGCGCGCCCCCGATCCGGAAACAGCCGAACCTGGCATCCACAACCCCGCCATGCATCGCGCCATGCACGGCCCCGGCGTGGTCGGCCCTGGCCTGTGGCGCCGGCTGCTGGTCACGATCCAGCTCACCGACGGTCAATGGCTGACGTTCACGCTGGGCCTGCCCGATGTCCGGCCCGCGATCTCGTGGCAGTTCATGATCGCCATGGGGATCATGTCGGTCATCGTCATCCTCGCCTGCATCTGGGCTGTCCGCCGCGTCACCGCCCCGCTCGGCGTCGTCACCCAGGCGGCCGAACGGCTGGGGCGCAACGTCAACGCCCCGCCGATCGCCGAGGCCGGCAGCCGGGAAATGCGCCAGGCCGCGCATGCCTTCAACGACATGCAAGGGCGCCTGCAACGCCTGCTGCGGAACCGGACAACGATGCTCGCGGCCCTGTCGCATGACCTGCGCACGCCGCTCACGCTGTTGCGACTACGGATCGAGGGACTGCCGGAAAACGAAGATCGTGACCGGATGCTCGCCAGCATCGGGACGCTGGACGCGATGATCGACGCGACCCTGAAATTCGCCCGTGACACCACCACGCCCGAGACCTGGCGCCCCACGGACCTGGCGGCCTTGCTAGCCTCCATCACCGACGACATGGAGGACGCCGGCATGCCCGTCAGCATGGATCCGGCGGCGCCCCTGGTCCTCGAATGCCAGCCCGGCGGCCTGCGTCGCGCGGTTACCAACCTCCTGGAAAACGCAGTCAAATACGGCACAACCGCTCGGCTGTCCCTTGAAACCACGCCGGAGGCCGCACGCATCGTGATCGACGATGACGGGCCGGGTATCCCCGAGGCGGCGTTGCTGAAAGTCTTCGAACCCTTCTACCGCCTGGAGGAATCGCGCAGCCGCGAAACCGGCGGCTCCGGCCTGGGCCTGGCCATCGCGCAGGCGATCGCCGAGGCCCATCACGGCGGGATCACCCTGGCGAACCGGCCCGAAGGCGGGCTGCGCGCGGTCCTGTCCCTGCCCCGTTCGGCATCCTGGACAGACAGCCGGACCACGGGCAGCGTCACGTGAAGGAGGACCCCATGAACCCGACCGCGCTGCTGACATCGTTTTGCCGCTCGGTGGAGGCCGGCGACGGCGCCGCCTTTGCCTCCCTATTCACGCCAGATGGCGTCTACCACGATGTTTTCTATGGCACATTCGCCGGACGCGACCGGATCGCGGCGATGTTGACCGACTGGTTCCACCGCGATGCCAGGGATTTCCGCTGGGACATGCATGAGCCGGTCTTTGACGGAACGACCCTGTATGCACGCTATGTCTTCAGCTTTACCTCGAAGCTGGCCGGGGCCGAAGGCCGGCGCGCGATGTTTGAGGGGGTGTCGATCATGACCCTTCGCGACGGGCAAATCGCCGCGTATCGGGAGGTTGCAAATCCCGGACCGGGCCTGCTCGACCTTGGGTTTCCGGCGGAGCGGATCGCCAAAATCCTGGGCCGGGAGGGGGCGTCGTTGAAGGCGCGCCCGGAATCGACGCGGCATTTGACGCCATGATAACGCGATGATTGACCCCCCGTCGGCGCATCGGCAGATTGCCGCAATCCCCGCCGGTGGCCGGATGGGGTAATCTGGGAGACCTGAAACGTGAAGTACCGTTCCCTTGCCGGCATGCTTGCCGCGGCGCTCGCTGTCGCGCCCGCCCACGCACAAATTTCTGACGACGTCGTCAAGATCGCGATCCTGACGGACCTGACAGGCCTTTATTCCGACAACACGGGCAAGGGCACCGTTACCGCGACCCAGATGGCGGTCGAGGACTTCGGCGGCATGGTACTGGGCAAGAAGATCGAGGTCGTCGCCGCCGATCATCAGAACAAGGCCGACGTCGCCGCCTCCGTCTCCCGCAAGTGGATCGATGAGGAAAAGGTCGACGTCATCACCTCGGTCGCCAACTCGGCCGTGGCGCTGGCAACCCAGGGCGTGGCGCGTGACAAGAACCGCGTGGTGCTGAACACCGCCGCCGCCACCTCGGACTTTACCGGCAAGGCCTGTTCGCCGACCGGCATCGGCTGGACCTACGACACCTATGCGCTGGCCGCCGGCACCGGCAAGGCCGTGGTGAAGCAGGGCGGCGATTCCTGGTACTTCCTGACGGCCGACTATGCCTTCGGCCACGCGCTGGAGCGGGATACCGCGAACTTCGTCAAGGAAGCCGGCGGCAAGGTGCTGGGCGGTTCGCGCGTGCCGATCAACAACTCCGACTTCTCGGCCTTCCTGCTGCAGGCCCAGGGCTCCGGCGCCAAGGTCATCGGCCTGGCCAATGCCGGCGGCGACTTCATCAACAGCGTCAAGCAGGCGTCCGAGTTCGGCGTCACCCGCGGCGGCACCCGCCTCGCCGCCCTTCTCGCCGTCATCCACGACTTCCGTTCGCTCGGCCTCAAGGCCGCCGGCGGCCTGGTCGTGACCGATTTCGGCTACTGGGACCTGAACGACGAAACCCGCGCCTTCTCCAAGCGCTTCATGGCGCGGCACGGCACGCCCCCGAACTTCATCCACTTGTCCGACTACGGCGCCACGATGCACTACCTGAAGGCGATCCAGGCCGCCGGCACGGATGAGGCAAAGGCCGTCGTCAAGAAGATGAAGGAAATGCCGGTCAACGACATGGTCGTGAAGAATGGCAAGATCCGCGAGGACGGCCGCCTGAGCCGCGACGCCTGGCTGGTCCAGGTGAAGACCCCGGAAGAGTCGAAGGGTCCCTGGGATTTCTACAAGATCCTGGCCCAGATCCCGGCCGACGAGGTGATCCGCCCGCTCGACAAGGGTGACTGCCCGCTGGTCACCAAGAAGAACTGATCCCGACAACCCGCCCGAGGCCTAGCCTCGGGCGGACTTCCCTGCCGCGGCCCCCTCACATGGAGGTGGAACGGGACGATCGGGGTGATCCAAAACGCCCCGCCAAGCGTTGCCTGAACAGCAATGCATCGACCCGGAGACCCGCCCATGCCGATCACCGCGCTATACGCCGGCCTTCTGGCCCCGATATTTGTTTTCCTGTCGATACGAGTTATCGCCGTCCGGCGCGCCGACCGCGTGGCGGTGGGGGATGGCGGCAACCGGCTTCTGCTGCGGCGGATGCGGGTTCAGGCCAATTTCGCCGAGTATGTCCCCCTGGCGCTCCTGCTGATGGCCCTGGCCGAGGGGCTGGCAACACCCTTCTGGCTGATCCACGCCCTGGGCCTGGCACTTCTGGTCGGGCGGATCGTTCATGCCGTGGGCATGTCGCGTGAAACCGAGAACTTTCAGTTTCGGGTCGTCGGCATGGTCTCGACCTTCACCGTCCTGGTGGCCGGCGCGGCCGCCTGCATCGTGGGCGCCCTGCGTTCGGGCGGGCTGTTCTGACCCCGAAGACCGGTTCTGACCTCGACCCCGGGGCGGGACAAGCGGGGCGCGCCGCCCCCATGCGGGAGGACAGCACGCCCCGAAAGCGATTGGGCGAACTACTTCAGCGCTTCGGCGATCAGTTCCATGGCCCGCACGCCGAACGCCCGCATATTGCCGATGCGGTCCGGACTGCCGGTTTCCAGCGTGATCGCCTTGCTGAAGCCAGGCCCCGTCACCGCGATGCAGGTGTGCCCCGACTTGTCGCCATACCGGTTCCCCGTCGGCCCGGTGGCCCCCGTCTCCCCCAGCCCCCAGGTCGCCTGCAACCGCGCGCGGACCGTATCGGCCAGCAACAGGGCATAGGGCTCGGTCGAGGCACGCTCGATCGGCGCCGGCAACGGGTTCGGGATCTCCAGGAACCCCGCCCGGGCGTAATGCGTGTAGATCACGCTGCCGCCCCGGAAATAGGCCGAGGCCCCACCGACCGACAACAGAGCGGCCGAAATCAGCCCCCCGGTCGATGATTCGGCGATCGCGATGGTCTCACCCCGCGCCTTCAGGCGGGCACCGATGATCTCGGCGAGTGGCAGCAATGCGTCCATGGGTCATCCTCCTATTGCAACGATGGCGTCGATCGGGCGCTGGGTCGCCAGCGCCTTCCCGCCCGGTATGGCCGGCGCGCGATCCGGTTCGATCGCGCCCCGCGGTTCCTGGCTCACCGCCGAACCGATCATGCCGGACCTGCCGCGGTGAAGCGAGTGGCCTGGGCCTGCAACCGCAACGTCAGGTCGCAGACGGCAAAGGCTTCCCCCTGCCCCATCGCGGTTTGGGTCCGATCCCGGACATCGGCCAGGAACGCGTCATAGTAGGGCAGCGGTTCCGCCGAACAATCGACATGCCGGGTCGCGGTTCGGTTGACCACGAACATATGGTTCCCACCCGGCCGCCCCGCCGGGTCGAGGTTCTTCCGCAATTCCAGCGTCCCCTCGGTGCCGACCAGGAACAACCGCCCGTCGCCCCAGCTTGCCAGCCCGTCCGGGGTGAACCAATCGACCCTTGCGTAGCCGCGGAGCGAGGGGCTGTGCAGGACGAACTCGGCGAAATCCTCGAACCCCTTAGGTTCCGTGCCGAAGGCGCCGATCGCGGCCATGTCGATCGACACGTCCGTCGTGTCGGCGAAGGCCATGAACTGGTCGACCGAGTGGGTGCCGATATCGGCGATGATCCCGCCATAGGCCGCCTTGTCGAAGAACCAGGCCGGCCGCAGCGCTCGGTTCAGGCGATGCGGCGCCAGGTGGGTCAGGTGGACGGGCTGCCCGATTTCCCCCGACCGCGCGACCCGCAGCGCCGCCTGGACCGACCGTGACAGCAGCCGGCCGAGCGCGACCGACCAGATGCGGTTGGTTTGGTGTGCCACGGCGCGGAGCATGGCCAGGTCGGTGGCGGTGGTCACGCCGGGCTTGTCCACCAGCACGTCCTTGCCGCATCGCATGGCCTCCGCCGCCAGGGCGGCGCGGTCGCGCGGGATGGCGGCGAGGACAACGAAATCGATCCAGGGGTCGTCCAGCAGCACCCGCCGGTCGAGCGCCGGCACATGCGGGAAACGCTTGCGGAACCCGGCCAGGACGCGCGGGTCGGAGGTGACGGGGTCATGGCCCACGCACACCGCCCCGGCCGCGATCAGGCCGGCGGTGAGGTCGTAGATGTGCCGATGGTCGAGCCCGATCGCCGCGAACCGTGCCATGCGCCGTTGCCCTCCCTTGTTCAAGGCTGCGCAGGCTCGCACGTGGGTGCGGGGGGATCAATGTTGGGGGAGGGGGAGGAACGGGTTGGGTGGGGGGTGGTCATTGGGGGAAAGTTCTCACCGGGCATGGGGTTGCGTTGGGTGGGCGGGGGGTAGGAGGTTCCCGGTCGTCACGTGCCGCCGCTGTCATCACGGGCTGCTCCGGTCGTCGTCCCAGGCCGCTTCCCCCGTCATCCCCGGCCGCTTCCCCCGTCATCCCCGGCCTTGTGCCGGGGACCATCACCCGCACGCGGCGGGCTTGGGGGCACAAATCCTCACCGTACATGGGGTAGCACCATGTGAAAAATCGGCCCGCCTCCATCCGGGGAAGGGGCGGCGGTTCGGTGATGCGGCTGGCACCGAAAAAAGGCTTCAACACGGAGGACACGGAGGGCCACGAAGGGGCACGGAGGGGCACGGAGGGGTGTGGTGCGGCCGCCGGCGGTTGCGCGGGACGGCTCCGTGCGCCTTCGTGGCCCTCCGTGTCCTCCGTGTTGAAAAGCCGCGGTTGGGGCACACGCCGGCTTGGGGGTGAGCCTGTGACGATCGCGGGACCGGGCGGTCGGTTTCTCACCGGACATGGGGTTGGACCATGTGAAAAAAATCGTGGAGGCCGTTCTGGTGGGCGCGGGACGTCTGGACGACCGAGACGGGCGCCGTGGTGGAGCGGCCAACATCGGTCCATGGGACGGGACGCGGGGGCGACTCCTCACCGGACATGGGGTGCCATGCCGTGGAAAATTTGGTTGGAGAAAGAGTAGCGCAGATAAGGTTCGTCATTTGTTCTCTTTAGCCGGTCCGTGGAACGAAAGGCAACCACGAAGAACCGATGGTCGAAATCCGGCTTCAGGCTCTTCGCTTCACTTGAGCCGGAAGCGTTCAAAAAAAGCGGGCTCGGCGACCAAAATTTTTTGTTCGACCAAACCAATCTCATACGTCTCGCAGATTTCCAATATACGATCCAGATCAACGAGTTCTATTTCGATCTTACCTGGCGCCTGCGCTTCACGCTTTGCGTCCGCGGAAAATGTCGTGGTCGTGAAGAATATCCCCTTGGCGATATGACCGCCTATGGCGCCCAGGGCGATTCGGTTCTGCCCCGGAGTCCCCTCGAACGGACTATCGAATCACAGCGAGAGCGATTCTGATCCCCCTGTAATGACGGGACGGGATCATGGAGGAAGCACCGAGGACGAAAGCAGGGGCTACCCTGTGGGAGGCGCTGGGCTCGGTGCCGGACCATCGACGGGCCGAGGGCAAGCGGTACCCGTTGGCGAGCCTGTTGCTGATCGCGATCGCGGCGATGCTGGCCGGGCGTCGCGATCAGTTGGGCATCGTGCGCTGGGGCCGCAAATTGAGCGCCGAGACACTGGCGGCCATCGGCATCGAACGTTCGCGCGTTCCGGCTCCTTCGGTGTGGTGTGAACTGTTCCGTGATCTCAATATCGTGGCGTTGGAGCAGGCTCTCGGCGTCTGGGTACGCGGCGATAAGCCGGCGGGCCACGTGGCGATTGATGGCAAGCGTCTGCGTGGCAGCGCGACCGCCACATCGCCCGGTGCGCACCTGCTGGCCGCGTTCAGCACCGGCCTGGAAGGCGTGATCGGCCAGCTGCGCGTTGATCCTGAAATGAACGAGATCACCGCGGCGCTCGAGATGTTGAAGACGCTGCCGCTGAAGGGAACAATCGTCACCGGCGATGCGATCTTCACGCAGAAGGCCATTTGTCGCGCGATCGTGGATGGCGGCGGCGACTACTTCTTCACGGTGAAAGGCAACCAGCCAGCATTGAAGGCCGATATAGAGCAGGCCTTCCGGCCATTTCCCCCCCTCGGCGCCTTGGACGCCGCCCCCTGACCTGGCACGAGCCGAGACGGTCGAGAAAGGTCACGGTCGGATTGAAACGCGCCGGATCGAGACGACGGCCTCGCTGAATGACCTGCTGGCGCCGGCGTGGGAAGGCGTCGGCCAAGTATGTCGCATCACGCGCGAACGCATTGTGCGCGGCAAGAAGACCGTCGAGACGGTGCTCGCAATCACCTCCCTCGCCTCCCGACAAGCCGGACCGTCGGCGTTGCTGGCATTGTCTCGAGAACACTGGGGGATCGAGAACCGTTTGCATTACGTCCGAGACGTGTCCTGCCACGAGGACCAGGGTCGGACCCATGTCGGCAATGCGCCTCAGGCGCTCGCCGCGTGCCGGAACACGGCGCTGACGTTGCTGCGCCGGATGGGACTGCGGATCGTCGAGGGCTTCGAGCACTTCGCCGAACACCGGGTCCAGGCCATCGCCGCCGTCATGCAGCCGAGAACCGAATGACCCTGC
>CAMCDA010000175.1 GCA_945873195.1 Asaia bogorensis
GAAATAGTCGAGAAAGACCGTGGCCTCGAAAATTTCTCCATCCTCTTGTGCCGCCATGTCCATCGTGATCCCCAAACGCGAACCGAGGGACCGCATAGATTCAGCACGTCAGCCGTTTGTCACGTACTCCTTCACCCGATTGCCCTGGAAGATGCACGGAAGTGGCTTGCCCCCGGCGAAGGTGGCCGCTATATGCGGCGCCTCGGTCGGAGTGTAGCTCAGCCTGGTAGAGCACTGTGTTCGGGACGCAGGGGCCGGAGGTTCGAATCCTCTCACTCCGACCAAATTCCCGCACGTCCCTAAATCGATGGATCGCGGCCCCGGCAGGGCCTTCTGGTGCCATGCCCCATGCCGCCCTCCGGTCAAGGAGAGCGGCGCTGGTTCGTTTTTTGGGCGGCCGGGGGTTACACCGGATCCCAGCTAAACACCTCACCGGACCGATCGAGCGGCATGAAGCCGGTCTTCAGCGCGGGCGCGGCGACCGACGCGATCGACTCCGGCGTCCAGCCTTCATCGTTATGGACGATGCGAACCGGGCGGGGGGAGCTGAACAGGATGATCTCGTTCATCCGGGTCCCGAACACCTGGCCGCTGACATCCTTGGCGGCGTCGGACGACAGGAACACGGCCATCGGCGCGTTCTTGTCCGGCGTCATCTGCTGGATCTTCGCGAGCCGCGCCTGCTGTTCCGGCGTGGAGGCCGGGATCGACTGCGTCATCCGGCTCCAGGCGAAGGGCGCGATGCAATTGGAACGGACGCCGTACCGCGCCATGTCCAACGCGATCGACTTCGACAGGGCGGTGATGCCCAGCTTGGCGGCCGAGTAGTTCGCCTGGCCGAAATTGCCAATCAGCCCGGACGTGGAGCTGATATGGACGAAGGTCCCGCTCCCCTGCGCGCGATAGTGTTCAGCCGCGGCGCGGGAGACGAAGAAGCTGCCGTTCAGGTGGACGGCGATGACCGACATCCAGTCGTCTTCCGACATCTTGTGGAAGATGATGTCGCGCAGGATGCCGGCATTGTTCACGACGGCGTCGATGCGGCCGAAATGATCCAGCGCGGCCTGGACGATCTTCTGCGCAGAACCCCACGCGGCGACGGATTCCGTGCAGATTTCAGCCTGGCCGCCGGCCTGGTTGATCAGCGCCTTGGTCTGTTCGGCCGGCGTGGCCGAACCGCCTTCGCCGGTCAGCGACGCGCCGATATCGGCGACGATCACCTTCGCGCCGGCCTTGGCCATCATGATCGCGATTTCGCGGCCAATCCCGCCGCCCGCGCCGGTCACAACGGCGACCTTGCCTTCCATCATCCCTGGCATCGAGTTCCTCCTGTTCAGGTCGGCGGAAACTAGGCTTACCCGACGGCGTTGTGAACCGTGCGAATCGGGGGCTGAACCTCTTGACGACAGGCGGGTGATAGGCCATCTCGGGCTAATCAGGACCGTTGAAGTCCACTTACCGCCCATACCGGGCGCCGGAGAGGTTCCATATCGTGCTCAGGCTCTCGAAACTGACCGATTACGCAGTCGTCGTCTTGGTGCGATTGGCGAGCACACCGAATGTGCAGACCTCGCCAGGCATCGCCGCGGCCACCGGGATCCCCGAGCCGACGGTCGCGAAGGTATTGAAAATCCTGGCCGCGAGCGGGCTGGTCACGTCACAGCGCGGCGCGCGTGGCGGCTATCGGCCGGTCAAGGCGCTGTCGGATATTCCCGTCTCGGCCGTGATCGCCGCGATTGATGGGCCGATTGCCCTGACCGCCTGCGTCGACGGGTCGGTGACCGAATGTGAATCACAGGCTCTCTGCCCCATGAAGGGCCGTTGGGACCCCGTGAATGACGCGATCCAGCAGGCGATGAACGCCATCTCGCTTGCCGACATGCAGGATGCCGCCATTCCGGCCATGTTCCGGGTGCCGGCGCGCGTCGCCGCACCGATGACGGCCGCCGAGTAGGATACGCCCATGCCCGCCGCCACCGAAACACTGGACACCGTCCAGGCCCTCACGCAGTCCGGCTACAAATGGGGCTTCGAGACCATCATCGAGATGGACCTCGCGCCCAAGGGCCTGAATGAGGACATCATCCGCCTCATCTCCGCCCGCAAGGAGGAGCCGTCCTGGATGCTGGACTGGCGCCTGAAAGCCTATGCCGCGTGGCTGAAGATGGACACGCCGCAATGGGCGCGCGTCGGCTATCCGCCGATCGACTATCAGGATGTCCATTATTACGCCGCGCCGAAAAAGAAGCCCGGCCCGAAGTCGCTGGATGAGGTCGATCCCGAGCTTCTCGCGATGTACGAAAAGCTGGGTATTCCGCTGAAGGAACGCGCGATCCTCGCCGGCGTCGAAATGCCGGAGGGCGAGCCGAACCCGATCGCCGTTGACGCGGTGTTCGACAGCGTCTCGGTCGCGACGACCTTCCGGGAAACATTGTCGAAGTCCGGCGTGATCTTTTGCCCGATCAGTGAGGCCGTGCGCGATTACCCCGATCTGGTGCGGCGCTATATCGGCTCGGTCGTGCCGGTCGCGGATAATTTCTACGCGGCGCTGAACTCCGCCGTCTTCACCGACGGCAGCTTCGTCTACATCCCCAAGGGCGTGCGTTGCCCGATGGAGCTGTCGACCTATTTCCGCATCAACGCCCGCAACACCGGCCAGTTCGAGCGGACGCTGATCATCGCCGAGGAAGGGTCCTATGTGTCCTACCTCGAAGGCTGCACCGCGCCGCAGCGCGATGAAAACCAGCTGCACGCCGCGGTGGTCGAGTTGGTGGCGATGGACGACGCGCAGATCAAATACTCGACGGTGCAGAACTGGTACCCCGGCAACGCGGACGGGCTGGGCGGGATCTATAATTTCGTGACCAAGCGCGGCATCTGCAAAGGCGCGCGGTCAAAGATTTCCTGGACCCAGGTGGAAACCGGATCGGCGATCACCTGGAAATACCCGTCCTGCATCCTGGAGGGCGAGGACTCGGTCGGCGAATTCTATTCCGTCGCCGTGACCAACAACCACCAGCAGGCCGATACCGGCACCAAGATGATCCATGTCGGCAAGGGATCGCGCAGCACGATCGTGTCGAAGGGCATCAGCGCCGGGAAGTCGAACAACACCTACCGCGGCCTGGTGCGGATGCTGCCCGGCGCCAAGGGCGCGCGGAACTTCACGCAGTGCGACTCGCTGCTGATCGGCAATGAGTGCGGCGCGCACACCGTGCCCTATATCGAAAGCCGCAATCCGACGGCGAAGGTGGAGCACGAGGCGACGACCTCGAAGATCGCCGAGGATCAGTTGTTCTATTGCCGCCAGCGCGGCCTGTCGGAAGAAGACGCGGTCAATCTGATCGTCAACGGCTTCTGCAAGGACGTGCTGAAGGAACTGCCGATGGAATTTGCCGTCGAGGCGCAGAAATTGCTGGCCGTCAGCCTGGAAGGATCCGTGGGCTAATGCTTGAGATCAACGGCCTCGCGGCCTCCATCAACGACAAGCCGATCCTGCGCGGCATCGACCTCGTGGTGCCCGATGGCGAAATCCACGCCATCATGGGGCCGAACGGATCGGGCAAGTCGACCCTCGGCTATGTGCTGTCGGGGCGGGAAGACTATGAAGTGACCGGCGGCACCGCGACCTATAACGGTCAGGATCTGCTGGCGATGGAACCCGAACAGCGCGCCGTCGCCGGCGTGTTCCTGGCGTTCCAGGCTCCGATCGAACTGCCGGGCGTGAACAACGCCAACTTCCTGCGCACCGCGCTGAACGCCCTGCGGCGCGCGCGCGGCGAGAGCGAGCTGGACGCGATCCAGTTCCTGAAGCTCGCGCGGGCCGAAACGAAGCGGCTGGCGATGGCCGACGACATGCTGAAGCGCAACGTCAATGTCGGGTTCTCGGGCGGCGAGAAGAAGCGCAACGAGATGCTGCAGATGGCGCTGCTGAAGCCGAAGCTCGCCATCCTGGATGAAACCGACAGCGGGCTGGACATCGACGCGCTGAAGATCGTCGCCGACGGGGTGAACGCGCTGCGCGGACCGGATTTCTCCGCGTTGGTCATCACGCATCACCAACGCCTGCTGGATCATCTGGTGCCCAACCGCGTGCATGTGCTGGCCGGCGGGCGGATCATCCGCTCGGGCGGGCCGGACCTGGCGCGGGAGCTGGAGAAGCGCGGCTACGCCGACATGGTGCGGGAGGCCGCGTGACCGCCGCCATCCCAACAGGCGCCGCGGGGTTCCTGGCCCGGTTCGACGCGCTGCGTGACTCGTTGCCGGGCGACGCGGGTGTTCGCGCCGCCGCGGCCGAGGCCTTCCGCGCGACCGGACTGCCCGGTGCCGAACGCGGCCGACCGATCGAGGCCTGGAAATACACCAGCCTCCGTCCCCTGGCGGATGCGCGCGCCGCCACCAGTTCGGCCCCATCCCTTCCCATGCCGACGCCACGGGCCGATGCGATCACCTTCGTCGATGGCCGCTATCAGTCCGGAACGGCCCCAGGCTTCACCCGCTTCGCCGACGCGCCGGATTTCGGCCGCCTGGCCCAGCCCTCGCGGGAACCTTTGGTCGCGCTGAACACCATGTTCGCGGAAGACGGCGCCATCCTGGACATCCCGGCCAACACCGACGCAGGCACGATCCTGCTGTCCAGCCTGGCCGTGACCGCCGCACCGTTCCACCCGCGCCACGCCATCCGCCTGGGGGCCGGCGCACGCCTGACCATCCTGGAAACGGCGGAGGGCAACGCCGCCAGCCTGCACAATCCGGTAACCACGATCGAGATCGGCGCCGGCGCGCATTTGACCCATGTCCGGCTGCAGGATGAGCATCCGACGGCATTCCATCTCGCGACGATCTATGTCGATGTCGCCGATGACGCGACCTATGACGGATTTACGCTGAATCTCGGCGCCCGCCTGACGCGGACCGAGTATCACGCGCGTCTGTCCGGCCCGCGCGCGATCGCGCATCTGAACGGCGCGCAGTTGCTGACTGGCAACCAACATGCCGATTTCACCTCGGTCGTGCGCCACGCCGAACCGCATGGCACATCTCGTCAGACAGTGAAGAATGTACTCGGCGGCCGGTCGCGCGGCGTGTTCCAAGGCCGGATCGAGGTCGCCCGCGGCGCGCAGAAGACCGATGGCTACCAGATGAATCAGGCACTGCTGCTGTCGCCCGACGCCGAAATCGATACCAAGCCGGAACTGGAAATCTTCGCCGACGACGTGAAGTGCAGCCATGGCGCGACCATCGGTGAACTGGATGCGGAACAACTCTTCTTCCTCCGCGCCCGCGGCATCCCCGAGCAGGAGGCCCGCGCCATGCTGGTCCGCGCCTTCCTGACCGAAGCGCTGGAGGCTGTTACAAACGACCCGATCCGCGCCATACTGGAAGCCGGCGTGCAACGCTGGTGGGACAGGCAAGCGGCATGAACGACATGACAACGACCTTCGATGTCCAGCGGATCCGCCAGGATTTTCCGATCCTGTCGCAGACCATCCGCGGCAAGCCCCTGGTCTATCTGGATAGCGGCGCCTCGGCCCAAAAGCCGCGCGTGGTGATCGACGCCATGCGCGACGCGATGGAAACGCAATACGCGAACGTCCATCGTGGCCTGCATTGGATGAGCGAACGCACCACCGACGCCTTCGAAGCCGCGCGGGACGCCGTCGCCACGCTGATGAACGCGGCAGACCGCGAAGAGATCATCCTGACGCAGAGCGTCACCGGCTCCCTGAACCTGATGGCGCATAGCTTCGGCCGCGGGATGCTCAAGCCGGGACAGGCCGTGGTGATCTCGGCGATGGAGCATCATTCCAACATCGTCCCGTGGCAGATGCTGCGCGACGAACGCGGGATCGAACTGCGCGTGGCGCCGATCACCGACGCCGGTGAGCTGGACATGGCTGCGTTTGAGGCGCTGCTGGCCGACGGCAAGGTCGGGCTCGTGTCGATGACGCATATGTCGAACGTGCTGGGAACCGTCACGCCGGCGGAACGCATCGTGCAAATCGCGCACGCTTACGGCGCCAAGGTGCTGTTCGACGGCGCCCAGGCGATCGTGCATCGCCGCGTCGATGTGCAGGCCCTGGGCTGCGATTTCTACGCCTGGACCGGTCACAAGCTGTATGGCCCGACCGGAATCGGCGTGCTGTGGGGCCGCAAGGAACTGTTGGAGCAGATGCCGCCCTTCCTGGGTGGCGGCGACATGATTTCATCCGTCACGTTCGAGAAATCGACCTGGGCGCGGGTGCCGCACAAGTTTGAGGCTGGCACGCCCCCGATCCTGGAAGGCATCGGCCTGAAGGCCGCGATCGATTATGTCCTCGGCATCGGCTACGACGCCATCGCCGCGCACGAGGCCGATCTGACCGAACATGCCCTGGCCCGCATCGGCGCGATCGAGGGCGTCCATATCATCGGGCGCGCGCAGGACCGCGGCGGCGTAATTTCGTTCACCATGGACAAGGCTCACGCGCATGACGTCGCGACGCTGCTGGATCGCCAGGGCATCGCCGTCCGCGCCGGTCACCACTGCGCCGAACCCCTCATGCACCGGCTCGGCCTTGACAGCACGGCGCGCGCCACCCTCGGTGTCTACACGACGCGCGCGGAAATCGACCTGCTGGCCGACACGCTGACCCGCGTGCGGGAGTTCTTCACCTGATGACCTCCACCGGTTTCGATGACCTGCGCGATCTGTATCAGGAAGTGATCCTGGATCACGGCCGCCGTCCGCGTCATGCCACGCGCCTGGAGAGTTTCGACGCGACCGCCAAGGGCGACAACCCGATGTGCGGCGATCGTGTCCAGGTCTGGGTCAAGTACGCGGACGACGGCACCATTGACCGTTCGGGATTCGAGGCGCGAGGCTGCGCGATCAGCGTCGCCTCGGCCGACCTGATGGTGGAAGTGGTGCAGGGCCGAAACAAAGCCGACACGCGCGCGATGTTCGCGGCGTTCCGTGAAATGGCCCGCACCGGGGTCTGCCCATCCTGCGACGCCGCCTTGGCGGCGCCGATGGATCGGCTGGCACCGTTGTCGGGTGTGCATGAATATCCGTCACGCGTGAAATGCGCGACCCTGCCCTGGCATGCGCTGGTGGCGGCCGTGGACGGAACCCAGGAGGCAAGCAGTGAATGACATGAGCCAATCTCATGGTTCCTGGACTCCAGACGGCGAAACGCCCCCGAAGCTGACCGAGGAAGCGCTGATCACCGCCTGCGCGACGGTGTTCGATCCGGAAATCCCGGTGAACGTCTATGAACTCGGGTTGATCTACGCAATCGACTACGGCGAGGATGGCGCGGTGAAGGTCGAAATGACGCTCACCGCCCCCGGTTGCCCCAGCGCGCAGGAACTGCCCGTGCAGATCCGCGATGCGATCCTGGCCGTGCCAGGGGTCACCGCATGCGAGGTCGAAACGGTTTGGAGCCCGCCATGGGATCCAAGCCGGATGACCGAGGAAGCCCGCCTGCAACTGAACATGTTCTGAACGATCGTGAGAATGAGAGTGTCATGAGCACGACAACAGCCCCGCCAGCCCGCAAGACCCGCGAACTGCCGCCCCTGATGAAGATGACGGATTCAGCCGCGACCCGCCTGCGCCAGCTTTACGACAAGGGTGAGCACGGCAAGCTGCTGCGCATCGGCGTCAGCACGAAGGGGTGCTCGGGCCTGTCCTATGACATGAGCTGGACGGAAGCCCCCGCGCCCACCGATGAAGTCGTGAAGGACAAGGGCCTGACCGTCCTTGTGGACCGCAAGGCCAGCCTGTTCCTGATCGGGACGGTGATGGATTACGAGGTGAAGCAGCTTGAGGCTGGATTCACATTCGTCAATCCGAACGAAAAGGGCCGCTGCGGGTGCGGGGAAAGCTTCCACGTTTGACGGTGTGATGCGGGAGCGCGAACGCTCCCGCACCAAAGGCTGACGTCAGACCGCCAACCGATAGAACCGCGACGCGGTGCCGCAGAACAGATCGGCCTTCTCGGACGCGCTGGCGCCCTTCGCCAGGATCTTGCACGCATTCCAGAACGCCTGGTACCCGTACGATCCCTTGTCCACCGGGAAGTTGCTTTCGAACATGCAACGCGATGGGCCGAACGAATCGATGCAATGATCGACATAGGGTTTCCACGCTGCCGCCAGCGCCTCGGACGAAGGCGGATCGGCTTGTTCGTGGAAATCCCAACCATTGATCCGCATCGCCATGCCGCCGAGCTTAACGACGACGTTGGGGCAGGAGGCGAGTTCCTTGATGGATTTTGCCCAGGCGGCGAACACTTCGGCCCGCTTGCCCGCATAGGTGCCGATCGCCAGCGGTCCGCCGATATGGTTCAGACAGATGCCGGTGCCCGGAAACGCGCGCGCCAGGGCGGTCACGTCACCGATCTGGGGATGATAAAGCCACGCATCGAACGTCAGGTTCAGCGGCGCGAGCTTGGAAAACCCTTCGCGGAACGTCTTGTCGAACATCACGCCCGGCGGCGGCGTATAGGCGGGGTTCATCAATGACGGATCGGCATCATAGGCGGTGATGTGGCGGATGCCGCGGAAGTAGCCGCCGCCGACGCGGATATGGGCTTCCAGCACTTCCTCGGCCGCGCCGCCCAGCCCCAGGTTCACATGCCCGACAATGCCGGCGTTCACCTTGGTCTTGCCGTAGCCGCCGCTGCGGCTCATGGCGCCGACGCCGTTGACGAACTCGGTTTCGCCGACGGGCTTCATACCCTCGGGTCCATCGCCCCGGTGCATGGAGCGGCATTGCACGAACACTGTCCCCACGAGGTTGTGACCCGTGGCGCAGTCGGCCACTAGGTCCTCCAGCATGTAGCGCCAGCCGGGCCGGTCCCACAGATGGTGGTGCGGATCGACGATCGGCAGATCCGGTTCCAGAATCGTTTCCGTGCGACGGGCCAGCCATTCGTCTCGAACGGCCAGATAGGGGCTGTGGGCCTGGGTGGTGCTGCTCATGGCGGCGTTTCCTCCGATTGCGGCACCCATGCTAAACCGGAATCACAGCAAGGGGGAAACGGACCAATGCGGTTGCAAGGACGGGTAGCGATTGTTACGGGCGCGGCGGGTGGAATCGGCAAGGCTGTGGCCCTCCGTTTCGCGGCCGAGGGCGCCGATCTGTGCCTGGCCGGTCGCCGGGGCTGCGCCGCCACAGCGGCCGAGGTCGCCGCGATGGGCCGCAAGGTTATCGACGTGCAGACCGATGTCACCGACAAGGCCGCCAACCAGCGCATGGTGGAGCGGGCTTTGGAAGCCTTCGGCAAGATCGACATCCTGGTCACCGTCGCCGGCGTCGTCTCCCAAGGCAATGCCGAGACGCTGGAGGAGGCCGAGTGGGACCGCGTGATGGCGGTCAATCTCAAGGGCGTGTTCCTGTCCTGCCAGGCGGTCATTCCGGCGATGCGCAAGGCCCGGTATGGACGCATCGTCAATATCGGCTCCCTGTTGGCAAAGAACGGCGGCAACCCGCGGCCGTGGATCGACCGGTCGGAGCAGGACCGCGCGGGCAACATCGCCTATGGCGCCGCCAAGGCGGGTGTCCACGCGATCACGCTGTTCCTGGCAAAGGAATTGTCCGCCGACAACATCACCGTCAATTGTGTCGCACCCGGCCCGATCGCCTCGGCCATGACCACCAACATCCCCGACGTTTTCAAGACCCTGCTGCCCGTCGGGCGGCTGGGCCGAGCGGAGGAGGTCGCGGATGCGGTGGCGTATCTGGCGGGTGAGCAGGCGGGTTTCACGACCGGGGAAATCCTGGACGTGAACGGGGGCGCCTTCATCGACTGAGAAGGAAAGCGACAGATGGAAGTCGATATCGTCGTTGTGGGCTGCGGCATCGCGGGGCTCTCGGCCGCCGCGACCGCGCATGAGGCTGGGGCCCGGGTCGTCGTGCTGGAACGCGCCCCGAAGGAGGAGCGTGGCGGCAACACGCGCTACACCGAAGCCTATCTGCGGATGAACAGCATCGATGAGGTCTCGGACGACTTCGAGGAGAAGCTGGCCACGTTCGGCGGCGGGCATCTCGATCCGTCGCTGGTCGATCTTGCATCAACGGAACGGTCACACTGGCCCTCGATCCTGAAATCCATGAGCTTCGCCGACCCCGAGGTGATTGCCACCTTCGCGGAAAACGCCGGCCCCGCGCTGCGCTGGCTGGAAGGCAAGGGCGTTCGGTTCGACTTCCTGCCGACGGCGTTCATTACGTCCTCCACATCCCGCCTGCTGCCGATCGGTGGCGGGCTGGCGATGGTGGAGGCGGTGTGCGCCTGGCTGGAGAGCCAGAACGTTCCGATCCTGTACGATACGACCGCGCGCGACCTGATCATGAACGATGATGGTAGCGTGGGTGGCTTGAAGGCGGTGGGCGCCCGCAACCGGCCGCTCAACATCAAGGCCAGTTCCGTTGTGCTCGCGTGCGGTGGTTTCGAGGGAAACCAGGAAATGCAGGCCCGCTACCTCGGCCCGCGCGCGCTGTTCCTGCGTCCGGTCTGCCGTGGCGGCAACTACAACAAGGGCGAGGGGATCCGCATGGCGCTGGATGCCGGCGCCGCCCCCTGCGGTGATTTCGGCGGCTGGCACGCGGAGCCGATCGACCCGCGCTCCGGCATCTCCGAACCGTCAATCTTCATCTTCCCCTACGGCGTGCTGGTGAACCGCGAGGGACAACGCTTCATCGACGAAGCGCCCACCACCGTCGATGCCTGCTACGAGGAAATCACGCGCCAGATCCATTACCAATCGGATGGCATGGCGTATTGTATCCTGGACGGAAAGATCACCGACGTCCCCGGGTATCACCGCGCGATTAACCCATCTTTAACGCCTTTTTGACCACTTACCGTAACGAACAGCCCGAAAATGGTGGAAATCCGCCATTTGACTCCGGGAATTCATTTGTAGTGCCATAATGTTTTGCGAAATCCATTGACGCCGCCGGCCGCCAGACCCACCT
>CAMCDA010000176.1 GCA_945873195.1 Asaia bogorensis
AGATCGAGATCACTCTGTCGCGTAAATTCGGATGGGAGTGGAAGAACGCCAAAAGTGCTTCGTCGCTGAGGCTCGCCGTCGCCATGGGTCCGATTCCCTTATCGAGGAGGCGTCAAAGTACTCCCCACAACGTTGAATCGCACCCGACCGCGCGTGGTCCTTGGCAATCCGACCACCACCGGCGCAGGATACCCCCAACCAAAACAGGAGGCGTCCATGTCCGCGACACTCGAAGCCCCCCAAGCGGCGGCGTTTACGGTGCAGCCCCTCTCCCCTCTGTTCGCGGCCGAGGTCATCGGCCTCGACCTGCGCCAACCGCTCGACCCGGTCACGAAGCAGGCCGTCTATGACGCCTTCGTCCGCTATCACGTCCTCTGCTTCCGCGATCAGGCCCTGACCCAGGACGAACAGATCGCCTTCTCGGTCCAGTTCGGCGGGCTGGAGCGGCACATCGCCCGCAACCGCTCCTCCGGAAATCCGCTGGTCCATATCGTTTCGAACCTGGGCACCGACGGGAAGCCCAGCGGCAAGGTCGCCTCCCAGACCTGGCATTCGGACAAGTCGTTCCGACCCGAGCCGTCCCTCGCCACCATCCTGCACGCCGTGACCATGCCGCCCCAAGGCGGGGACACCTGCTTCGCCGACATGGAATCCGCCTTCGCCGCCCTGCCCGCCGCTCGCCAGGCCGAACTGGACGGGCTGCGGGTGATCCATAGTTGGGAACTCTCCCTCGCGAAAAAGGGCATCCAGGCCCCACCCGAGGAGATCGCCGACGCCCCGCCCATGGCCCATCCGCTGGTGCGTATCCATCCCGACTCCGGCCGCAAATCCCTGTTCATGGGGGAGCATGCCTCCCACATCGACGGCCGCCCGATGGCCGAGGGGCGTGCCCTGCTGGCCGAACTGGAGGCCTTCGCGACCCAGGACCGGTTCCTGTACCGGCATCACTGGCGGGCGGGCGACATGCTGATGTGGGACAACCGCTGCCTGCTGCACCGGGCCGACGCCAACTTCGACGCCGACTTGTATCCGCGGGTCCTGCACCGGACCTGCCTGCGGGGCACCGCCCCGGGCTAACCAGGCTCAGGACGCGGCCGGCCCCTCTCCCTCCCGATACACGAAGACGCCGATATTGACCCGCGCCGCCGCATCCGGCGCGGGGCCGGTATCGGCCTCCTCCGCCTCGATCATCGTCATGGCCAGACGGTTGATGTCCTGCAGGGCGCGCATCACGATCTCCCGCGAGACTTCCTCGATCCGGCGGGCTGTCTCGGGCGAGACCCGGTCGTAATGCGCCGACCGGTCCAGGAAGGGCGGCGCCCCCTCGGCCAGGACGTTGGCGGCCCCGGCGGCGAGGTGGTCGTGCAGGTTGCGGCCAAGGAAAAAAGCCTGCTCCTCCCCGCCCGGATCGGGCACGAAGGCCGCGACATTCAGGTGGACCCGGTCTTCGTCGTCCAGCCGGACCAGGCCCTGGCCGACCCATTCATCCAGCATCGCGCGGGGGCGAATGTCCGTGGTGACCGCGGCCACCAGCCCCTCAAACGACAAGACGGTCCCCTCGGCCGAACGCGGCAAGGCGGGTGGGGCGCCGGTTTCACCCATGGCGAGCCAGCGGCCGATCACCTGGGTCGCCACCGTCACGACCTCGGGTTCGGCCTGATCGGGGTGATCCACCAACCGCAGGCGCCGTATTTCCTTGCGATGCACGCCCGTCATCAGGCTGATGCGACTGTCGGTGCGGGCCTTTGGGTCGGCCAGCAGGTCCGTCGCCGCGACATCCACATAAAGGCCGCGCAGGAGGTCGGCGATCACCGGGAATGTAACGCCCCGGCGGACCAGGAGTCTCACCAACGGACGCAGCATGCGCCGCGTCGCGACCAAGATGGCGGCGGACCCTGGCAAGGCGACCGGATCGGTGAAGGACATCCGCAATAGGACCCCGGCTAATATATGTGATCCATACCATAGACTTTGTGGGAAAAATACCCACAAAATACGCCAAGCGGGTTGACGTGGGAATTTTTCCCACATACGGTGATCTCGTCGGCACGGTCACGGGGTCGTGTGTGATCGGCCAACCAAGGGACGGAGAGGGACATGCCTTTCTCTGAAAACGCGTCGGTTCTGGTGCGAAACCCTGATCCAGGGTTCAAGGCACCGTTGCGTTCGCGGATAGCCAGCCGGCTGGTGCCGCTGGTCGAACTCGACTTTCTGATTGATGAGGACGAGTCGGTCGGCCGTCAGGAAGCCGACTCCGATATCGATCTGCGCCAGTTGCGCCACCACACAAAGAACGCCCTGCAGCGCATAATGGGCCTGGTGGCCCAGGCGCCTGGGCTGCTCGACACGCCGCAGGGCGAGCATATCGCCCGCCAATTGGAACGCCGGATTCACCTGTCCGCGGCGATTTCCGACGCGCTGTTCGGCCTGACCCGCGCACCCGCCTCGATGACCGACCGGTTGCGGTCCTTGTGCGGCAATGTCGTGGAATTGCTCAACGATCCATCCCAGGTGATCCAGATCGGCGTGTCGGTGCGCGGCGAATGCCCGGCTCATCTGCGCGATACCGTCGTCCGGGTGGCGCATGAGCTGGTCGGCAACGCGGTCAAGCACGGCATGCGCCGGCGCGGGCGGGGCCGGATCACCGTGCGCCTGCACAGCGAAGCGGATGGCCGCACAAAGCTGACCGTGACCGATGACGGCAATGGCTTCCACGGCAAGCCCCGGCATGGGGAGGGGCTGAGTGTCGCCCGCACGCTCGCAGAACCCTTCAGCGGCACGCTGACCCTGCGCTCGGATGGGCATACGGTGGCGACGCTCGATCTGCCAGCCGAGACCACCGCGCGTTCGACCGCCGCCGGACAGGCCTGATCCCGATCGGGTTCAGCGCAGCGCCTCGGCGATCTTCTCCGCCAGACGGCGGGCGACCTCGGTCTTTTTGACGCGCGGCCAGTCCTCCACCCCCGCGGCGGACAGGATGTGGACCGCGTTTTCCTCGCCGCCCATGATGCCCGTGGCGGGGGAAACGTCGTTGGCCACGATCCAATCGGCGTTCTTGCGCAGCCGCTTGGCCTGGGCATTTTCCATCAGATCATTGGTTTCCGCGGCAAACCCGACCACCAGCCTGGGCCGGTTGGGGCCGGCGGCGGCGATCGTCGCCAGGATGTCGGGGTTGGGCACCAGTTCCAGCGCTGGGGCGGGCTGGCCGGCCTGCTTCTTGATCTTGCCCTCGGCCGCGTTGGCCACCCGCCAATCGGCGACGGCAGCCGCGAAGACCGCGATATCGGCGGGCAATGCGGCCTGGCAGGCCTCCAGCATCTCGCGCGCGCTTTCGACCGCGCGGACTGTGACGCCCGCCGGGTCGGGGACGGTCACCGGGCCGCTGACCAGGGTGACGCGGGCGCCGAGGTCGGCCAGGGCGGCGGCGATCGCGTGGCCCTGCCGGCCGGAGGAGCGGTTGGCGATATAGCGCACCGGGTCGATCGGCTCATGCGTCGGGCCACTGGTGACGATGGCGTGCTTCCCGGCGAGGGGCTTCGGGCCGGCCAGCAGCGACTCGATGGCGGCCAGGATCGCGGGCGGTTCGGCGAGGCGGCCGGCGCCGAATTCGTTGCAGGCCATCGCGCCCTCATCGGGACCGACGACATGGACGCCGCGCTGGGTCAGCGTGCGGATATTCGCCTGGGTGGCCGCGTGTTCCCACATCCGGACGTTCATGGCGGGGGCGACCAGGACCGGCTTGTCGGTGGCGAGCAGGACGGTGGCGGCCAGGTCATCGGCCATGCCGGCGGTCATCCGCGCCAGCAGATCGGCGGTGGCCGGCGCCACGACCAGCAGGTCGGCGGCGCGGGAAAGCTGGATGTGCCCCATCTCCGATTCGTCGGTCAGCGAGAACAGGTCGGTGTAGACCTTCGATTCGCTAAGCGCCTGGAGCGACAGGGGCGTGACGAACTGCGCGCCCGCGCGGGTCAGGACGCAGGTGACGCCGCAGCCGGCCTTGCGCAGCAGGCGGACCAGTTCGAGGGATTTATAGGCCGCGATTCCCCCCGCGACGATGAGCAGGACTCGCTTGCCAGTGAGCGTGGTCATGGATGGTCGCTCCGGGTTGGGGGGTGGTTTAGGGGATGCCGCTCATCGGACATGGGGGCGTTCCCGCCTGTGGGATCCACCATCACGCCCCCTCCCCCCTTGAGGGGGAGGGTTGGGGTGGGGGGTAGATACCCCCCAAGCCGGTGCCGCGGGACCCCGCCCCCCCCCCGGAAGCGGTCGTGATGTCACCGGGCATGGGGTCGCGTTGGGGGGAAAAGCCATCGGCCGGGGCGGCGGCAAGGAAGAAAGATTTTAACACGGAGGACACGGAGAACCACGAAGGGGCACGGAGCCTGCTCGCTTCACCGCCGGCGGTTCCACCCACGAACCTCCGTGGCCCTTCGTGGTTCTCCGTGCCCTCCGTGTTTGAAATGCGGAGGTTCCAAACAGCGATCACGATGGGGCTCTGCCCCTGGCGGAGCCGCTTGTTTCTCACCGGACATGGGGTACGGCCATGCAAAAAAACCGCCGCGGCTTCGGTTGTCTGGGCGACGCGGTCGGGCCGTGGCCAGAAGTTCGTGCCGGGATACCCCCCACCCCAGCCCTCCCCCTCAAGGGGGCAGGGAGCAGGCTTGCGCTCACCGGACATGGGGTAGGACCGCACGAAAAATACGTTGGATAGCCTGGGGTGGCGGTGCAAGTTCCTCATTCGTTCCCGGCTATCCGATCCGAGGGCACAGAGGCAAGGACAGGCTCAAAGCCGCCACCCGGCGTGGATCGCCGCGATCCCGCCCGAAAGGTTCCGCACCGTCACCCGCGCCAGCCCAGCGGCGCGCATCATCCCGGCCAGGGTCTCCTGGTCCGGGAACGTGCGGATGCTCTCGGCCAGGTACTGGTAGCTCTCGGCATCCCCCGCCACCATCTGGCCCAGCCGAGGCAGCACCTTGAACGACCACGCATCATAGACCGGCGTCAGCGCCGCCACCTGCACGCGGGAAAACTCCAGGCACAGGAAGCGCCCGCCGGGTTTCAGCACCCGCCGCGCCTCGGCCAGCACCGCGTCCTTGTTGGTGCAGTTCCGCAGCCCGAACGCCATCGAGACCCGGTCGACGCAGCGATCCGGCAACGGCAGACGCTCCGCATCCGCCACCAGCAGGGACACATCGCCGATCAACCCCCGCTCGATCGCGCGGCCCTGCCCAACCGAGAGCATCGCGGCATTGATGTCCGACAGCAGCACCGGCCCGCCGCCAGCCGCCAGCCAGCCGAAGCTGATATCCCCCGTCCCGCCCGCCAGATCGAGCAGGCAATCACGCGGCCGTGGGTTGAGATCGCTGACGAAAATCCGCTTCCAGACCCGATGCACGCCCAGCGACATCAGGTCGTTCATGACGTCGTATTTGGGGGCGACGCTGTTGAAGACGGCGCGGACCATGCCCGATTTCTCGGCCGGATCAACGCGACGGAAGCCGAAATCGACGCTCGGGGCGGGGTTGTCGCTCATGGGCGTGGTCTATAGCCTGACCGACGCCCATGCCGGAACTCCCAGAAGTCGAAACAGTCATGCGTGGCCTTCAGGTGCGGCTGGAAGGCCGGCGGATCACGCATGCCGAAATGCGGCGCGCCGATCTGCGCTGGCCCATGCCGGTGGGCCTGGCAGGCCGGTTGCAGGGCGCGCGGGTCGAGGGGTTTCGCCGGCGCGGCAAATATATCCTGATGCGGCTCGATGGCGGGGACTCGGTCCTGCTGCATCTGGGCATGTCCGGGCGGATCCTGCTCAGCCCCGGCCGCCCCAACGCGATCACCCCGCATGAGCATCTCGTGATGGAAACCGATGACGGCTGGCATGTCGGCTTCATCGACCCGCGCCGCTTCGGCTCGATCGACCTGGTCGCGACGGCCCAGGAGGATACCCACAAGCTCCTGGCGGGCATGGGACCTGAACCGCTGGAGGATGGGTTTTCCGTCGCCTCCCTTTCGGCGGCGCTGGCTGGCAAGAAGACCCCGATCAAGGCGGCCTTGTTGGATCAGGGGATCGTGGCGGGCCTCGGGAACATCTACGTGTGTGAGGCTTTGTTCCGCGCCGGCATCTCCCCCCGCCGCCTGGCCCATACGGTCGTGGGCGCTCGCGCCGCGCGCCTGGTGCCCGAGATCAAGGCCACGCTGACCGAGGCGATCGCCGCCGGCGGGTCATCGCTGCGGGATTACGTCCAGACCGACGGCGAACTGGGCTATTTCCAGCACGCCTGGAAGGTCTACGGCCGGGAAGGCGAGGCCTGCGCGCATTGCCCCGGCCCGCCCGGATGCGCCGGGATCCAGCGGATCGTCCAGTCCGGCCGCAGCACGTTCCACTGCTCCCGATCGCAACGCTAAGCGCTTCCAAGCACCAAGCCATGCGGCCGCGTGCCTTCCGGCGGCCAGCGGATCATGCGACACGTCCGCCCGTTCCAACGCGCCACGGGAGAGCACACGGATGATCGCCGGCCGAGGGCAACCAGCAGCGGACGCGCCGTGACCGACCAGCCGACGCTCAAGCCGGCCGGATCGCGCTCGCTGTTCCGCACCGTCGTCCCCCCGATCATCATTCCGGTCTTCCTGGCCGCGGCCGACGGCACGCTGGTCGCGACCGCCCTGCCCGCCATCGCCGCCGACCTCGGTGAGGTGGAACGCCTGTCCTGGATCGTGATCGCCAACCTGATCGCCAGCACGATCGCCGCGCCCACCGCCGGCCGGTTGGGCGATCAGTTCGGGCGGCGGCGGATGATGCTGATCGCGCTGGTGTTCTATGCCGTGGCCTCGACCTGCACCGCGCTGGCCCCGACGTTCGAATGGCTGCTGGTCGGGCGTGCCTTGCAGGGCCTGGGCGGCGGCGGGTTGATGACGCTGGCGCAGGCGCTGATCGGAGAAAACGTGCCGCCGAAGGAGCGCGGCGCCTATCAGGGCTACTTCTCGGCCAACATCGTCACCGGCTCGACCATCGGCCCGGTCGCGGGCGGCCTGATGACCGAGGCCTGGGGCTGGCGCTCCATCTTCCTGGCCTATGCGCCGCTGTGCCTGCTGGCCTTCCTGCTCGTCCTGATGTTGCCGAAGAACCAACAGAACGGCCCGCGGACGCCGATCGACTTCACCGGCATGGCGCTGCTGGCGGCCTTTGTCGTGCCGCTGCTGCTGGCGGTGTCGCAGTTGCAGCGGCTGGACCCGACGATGCTGCCGCGCCTCGGTCTGCTGCTGGTGGTCGCCGCCATCGCGTTCGGCGTGCTGCTGTGGCACCAGAGCCGGACCCCGGCGCCGCTGCTGACACTTTCGCTGTTCCGCATCCCGGCCTTCTGGCGCGCCGATGTGATGGCGTTCTGCTCGGGGGCGTCGCTGGTCGGGCTGATGACGTTCCTGCCGATCTACCTCCAGGTCGTGTCCGGCGCCTCCCCGGCCGAGACCGGGTTGCTGCTCATCCCGCTGACCGGGTCCGTCGCCTCCGGATCGGTGATCACCGGCTGGCTGATCACCCGCACCGGGCGGACCGCGATCTTCCCCACGATCGGCCTGACGGTGACAGCATTAACAATGGTCGGACTGGCGATCTGGGCGCCGGACATGAGCCGAGTGCAACTGTCCTGGCTGCTCGCGCTGGGCGGCGTCTGTCAGGGCAGCGCGATGCTGACCGCGCAGGTGACGGTGCAGAGCGTGGCCGGTCCGCGCAACCTCGGCGCCGCCGCGGCCTCCGCCCAGTTGTCACGGTCGCTGGGATCGGCGTTCGGCGCGGCGGCGGCGGGCGCGGTGCTGTTCGGCATCCTGACCGCGAGCGACCCCGACACGGCCAACCTGTTCTTCGAGATGGTCCGGCGCGGCCCCGGCATCCTCGCCAGCCTGCCGGCGGAGCGTCAGGCCGCGGTACAGGCCGAGGTCGCGCAGGCGTTCCGCGGCGTGTTCCTGACGATCGCGTGCTTCTCCGTTACCATCGTGGCGATGGCGGCAACGTTGCCGCTGCGGCGGCTGTAGCTGCACGGGCCGTCGCGGCGGCTGTAGCTGGCTGGCCGCACCAGCGGCTGTAGCTGGCTGGCCGTACCAGCGGCTGTGTCGATCAGGTGTTCGGCGGGTTGGTCCGTGTGGGCAGCGCGCGGGCCTGGCGCAGCAGCAGCGCCGCCATCTCCCGCCAGGCCGCATCGGCATCGACCGCGGTCGCGGCGGGACGCTCCCGTGCCATCCGATCCATCGCGCTTGCTATGGCCGCGGCGTCAGGCGGACAAAGGGTGACGTTCGACAGGCCGGCCAGTTGCTCCCGCAGTCCGCCGACGTCGGTGGCGATGATGGCGCAGCCTGCCGCCAGCCCGGCCGCGGCAACCCCGCTCTGGCTGGCTTCCCGATACGGCAGCACCAGCGCGTGCGCCCAGCCGAGGAGGTCCCCCAACTCGGTTTCGGGCACCCAGCGGTTTTCGACGGTGACCCCGGGACGTTCGCGCAGGCGGGCGAGATCGGGGGATTCAGGTCCGGATCCCACCACCCGCACGACGATGTCTGGGCGGGGGCCGAGGACATCCAGCGCCTCGGTCAGAAAATCCATACCCTTATAGGGCAGCAGGCGGCCGAAAAAGAGCAGCCGCAACGGCCCCTCGGTCGGGCGGGATGGAGGGGCGCCAAAGCGCAAGGGCGGCATGAAGACGCGGATCAGCTTCGCGCCATCGCGACCGGTCAAGCCTTGCTCCCCCAGGCGGTCGCCGACATGGCCGGTCAAGGCGGCAACCCCATCCGCGAGCCGGCACAGCCGCCGCTGCAACGCCATCAGGAACGGCAATCCGTCCCCCGGATGCGCGTCCGCGTCATGCACAATCACCACGAAGGGCACGCCCACCCAACGCAGCGCATACCCCATGGTCAGGTCGAGCGGCCCGGGATGCGCGCAGACCGCCAGATCCGGCGCCAAGGCCCGCAACCGAGGCACCAGCCGCCACACCAGCCACGGCGCGCTCAGCAAACGACCGGCAAACCCCAAAACCCCGCGATAGGTGCCGACCAACAGGTCACACGGCGGCGGGTCGGGGCCCTCGAGCACATCCGCTCGTCTGGAAAGAGACAGAAGCGCGGCCACGCCAGGCGACCCACGCAACCCGTCGGCGAGCATGGCGGCGAAGCGGGGGCCACTGCCGATGCGGCCCCATTGCCAGACAAGAACTCTCACCGGCGTGATGTCTCCCGCGCGCCAGGAAATGCCCTGGGGGATTGGGGCGCATAGCGGGTTGGAGGGTTGGCGGGCAAGTGGGGCTTTGCCCCATACCCCACCAGGGGCCGGCGGCCTTTGGAAACCATTGGTTGGGGGGATTGGGGGAGGGGCCGACCGTGGTGGTGACGGGTCCGTGTTGGCCCCTCCCCCAATCCCCCCAAAACGACCCGGTTCCAAGGGCCGTCGCCCTTGGTGGGGATCGAAGGGGCAAAGCCCCTCGCGGGGTTTGGGGCGGAGCCCCAACTTCCTGCCACCCCCTCAACCCGCTATAGCCGTCCCGATGCCCGCATTGCCCTGCCCTTGGACGCGCCTGATCATTGCTGATCCGGGGCTGATTGACAGTCTTGGCCATCATCTCGGCTACTCACTTGCCGTGGCGGCGGCCGCGCAAGAGGCTGGGTTGCCGGCGTTGATTTTGGCCGGCCACGGGTTTCGCGGCCACGCGGGATCGGTGCCCATCCGGCCGGTGTTCAACGCCGCCTACCAGTCCGCCACGCGGCCCAGCCGGTTGCGGGGCACGATTTACGGGGTTGCGTCCCTGCTGCCGGCGCCGATCGGCCGCGGGATCGCGCAGAGTCTGCGCGCCGCGCGCCGGCTGCTGCGCCGGTCCACTGCGACGCCGGACCGGCTGGGGGTGGAGCTGGCGGCGGAACTCGCCGCCCTGCCCGATGCCGCGGGGGCTTTGGTGCTGCTGCACAGCGTCTCGGCCGCCAATCTGGCAGGCCTGCCGGCGGCGATCGGCCCCAAGGCCATTGGCGGTCTGTCCGTCGTCCTGCGCCGCACCCCGGCCGAGATGGACACGACGGACGCCGCCGCCGACCCGATCGCCGTCGTGATGACCCGCCTGCGCGCGCATTTCGGCGACCGCCTGCGCGTCTTCGCGGATACCGAGGACCTGGCCACCATCTACCACGACCTGCTGGCGCAGGAGGTGATCGTCGCCCCCTTGCCCGTCGTGACTCCGGCGATCCGGGCCGAAAGCGTGGGCAATCCGCCGCATCTGGTCTTCGCCGGCGGCGCGCGGGCCGAAAAGGGCTACATGGCCCTGCCCACTCTGGTGCGCCGCCTGCGCGGGCACGTGCGGTTCACGATCCATAGCGGGGTGGTAACCGACAACAGCGACCCCCTCGTCCAGGCCGCGCACCGAGCGCTGAAGGCGATGGCCGACCCGGCGGTGACACTGCTCGAACGGTCGCTCGATCCGGAGTCGTACCTGGCGTTGATCGGGTCCGCCGACCTGCTGCTGCTGCCCTATGACGGTCCAGCCTATGGTCCACGCAGCAGCGGCATCCTGGCCGAGGCGCGCGCGATGGGGGTGCCGGCCGCGGTGCCGGCGCGCACCTGGATGGAGACGGCCGTCGGCCCCTCGCACGCGATCGTCTTCGATGGAGTCGACGACTTTCCCCGCGCGGTGGAAGCGGCGCTGGCCGATCTGCCGGCCTTGTCGGCGCAATATCGCGCCGCCGCCGGCCCCTGGCGCGCGCGTCACAACCCTGCCAGCCTGGGTCGGGTTCTGACCGATTGGTCAGGGTCATTCGGTTCTCCGCCCCCGCACGGCCTCGATTGCGGCAGTCCGGTTCTCGGCGAAAAACTCGAACCCTTCGACGACCTTGTAGCCAAGGCGCCGTATGAGGGTAAGAACGGTGTTGCGAACGGCGGCAAGCGCTTGAGGTGC
>CAMCDA010000177.1 GCA_945873195.1 Asaia bogorensis
GGGTGCAATGAGGTCGCCGGAAGCGCGCTTCCGGCGACCTCATTGCACCCCCGGCGTTCCCTCCCCCCGTCATCCCCGCGCTTGTCGCGGGGACCATCACCAGCACCCTGCCGCGAGTGGTCCTAGGCACAAGGCCGAGGATGACGGGATTTGGTGAAGCCCGGGGAACGACACCCCCCAATCAGACCTCCAGAACCCCCCGCATCACCGGTACGCATTGGCCCGCCACCGTCGCCATCACCTCCCCGTCCCCCGTCTTCCGCGCCCCCGCGATAATCAGGCTCGGCCGCCCCATCTCAACACCCTGCTCGATCTCGAAATGAAAATCCCCATGCTCCCCGGGTGCCAGGGACGTCAGCAATGCCGCCAGTGCCGCATTCGCGCTGCCCGTCGCCGGGTCCTCCAGCATCCCGCCCAACGGCGCGAACATCCGCGTGCGCAACCGCGTGATGTCGTCGCCAATACGTGTATACAGATGAAGCGCAAACCGTAGATGCATACTGTCCATCCCCTCCGCCGCCTTGCGGAACGTGGCGATGTCGGGCGCGGCGCGTGACAGAGCGGTCAGGCTGGAGACCTCGGCGATCACAAAAGGTGTCCCGACGGATGCCACCACGGGATGGTGCGATGACAGCACGATCTCCGAGGTGTCCAGTCCCGCGCAGGCCGCTATCACCTCCACCGGCACCGTCTGTCCGACCGTCAACCCGACCGGTGCCGCGATACGCGCGCCGTTGATCGCCTTGTCGGCGCCGCGCAGAATATGCACCCGCACCAGGCCGGCGATTTCCTCAAACGTGTAATGCTCGGGCGGATTGTCGTCGCGGGTCGCCAGCACATAGCCGGTGCCGACATTTGGGTGTCCCGCGAAGGGCAGTTCAGCCGCCGGGGTAAAGATGCGGACCTTGGCATGGTGCATCGGGTTGTCCGGCGGCAGGACGAACGTCGTTTCCGACAGGTTGAACTCCTTCGCGATGGCCTGCATCTGGTTGTCCGTCAGGCCCCGCGCATCGGGGAAGACCGCCAAGGGGTTGCCGCCAAAACGGGTTTCGGTAAACACATCGACGGTGACGAACTCATAACTGGCCATGACATTCTCCAGTCCCGGGAACGGGAGCACGCAGAATGCCGCATTCCCGCCCGCGATGCGACACACCAGGGCGACACGGCACACACGCCAGAGATGCGAAAAAATCGGCCAGAGGGCCTTTCAAAAGGGGGACACGATGACCAACCCGACCGCCTGGCGCGCCGTCGCCGATCTGTATCACGGCTTCTTCACTGGCATGATCCTGCGCGCCGTCGTGCAGCGCGGCGCCAAGGATGCGGCGGCGCTCGTGTTCCGCACCTTCCGCCGCCAGCATCATCAGCGCTTCCTGCCGGGGTTGAAGAAGCTCGGCCTCGCCGGCAAGCCCGATGCCGTGGCTGCCGCCAGCTATCACTATCTGTCCAACCGCATAGGCGGCGTGGAGGTCGAGTTCATGCCCGAATCCGACCGCAAGGCCTGGGTGCGCTTTCCGCCACCGCGCTGGGTGTGGCGCGACATCGCCATCTGCGGCATCCCGTCGGAAGTCTCGACCGCCTTCCTGCTGGCCTGGCAGGCACATAACGGCGTGTCACTGGGCAACAAGCGGCTTGGTTTCGTTTGTACCAAACAGACCGTCGATGGCGACCCAGGCCTGGAAGGCTATTTCTACGAACACGACCGCGACTTGCTGCCCGAGGAACGCCTGCGCTTCGCCCGCGACGAAAATGCGCCCGAATTCGACCCTTCCCTGGCGCCAACGCTGAACACGGAAGACTGGCCGGAGGAACGCCTCGCCAAGGCCTATCGCAACTATGCGATGGAGTATGTGCGTTCGTCCCTACCCGAAGCCGTGCATCTGTGGGGTGCCGAAACCGCCATGTTTGTCTCCGGTGGCGCCGCAAGGCTGGTCGGTATGCAATTGTATCGACGGATCGCGGACGAACTGGGCACGCCCCAGGGGCGCGACGCAGCAACATTCGTTGATTTCATGGCACGCTTCGCCGCCGCGCAGGGGGATCAGGTGGACGTCACCATGGATGGCGATACATTCGTTGTGCGTCAGACCGGCTGGAAGCTGATGGATGGTGTCACCGACGCGCATCCCGCCGTGCTGGATATCTGGGTTCGGCTGATCGATGGCGCCCTGGCCGCGCATAATCCCCGCCTGACCGCGCGCCGCGACGGGCTGACCTGGCGGATCGGCTGACCCCACCCGGCTGGACAAACCGGCCGCCCGGTTCAATACAGCGCCTGCTTTACCGAACGAGGTCATTCCGCATGGATACCAATGTCTCACCCGCCGGCGGCCGCCCGCTGCTGTTCACGCCCCTGACCATCCGTGGCGTCACGATACCGAACCGAACCGTCCTCGCACCGATGGTGCAATACCGCGCCCTGGGCGGGGTGCCGACCGACTTTCACATGGTGCATCTGGGCAAGTTCGCTCTGGGCCGGTTCGGCGTCGTGATGACCGAGGCGACGGCGGTGGAACCCCGCGGCCGTGTCGGCCATAGCTGCCCCGGCATCTGGCACGAGGACCAGATCCCGGCCTGGCGCCGCATCACGGATTATATCCGGCGGGAGGGCAGCGTCTCGGCGATGCAGTTGGCGCATGCTGGGCGCAAGGCCGCGACCTATCGCGCGATCGACGGCGGCAAGCCCTATGACGCGAAGGCGGCCGATGCCGGCCTGCCGGCCTGGCCCGTCGTCGGCCCGACGACCGAGCCCGTTAGCAACGGCTACCAGACCCCGCACCAGCTTTCGGTCGAGGAAATCGCCGGCATCACCCGCGCCTTCGCCGATGGCGCCCGTCGCGCCGACGCGGCCGGGTTCGACATCGTCGAAATCCATGGCGCGCATGGCTATCTGCTGGCGAGCTTCCTGTCCGGGGTCAGCAACACCCGCAACGACGGCTATGGTGGCGACCGGGCCGGGCGGATGCGGTTCCCTCTGGAAGTCGCGCGCGCCGTGCGGGCTGTCTGGCCGGCGCACAAGCCGCTGTTCTTCCGTGTTTCGTCCGAGGACGGCGCCGGCGGGTGGTCGTTGGAGGATACCGTGATCCTCGCCCAGGAACTGAAGGCCGCGGGCGTTGACGTGGTGGATTGTTCCTCGGGTGGGTTGACCGGGTCGGCCGTGGCCGCGCCGATCAAGCGCTATCCCGGGTTCCAGGTGCCGTATGCGGCGGCGGTGCGGCAGGCCGGCGTGGCCTCGATGGCGGTGGGCCTGATCCTTGATGGGCCTCAGGCGGAAGCGATCCTGCAGGAGGGTTCGGCCGACCTGATCGCGATCGGGCGGGAGGCTCTGCGCGATCCGTTCTGGCCGGTGCATGCGGCCGAGGCGCTTGGGTGTGATCCGAAGTTCGAGCTGTGGCCGGAGGAATACGGCTGGTGGCTCGAAAAGCGGCTGCATTCGCTGGCGCGGGTCTGACGGGACGCGGGGCGGCCATCCGGCTGCCCCGCTGCCGACGGTAGGCCAGCCACCGTCGTCATGGCCTGCGAAGGCAGGCCATCCACGACTTTGCTGTTGTTGACACCGTAAGTCGTGGATGGCGGGCCTTCGCCCGCCACGACGTTGATAGCCCTGTCAGAAGTGGCTGACCCTCAGAACTCCAGGATAGCGCGTCCAAGAATCGCGCCGCTGTGCAGGTCGTGGCAGGCCTCGTTGATCTGCTCCAGCTTATAGCGCCGCGTGATCAGGCGATCGAGCGGGAACCGCCCCTCCTGATACCAGCGCAGGTACATGCTGAAATCCCGATCCGGGAACGCAGCGCCCAGGCTGCCGCGGAAGATCCGCTGGCCCGACGTGAACAGGGCCGGATCGAGCGTCACCTTCTCCTGCGGAATACCGATCAGCACCGCCATCCCGCCGAAATTATCGGCGCCGACGCCACCCGACCGCGTCGCCTGCAGGATCTGCTCAATCGTCCGCTGCCGACCGATCGCGTCGAAGGCATAGTCAACGCCGCCGTTCGTCATGTCACGGATCGCCACGACCGCATCGGTATTGCCCGAGGCATTGACTGTGTGGGTCGCGCCAAACTGCCGAGCGAATTCAAGTTTCGTGTCGTCGAGATCGACGGCGATGATCGGGTAGGCACCGACGATGGCGGCGGCCTGGATGGCGGACAGGCCGACGCCGCCGGCTCCAAACACCGCCACCGACTGGCCAGCGCGCACGCCGGCCGTGTGCAGTACCGCGCCAGCGCCGGTCAGCACCGCGCAGCCGACGATGCAGCTCAGGTCACGGGGCTGGTCGTTGGCGATCTTCACCACCAGTTCCTTGCTGACCTGCACATCGCGCGCCCAGGTATAGACGGCGCCGTGCGCGACCTCACCGCGGTAGGTGGCGCCGGTGACCGAGCGTGGGAAGGCGCCGCGGATGGGCGTGCGCGGCACCCAGGTCACGATGCACAGGTCGCCGATCTTCAGATGGGTGACCTCGCGGCCGATGCGCGTCACGACGCCCGTGCCCTCATGGCCCAGCAGCAGGGGACGGCCGAGATCGCCGTTGTGCATCTGGTGCAACTGGGAATGGCAAACGCCGCTCGAATAGAGCTTGACGGTGACCTGGTCGGGGGCCGGATCGGGCAGGTCGATCTCGGCGAGGGTGAGGTCAGCGTTCAGGGCGGTTTGGACGGCAGCGACGGTTTTCATGCGAGACATTTCCTCAGGTTGGGCACTGGACGAGGCCCGCGGTTCAATATGATCACATTACAGAACGCCGCCTACCGCGCCGACAACGTCTGGAACACATCCCCCGCCGGCGGCAGCCCCAGGATGTGCCGGCGGTGCCACAGCGCATAGAACAGCAGCAGCCAGCAGGCGAAGCCATGCCGCCAGCGGGTGATGTTACCGAACAGGGCGCGCACCCGGTCCGGATGCGCGATCTCGGCGATCCCCGGCTGCGCCGCCACCAGCGGTCCCAGCACATCGCCCTTGCCCTTGATCCAGGCCCCCACCGGCACGGTGAACCCCTGCTTTGGCGCGAACGGCCGAGCGATCGGGAGGTTCTTTTCCAACCATTTTCGGAGGATCCACTTCCCCATCCCCCGCCGCAGCTTCAGTTCATCCGGCAGCCGGAACCCCGCCGCCGCCACGCCAGCATCCAGGAAGGGTGTCCGTCCCTCCACCGCATGCGCCATCAGGCAGCGATCCAGCTTCAGCAGCAGGTCATGCGGCAGCCAGTCGGCCATGTCGAAAGCCTGCGCGGCAGCCAGGCGGGAGCGTCCGCCCTCCCCCGCCGCCAGTTCGGCGGCGGCCATCCCGTCGCGCCAGGCCCCTGGCCGTTCCCGCAGAACATCCACCTTGTCGAAATGCCCGTGCGTCCACATCGCCCGCCCGCCCAGCCACCAGGGGCGCATGGCACTGCGATAGCGGCCATAGCCGGCAAAAATTTCATCCCCGCCCTCCCCGCTCAACACCACCTTCACGTCCTGGCGGGCGCGCCTTGCCAGGAACCATGTGGGGATGATCGCATAGTCGGCGGCAGGGTCGTCCATCGCGGCAACGATCTCGGGCAGATGCTCCCAGACCATCGCCTCGGTGATCTCGATCGATTCATGCTTGGCGCCGACCGCGCGGGCGACGGTTGCCGCCAGTTCCCGCTCGTCTGCCGCTTCCGCCACGTCGAAGCCGGCGGTGAAGGCGAGCACCGGCTCGGTGTTCAGCCGCGACATCAATGTGATCAGGGTCGAGCTATCGATCCCGCCCGACAGGAACATCCCATAGGGCACATCGCTGCGCTGGTGCAGATCGACGCTCTCCATCAGCGCGCGGTCCAACCGCTCCAACGCCGCGTCCTCGGTGATGCTTTCGGGCGGTCCCTCGGGGATCGCGGAAATCCGCCGCCGATCCAGCACGGCGCCATCCGAGCAGGTCAGCGTCTCCCCCGGCAATACCCGTTGGATGCCTTCAAAGATCGTGTCGGCGCCGGTGGTGAACTGCAATTGCAGCAACTCCTCCCGCGCCGAGGCCCGGACCCGGCGCGCAACCAAACCCGATTCCAGCAGCGCCTGGGGTTCAGAGGCGAAGGCCAGCCCCCCCGCCACCTGGGCGATGTACAGCGGCTTGATGCCGAACGCGTCGCGGGTGAGCGTTACGGTGCGCTGCGCCCGTTCGTGGATCGCGATCGCATACATGCCGCGCAACTGGCGGGCGTAATCCGGCCCGTCCCGCAGCCAGATATGCAGCGGCGGCTCACAATCGCTGTTGCTGCTGAATGCCACGTTCGGCATCGCGGCGCGCAGTTCGCGGTAGTTGTAGACCTCTCCATTCGCGACCAGAGCGGCCGATCCGGCGAACAGAGGCTGGTCGCCCGTCACGAGGTCGATGATCGACAACCGGTTATGCAGCAGGGCGACCCGACCCACGACCGTCTGGCCGTTGCCGTCGGGGCCGCGGTGACGCAGCGTCTCGATCATCGCGGTCAGCGTCGCCGGATCGGGCGGCGCGGCGCCCGCGGAGAGGATCAGGCCGGCAATGCCGCACATTCAAGCTTTCTCCGCGTTGGCCAAAAACCGGCGCCAATGGTCCACGACGCTGGCCTCGGCGAATTCCGCTTCGTAGCGAAGTCGGCCCGCCGTCGCCAAGGCTGTTCCACTCTGGGTACCAATGATCGCACGGATGGCATCGGCCAGGGCAGCGGGATCGTCGATCGGGGTCAGCAATCCGGTTTGTCCGGAGACGATCAGTTCCGACGGCCCCTGCGACGCCGCGGCCACGACCGGGCGGCGGGCGGACCAGCCCTCGATCACGACATTGCCCAAGGGTTCGTGGCGTGATGGGCAGACCATCAGGTCGCAGGCGGCAAGCAGGGGGCCGGTATCGTGCCGCCAGCCAAGCAGATGGACGCGATCGGACACACCTTCGGCGGCGGCGAGGGCGGTCAGCGCCGCCCGCTCCGGTCCCTCTCCGGCGATCACGGCATGCACGCCCGGCAGATGCGGCAAAGCGCGGATAAGGATATCGAAGGCCTTGTTCCGGTGCAGCCGCCCCAGCGCCAGCACGACCGGGGCGCCGGGTGGCGTCGGCAAGGCGGCGGGTTCGGCCGAGGCCAGGTCGGGCACGAAATTGGGCAGATAATGCACCCGCGCCGCTGGCCAGCCCTGGCCCGCGATCCATTCGACGATGCCGCGCGTGTTGCCCACCAGATGATCGCAGCGCTGGTAGTAGCTCAGGTCGTAGAATCCTCCCAGTCGCCCAGCCAGCACCCAATCGCCCTTGGGCGTGAAGCGCGCCGCCCGGTTCATCCAGGCAACCGTCACGCGCGGGGCAAACTCGCGCAGCAACCGGCCCAAACGGGGTCCGGTCAGCAGGTCGAGCGGGCCGCCGAATGACAACTCCACCGGGCGCAGGCCATCCGCCCGCAACCGCGCCGCCCGATCGGCATCCTTGCGGATGATCGGCAGCACATCGTCGCCCGCGCGGGCCAAGGCGGCCGTCAGACGCTCAAAAAAAAGCTCCGCCCCACCGGCGGGAGCACCGGCCATCACCTGGGCGATTCGCATCAAAACATCCGCCGTTGCATGATTGATCGCCCATAGCACTTCTTGCCACACGTTGCGCCAATCCCACTTTAGCACAATGACAAGACTCGCGGCTTTGCCCGGACGGGCGGTGATAGCGGTTGAGGGGGAGGACCGCGTGTCCTTCCTGCAAGGCCTCGTATCGAATGATGTGACGGCGGTGGCACCCGGCCGCGCCGTATGGGCGGCCTTGCTCACCCCCCAGGGGAAATGGCTGGCCGATTTTTTTATCCTGACCGACGGCGAACGCCTGCTGCTGGATGTCGAGCGCGACCAGGCCGCCATGCTGGTGCCCCGCCTGTCGCGCTATCGCCTGCGTGCCAAGGTGACGGTTCGGCTCGAACCGGCCCTGCACGTGTATGTCGCCTGGGCCGGCATGCCCGAGACCGAGGCCATCATTGCCCCCGATCCGCGCCTGCCCGAGGCCGGTTGGCGGCTGATAACGCCGGAATCCCTGTCCTCCACCGCGTTGGAGATCGACTGGGACCGGCACCGAATCGCGCTGGGCCTGCCCGACGGGTCGCGCGACCTGGAATCCGAGAAAAGCGTGTTGCTGGAAGCCGGATTTGACGAGTTGTCCGGCGTGTCATGGTCCAAGGGTTGCTACATGGGCCAGGAACTGACGGCGCGGACCCATTACCGTGGCCTGCTCAAGCGCCGGCTGGTGCCGGTGGCGATCGCCGGCACGCCCCCCGCGCCCGGCACCCTGGTGATGAAGGATGGGCGCGAAGTCGGCTCGATGCGTTCGGCACGCGATCAGGTCGGGTTGGCGGTGCTGCGGATTGACTCCCTGACCGGCCCGCTGACCTGTGGTGACGCGATGTTGTCCGTTACCATACCGTCCTGGATGCGCTTGCCTGACCCCGCCTGAGGCGGCCTGTTCTTCCAGTCCATGCAACGAATTGTAATGCAACTGTTGGATCGTTGCGCCCGCCCTCGGATTGAGCCAATAGGCCTGCAGCGCCGGTGCATTTGAAAAGGCCGAGCACCGGACCGGGGTAATGGGCAGTGGACCGATTGACGAGCATGGAAGTTTTCGCGCGCGTTGTCGTTGCGCGCAGCTTCTCGGCCGCGGCGCGCGACCTGGGCATTTCCCAGGCCACCGCCAGCAAGCATGTGCAGATGCTCGAGTCTTGGATTGGCGCTCGGCTGCTGAACCGCACCACCCGGCGCGTCGACCTGACCGAAACGGGGGAGAATTTCTTCGCCCAGTGCACGCGCATCCTGGAAGACATGGAAGCCGCCCGCCAAAGCGGAATGCCGGACGCACGCCTGCGCGGCAGCTTGCGGATCAGCGCGCCCGTCGCCTTCGGCAGCACCCGCCTGGGTGCCTTGGCCGTTGAGTTCATGCAGCTGAATGACGAATTGTCGCTGAATGTGATCCTGTCCGACCGGCCGGTGGACGTGATCGAGGAAGGCTATGACCTCGCGATCCGCGTTGGCCACGACGGCACCGATCCGGCTCGGCAGGCCGGGCTGGTGGTGCAGTCGCTTGCGCCGGTGCCCTTCGTTGTCTGCGCCGCGCCGGCCTATCTGTCGGCGCGCGGCGTGCCGGAAACGCCGGCCGATCTGATGAACCACACCTGCCTGACCGATATGCGGCACCCGGGCGATATCTGGCGCTTCAACAGCCCACGCGGCGATGTGGAGGTGCCGGTGAGCGGCCATCTCAAAACCGATAACGGCCTGCTGCGGCGTGGCGCTGCCCGGGCTGGGGCGGGCATTCTGCTCGCGCCCGTGTTCCTGGTGGAGGACGATTTGCGGCTGGGGCGGCTGGTGGCGATCCTGCGGGATCATGAGCCTCCGCCGGGGACGCTGGATACCGTGTGCCCGGCACACCGCGCCGCTTCGCCCAAGGTGCGGGGGCTGATCTCGTTCCTGACGACACGGCTCGTGCCAACGGCCTGAGCGCCCGCGACTCGGGGCGATCGGGTACGGGTCCCGATCACCGCTGGGATTATTCCGTATCGTCATCCCCGTGCTTGTCGCGGGGACCAATCGCGGCAGGGTGCTGATGATGGTCCCCGGCACAAGGCCGGGGATGACGAAATTGAGTGGGGCTGCCGTTAAAGCGCCTTCCCCCGATTGCCCCCCCGCCCCAGGGGAATCGGGTGAAGCCTTTTTCCCCGCGCGATGAGGCCCGCGAGAAAGTCATCATCCCATGCGGCGACTTTCCGCCGCAGGCGCAATGAGTCCTTGCCGCCGGCGGTTCGGAGCAAGTTGTGAGCCATATGCTTGATCGTCGTGAAGTTGGCGGGCGCATGGTCGGTTCGCACCCGGCACTCATCATCGCGGAACACCATGTCCATGACCCAGTGCAGGCTGTTCTCGATCGCCCAGTGACTGCGCACGACCGGTCCCATCAGGGAAGCGACCATGATCAGGGACGTGAGATAAAGCCGCGTTTCATACTCGATCTTCCCGTTGGTCTCGCGGCTGCTCTCGACCATGACGACAGCCTCCAGACCCGGCCAGTCGTGGCGTTCCTGGAGCCACTCGACATCGTGGATCACCGTTGTCGTGCGGGTTTCGATACGGCCGTGGTCGCCATCGACCGTGGTGTCGCGGGTGATCCTGGTATCGGTGAAATCCCGGGCCTTCTGTTCCGAGACAAACAGTTCGACATCGGTGTGCAATGAACCCTGGTTGCCTTTCAGGGCCAGGATATAGTCGGCCTTCTTGTCGCGTATGGTCCGCGCGATCCCGCGCTGGCAGCCCATGGCGTCGATGGTCACGATCGCCCCCTCGATGGCCAGCATATTCAGCAGTTTAGGGATTGCGATGATCTCGTTGGACTTGTCCTCCACCTTGACCTGCCCAAGCACAAGACGCTGGCGGGCGGCAAAGGCCGACACCATGTGGATCGGCGCCTGGTTGTCTTTTTTGCGACCCGACCGGCGCACGGTCTTGCCATCGATCGCTATCACGCCCGCCGGGATGCCAGTGACCGAGGCGACCCAGGCCACGAAGCAGCGCTGAAATTGTTCGGCATCGAGGGTTGCGAAGATATCGCCGATCCGGTCATGCGGCGGCGTGCCGTCACGGAACGGTCGAAACCGGCGTAACAGGGACAGCTTCTTCTCGCCGAACCGGGCGATGTCGGTGAACGCTTCCGCGCCGGCCAGGGTGGCGAGCAGGGCCAGCAGCAGCACCTCATCAAGCGGGTAAATCACCTTGCCGGGCTGACGGCTATCCGGCAGGTCCATGAAATAGTCGAGAAAGACCGTGGCCTCGAAAATTTCTCCATCCTCTTGTGCCGCCATGTCCATCGTGATCCCCAAACGCGAACCGAGGGACCGCATAGATTCAGCACGTCAGCCGTTTGTCACGTACTCCTTCACCCGATTGCCCTG
>CAMCDA010000178.1 GCA_945873195.1 Asaia bogorensis
GGTGGTTCCGTCCGGATCGGTGACTGTGTAGCTGTCGGCGGTAAGCTCCGGTCCGACGGCAAAGATCGCACCGGCGGCAAATATTTTGCCGTCCGCGTAGGTCATAGCGGACAGGAATGCCAGGGCGTCCCAGTCCGGCAGAACGTTCACATTTGCCATGTCGGCCTCTCCATCAACCAGGCGTAATCTTCATGGCTCTTGTAGCACTATCTGTTGGGAGACTGGCTTCAGCCCGAGGCACAATGGCATCCACCGCCGGCCCAGGTCCACCAGACCCTTCTTCGAGTCTGCCATGATAATAGCCCCCAGAATCCAAAAAATGTCGGAAAACCGCCATTTTCTACCATGGGGGTAATGCGTCTCCGTCTCGGTCTTCCCGCCCGTCTTCGTTCGCTCGCTGTCGATGCGGCCGAACGCGGCCAGATCCGGAAAGGCCGGCGCATCTGGCGGTCAAGGCGATGAACAGCAGGGCCGAGAGTTCGTACTGGGCCGTGTTGCCGCGAGGATCGTCGATTTCACTGAAGATGACCAGAACCGACCCTATGCCGCGTGTCTCCGTCGCAACGGGACATGTCTTCGAATCGTGATTATTGGCTTTGGCAAGAGGGATTTCCTATCTGCGATTCTCCCCCGGGCAGGCCGTGCCTTCCCTCTGCCAAGTGGAAGTGGGGCCAGGACAGAACCTCTCAACAAAGTTCATGAAATGGTCCCCTCCGTTCCCCACTCCACGAGGCAACGAATTTTGTGCCCCCCAAAGCGACACGGCCGCCCGTCCAGGCTATGAACCCTCCCCAGACCACGAACCACCCCAGGCGCCCCGCTCGGCGGCCCAATGTAAGGAAACACCATGAAGCCAGTCATGATCATCACCGGCGGCAGCCAGGGGATCGGGGCCGCGGTGGCGCGCCTCGGTGCCGCCAGCGGCTATGCCGTCGCGCTGACCTACCAATCCAACCGCGAACTGGCCGACCAGGTCGTGGCCGACATCAAGACCGCCGGCGGCACCGCCATCGCGGTTCAGGCCGAAATGGCTGACGAAACCGCGATCCTGTCCCTGTTCGCCACTGTCGACCGTGAACTCGGCCCCGTCACCGTCCTCGTCAACAACGCCGGCGGCCCTGGCCCCACCTGCAAGATCGACGGCGTGACGGCCGAGATCATCGACCAGGTCATGGCGGTGAACGTCCGCGCGCCCTTCCTGACGATCCGGAAGGCGATCAAGCGCATGGCCACCGACCTCGGCGGCAAGGGCGGCTCGATCGTCAACGTCTCCTCCCGCGCGTCGGAAATCGGCGGGGCGGGCGAATGGGTCCACTACGCGGCGTCCAAGGGCGCGGTCGACAGCCTGACGATCGGCGCGGCGCGGGAACTGGCGACGCGCGGCATCCGGGTCAACGCGGTGAACCCTGGCCTGATCGTGACCGACCTGCATGCCCGCGCCGGCCTGCCCGACCGGCTCGATCGCCTGGTCTCCGGCGTGCCCATGGGCCGCACCGGCAGCGCCGAGGAAGTGGCCCAGGCGGTCTTGTGGCTCGCCTCCGACGCCGCATCTTACATCACGGGCATCCTGGTGCCGATTTCCGGAGGACGCTGATGGAACCGAAAACAGCCTTGATCGTTGGCGTGGGGTCGGGGCTCAGCGCCTCGCTCGCGCGCCTGTTCTCCCGCAAGGGCCTGCAGGTGGCGCTCGCGTCCCGCAACCCCGACCGGCTGCACCGCCTGGCCGAGGAAACCGCCGCCGTCACCTTCGCGTGTGAGGCAACCGAACCCGAGGAAGTGGCGGCCCTGTTTGAGGTCGTGGTGGCCACGATCGGCGCGCCCGATATCGTCGTCTACAACGCCTCGGCCCGCGCGCGCGGGGCGGTGACCGATCTTGATCCCGCTGATGTTGCCCGTGCGATCGCGGTCAGCGGCTATGGCGGGTTCCTGGTCGCGCAGCAGGCCGCGCGGCTGATGGTCCCGCGGGAGCAGGGGGCGATCCTGCTGACCGGCGCCTCGGCCAGCGTGAAGGGCTACGCGAACTCCTCCGCCTTCGCGATGGGCAAGTTCGCCCTGCGCGGCCTGGCGCAGAGCATGGCACGCGAATTGTCGCCCAAGGGCGTGCACGTGGCGCATTTCGTCATCGATGGCGGCATCCGCGCGGAGTCTCGGCCGGAACCGAACGAGCATCCGGACAGCCTTCTGGACCCCGACGCGATCGCGGAAACCTATTGGCAGATCGCGACCCAGCCGCGCAGCGCCTGGACATGGGAGGTGGAGCTGCGCCCCTGGGTGGAGCGGTTCTGAGATCGGCCGGACGGTGCCACGGGTGGGACGATCGTCCCCCTGACGCCCGTTGCTACTCGAACTTCAGGTTGCCGTCCTTCACCACCTGGCGCCAGACGGCCAGTTCGGCGGCGAGCATCGCGCCGAACTCCGCCGGCGTGGCGTCGACGATCTCGGCGCCCTCGTCCTCGAACCGCTTGCGCATCACCTCGGTCCGGACCGAGTCCTTCACGGCCTTGTCCAGTGTCTCGATGACATGTGGGGGCAGGCCGGCCGGGCCGGTGATGCCCCACCAGGTGCCGGCCTCGAACCCCGGGATCGCGGCTTCCGCGACGGTTGGCACATTGGGGAAGGCCGACATCCGGGTGCTGCCCGTGGTCGCGAGCAGCGTCACCCCGCCCGATTTTACGTGTCCGATAATGGATGGCACGGTCATCAGGAAAAGCTGGACATGCCCGGCCAGCAGGTCGACCAGCCCCGGGCCGGCGCCCTGGTAGGGGATATGCGTCGCCTTGATCCCGGCGCGCTGGATGAACAGCTCCCCCGCCAGATGCAGCACGCTGCCGACGCCGGATGACGCGAAGTTGATCGAGTCCGGCTTTGCCCGGCCCCGCGCGATCAGCTCCTGGAGCGTGTTGATGCCGGTGTCCTTGTTCACGATCACCAGCAGCGGGCCGCGCCCCAGCCAGGATACCGGGGTGAAGTCCTTCAGCACGTCATAGGGCAAGGGCCGCTGCCCGGACGCCGCGGTCAGGAAGGTGGAGGTCGTCATCAGCAGCGTATGGCCGTCAGGCCGAGCCTTGGCGACGTATTGGGCGGCGATCATGCCGCCGCCGCCGCCCTTGTTCTCCAGCACCACCGGCTGGCCGAGGCGTTCGGACAGCACCCGGGCGAAGGGGCGGGCAAGCGCGTCGGTGCCCCCGCCCGGCGCGAAGGGGATGACCAGCACGATCGGCTTATTTTCCGGATAGACCTGGGCAAACCCCGAGGCGGGAAGGGCGGCGATCGCGAAGGCCATCACGGCGGCCGCGATCGTGTTCAGACGGAGCATGCGCATGCCATGGGGTCTCCTGTGTAACAAAGGGAGGGGACCGGCCGGCTTCACCATCGGGGAAGCCAGCCATGTTGTCGACGGTTGGCGCGGCGACCGCGCCGGGGGCTACCGCGCCCCGGCCGGGTCCTAGTTTGTGATGTCGACCCGCGCCCAGGAGATATCCGGGTCAAACAGCGTCATCGCCCCGGCGATCCGCGCGGTTTCCGGCCCCAGGTCCTTTTGGTAGACCGTGCCGTCCTGGTTCACGACGAAGCTCATGACGCCCGAGGCCCCATAGGTGGCCGGCCACGCGACCAGCCCGAACCCATCGGTCATCCGCCCGTTCACGACGTAGTTCCGCGGTCCGCCCGGGGCGCTGCGGCCCTGCGCCTTCAGGATGCGGAAGTAATAGCCCTGGTAGGGCATCTGCTTCCCGGCCGAGAGCGTGCCCGGATACCCGTTCTCCCGCGCATCGGCGACCACCTGCGCCAGCGGGCTGGCATCCGGCGCGTCGGGCGACCCGGGCCAATAAAGCCCATCCCGCTTCCCCGGCGCGCTCACCATCCTTTGCGCATAAGTCGCTCGGCCGCCCGTCGCCCCGCTGAGGACTCGATACAGCGCCTGGGCATCGACATAGGCGAGCGCGGTGCGGATGGCCGCGATTTCGTTCCGGCCGATCCGGCGGTTCACGAGTTCCTGCGCGCCGGCGGCGGAATCGAAGTGCCAGCGGCCGCCGGCCTGCACGATCGGTGTGGGCAGCGGCCAGGCGTCGTTGCCGACTTCCAGGGTCATGCGATCCGGGGCGGTCGCGGTCAGCTTGTGCTGTTGCTGATAGGACTCGATGAAATGCTTGCGGGCTTCGGCATCGGCGTAACGGTCCCCTGACTCGACCAGCGCTTCACTGCCCGGGCCGAGCACGGCGATGATCTGGGAGGGGTTTCCGGCGCGGAGGCTGGTGAGGAGGGCGGCGACCGCTTCCTCGGCGGTGGCGAAAGTGGTCTGTGGCTGCGCCCAGGCCGGGGTCGCGCCGACCAGCGGCGCCAGCAGGCAGAGCGCGCGGAGGATGGTTTTCAGGCGTGTCATGATCGTGCCCCCCTTCACCGGTTCAGCCGACCGCCGCCGCCGGATCGGGCGGGGGCGGAGCGGCCGGCGCCACCGCCGGCGGGACGAGTGGCCTGCGCGCCACGGCTTTGGGCGCCGCGATTGGAGAACTGATTGGCCCGGGCGCCGTCGTTGACGCCGCTGAACGCGTTCGGACGGGCGGGCAGCTGCGTCGGACGCTGGACGTTCGCGGGCCGCTGGATGTTGGCGGGAGGGGAGGCCGGCCGCTGGATATTGCCTGGCCGCTGGATGTTCTCCGGGCGTTGGCCCAGGTTCGGCCGGTCCGCGCCGGGTCTTCCGACGTTGGGTCTGTCCCCACCCGGTCGATCCGCGATCGGCCGGTTGCCGATGGGGCCGGGGTTGGGCCTGGGGTGGCCGACCAGGTTGGACGGCACCTGGACATTCGGGCGCCCGATCGCGTTCGGGGGCAGGCCGCCAGGCCGAGCGGGTCGTCCCACGGGACCGGCGGGTGCACGGGGTGGCAGGCCGCCCACGCGGTTCGGCGGTGGCCGCCAGACGTTGTTGTTGATCCGCGTCCGGTTGACGTTGATGCTGTTGAAGCGATTGACGTTCACGTTCATGTATCCGCCGCCCCAGGACGGGCGCGCCCAGCCCCATAGCGACCCGACCACCGCCACGCCGGCCGCGAAGGCCAGCCCCGTGACCAGGGCCGAACCGATCGCATAGCCCGGAGGCGGCGGGATGAAGACCGGCGGCTGCGCGGCGTAGGGCCAGGTTCCGAAGGCGGTCCGCGGATCATAGATCGGGACGAAGACGATCTCCGGATTGGCGGGCTCGATGACGATGACCTGCTGAGTGGTCGTCACCTTCTGCTGCGCGGTCGTGGTCAGCGTGCCCGCCGCCTGCGCCTGCCGCCGCAACCGCTGCGCCGAGTCCATGACGTCGGGCTGCTGGGTGGCCACCGCGTAGCCAAGCTGCTGCAGCCAGTCGAGGTTGCCGTTCATCATCGTCAGGATCTGAGGAAACGGCACCAGCGACTTGACGCTGGGGTCCCATGACTGGGTTGCCAGCGCCCGGGCCAGCGCGTCTCCGGTCAACTGCTTGTTCGATCCTTGGTCCAGCCAACGCGCGGCCTCGACGATCTGGAACGGGAAGGTCGATGCCATCAGCACCTGCGCCAGCAAGGCATCCGGAAACAGCGCGATGGGGGCGAGCATGGCGTCGAGCTGCTCGGTGTTGAACTGCGTGGCTTCCGTGGCGGCGGGGATCGGGACCACGTTTGGGCGAAGCCGGGCGCCGGTATGGTCAGGGACAAGGCCGCGCAGAGCGCGATGCCGCGAAACAGGGGTCCAGGCATGGTGATGCCCCTTCCTACCGATGGTGATGGCGGCGATCGGCCGTGACCGGCGCGCTGACCCGAGGCATAGGCCTGTTCAGCGGCGAACGAAAGGGTCTAGCCCTCGGCCGCCAGTTCGGCGCTGGCGCGGACCTTGTCCACGCGGCGGCCGTCCATCTCCAGCACCTCGAACCGCCAGCCGCCGAAGACGATGCGGTCGCCGGCGCGGGGCACGCGGCGCAGCAGGGCCAGGATCAGGCCGGCGAGGGTGTGATAGGTGCCCTCGGCCGGGAGATCGGGCAAATTGAGGCGGGATTTCACCTCATCGACCGGCATGCTGCCATCCATCACCAGGGTCGTTTCACCGGCGACGCTGCCTTCGACCTGGTTGTGTTCGGCGTCGGCCGGATCGCCCACGATCGCCTCCAGCACATCGTGGGCGGTCACCAGCCCCTCGAAGCTGCCGTATTCGTCCATGACCAGGGCCATGCCCAGATCGTCGGACTTCAGACGTTCCATCGCGTCCAGCGCGGTGACGGTGTCAGGCACGATGATCGGCTGGCGCAGCGCCAAACCGATCGACAGCACGCCGCCCGACAGCAACTGGTCCAGCACGTCCTTGGCCTGCACCACGCCAACCACGTTGTCGATCGACCGGTCGCAGACCACAAACCGCGAATGCGGCGCGGATTTCAGCGCGACGGCGATCTCGGCGGCGGGGCTGGCGAGGTCGATCCAGGCGAGTTCCGTGCGCGGGGTCATGATCGCGCGCACCGGCTTGTCGGCCAGGCGCAGCACGCGCTCGATCATGTCGCGTTCCTCGATCTCCAGCACGCCGGTCTGCGTGCCCTCGGCCAGCAGGGCTTTCAGCTCCTCATCCGTCACGGTCTGCTGCGGCACGCGGTGCAGGCCCAGCATGCGCAGGATCAGGCCCGAGGACTTGCCCAGCACCCAGACCGCCGGGGTGGCGGCGCGGGCGAGCCAGGAGATCGGGCGGGCGACCCAGACCGCCATCTGTTCCGGCGCGCGCAGCGCGAGCTGCTTGGGCACCAGTTCGCCCAGCACCAGGGTCAAATAGGTTGTAATGACGACGACGATGGCGAGCGCCACGGTTTCCGCCGCGCCCTCCAGCCCCGGCCAGGTGCTCAGCAGCCAGATTTGCAAATGGGAGGCGATGCGCGCGCCGCCGAACACGCCGGTCAGGACGCTGACCAGGGTAATGCCGACCTGCACGGTGGGCAGGAATCGCTGCGGGTCCTCGGCCAGCGTTCGGGCATTGGCGGCACCCGCCACGCCCCGGCGCTCCATCGCCGCGAGGCGCGCGCGCCTGGCCGAGACAAGCGCGAGTTCGGCCATGGCGAACAGGCCGTTCACCAGGATCATCAAGAGGATGATGGTGGCTTCGATACTGATGGCCATGGGTGTGCTGTGCGTCCGCTTGTCTGTTGTCGCGCGGGGTCATAGCACATTCCCCTGGCCGGTGGGACGGTTCCAAAGGGATCACCCCTGGGGGATGGCCCCTGGGGGATGCCCCCAGGGGACGATCCCTTGGGGGGAACGCCCGCCCCGTCGCCGTCATGGAGGTTGCCGATGCCGCCCGTTGCCGTTCTGCTCTCGATCCTGTCGCTGATCCCGTTCGTGGCCTGTGGGCTGGCCGCGGTGGGGCCGCATGCCGAACCGGCCGACCGCATGCTGGCCGCGCTGATCGGCTACACTGCCCTGATGCTGACTTTCCTGGGCGGGATGTCCTGGGCGATGACGCTGCGCCTTGGCGGCGATCCTGGTTCGACCCACGAGTCCATCGGCCTGCGCCGCTGGGCCCAGGTTGGCGTGGTGCCGCTCGTGATCGGCTGGGCGGCGCTGATCGTGGCCTATGAGTTTCCCGCCTGGATCGCGTTGCCGATTCTGATCGTGGGACATATCGCGGCCGTGGTCGGTGACCATCGCGTGGGCCTGCTGGCCGAATTGTCGCGCCCCTATGCGATGCTACGCTGGTCGATCGCGATCATTGCGACCGCAATGCTGACGACTGTACTGATCTTGCGACTTTCTGGCAGTACCATTGTGTTTTAGTGCATTAACCTCTTTCTTTGGCATTAACCATTCGTTAACCATTTCCCATCACGAGAGGGACATGGGGCCATGTCGACGCACGCCACCGCCGAGATCATTCCGTTTCCGGCCAGGACCACCGCCCAGGGTAGCGCAGCTGGCAGTCCCGTCGGGAATGACGCGCAGGAGCGTCTGGCCCGCGCGCTTGCGTCGCTGGACGCCGCGCTGTCGGAACAGCGCATCGCCATGAGCGGGTGGCGCGAATCGCTCGATCACCTGCGCAAGGCGACGACCGGGCTGGGGCTGTCGATGCAGCGCTACCACCGCACCCTCGGCAAGCTGGGCACGGATGTGGCCGAACTGCATTCCCAGGCCGTGCGGCTGGAAGACTGGGCCGACGACGCGCTGAAGCGCCAGGATTGATACCAATCGGCTTGCATCCCTCCGTCCGGCGCGAAACAGTGCCGGGGCGGAGGGAAACAGCATGCCGGACCACCCACTGATCACCAGGCTGCGCGCCGAACGGGTTGTGCCCGTGGTGCGGACCCGCTCCGCCAGCCTCGCGGCCACGGCCATCCAGTGGCTGCGCGACGCCGGCCTGACGATGTTTGAAATCACCATGACCATCCCGGACGCGCCGGCGCTGATCCGGGAACTCGCCAGCGACAAGGGGCTGCTGATCGGGGCGGGCACCGTGCCGGATGCCGCGATGGCGGAAGCCTGCCTGGCCGCCGGCGCGCGCTTCATCGTGGCACCCTGGGTTGATCCCACGCTCTCTGCCCCCTGCCGATCCGCCGGGGCGGCGTTGCTTCTCGGCGCCTTGACCCCGACCGAGGTCCGGGCCGCCCTGGCCGCCGGCGCGGATGGGGTGAAGATCTTCCCCGCGTCGTCATTGGGCGGGCCTGGTCACATCAAGGCGCTCGCCAGCGTCTTCCCTGGCGTGGCGTTCTGCCCGACCGGCGGGGTCGATCCGGCCAACTTCACCGCCTACCTCGCCGCCGGTTCGGCCTTTGTCGGCATGGGCGGCGCGCTGGTGGACGAAAAGCGCATCGCCGCCGGCGACCGCGCCGCCATCCAGGACGCCGCCCGCCAGATCCAGGCGGGTTGAGCATGGCGGTCGACCTGCTGTGCATGGGCGAGCCGATGCTGGAGTTCAACCAGCTTCCGCCGAACCCCGATGGCGGCCGCCTCTATCTGGAAGGCCATGGCGGCGACACATCCAACGCCGCCATCGCCGCCGTCCGGCAGGGTGCGCGCGTGGGCTATGTCACCGCGGTCGGGCGGGACATGGCGGGCGACAGCTTCCTGTCGCTGTGGGAACGGGAAGGGGTGGACACGACGACCGTGCAGCGGTCCGACCGCCACCAGACCGGCGTGTATTTCGTTTCGCATGATACGGCGGGGCATCACTTCCTGTATTATCGCGCGCAATCCGCCGCGGCGATGATGACCCCGGACGATGTGCCGGAGGATGCGATCGCACGCGCGCGGATGTTGTATGTCTCGGGGATCAGCCAGGGGATTTCGACATTGGCCTGCGATGCCGTGTTCCGCGCGATCGGCATCGCCCGCGCGCATGGCGTGAAGGTTGCGTATGATACCAACTACCGGCCGCGCCTGTGGCCGGCCGACCGCGCCGCCGCCATCATGCACGCGGCGATGGCGTCGGTGGACCATGCGCTGCCAGGGCTTGAGGACGCGGCGATCCTGACCGGCCTGGTCGATCCCCAGGCGATCCTCGATTTCTATCTGCGGCTGGGTCCGCCGGTCGTGGTGCTGAAGATGGGGGCGGCCGGCGCCTGGGTCGCGACCGGGACGCGGCGGGTTCATATCCCGGCGCATCCCGTGGCGGCGGTGGATGCGACCGGCGCGGGCGATACGTTCTGCGGGGCGTTCCTGGCGCGCGTTCTCGCCGGCGATGATCCGGTCGCCGCCGCCGGCTATGCATCGGTCGCGGCGGCGTTGAGTTGCACGGGGCTTGGGGCGGTGGCGCCGATCCCCTCGGCCGACGCGGTGTGGGCGGCGTTGGGCAAAGCGGGAGACAGATGATGACGGAAGACAAACCCAGGCGCCGCGGTCGGTTGCCGTGACGATCCGTCCCACCCGGCCCGCCGAGGGTCCGCTGACACCGGACCAGGCATTGCGGATGCTGATCGACGGGCACCGGCAATACCATGACGGCAAGGCGGGCTTCGGGGATTATCGGGCCAACCGGATCAGGCGGGCGCGGGGGCAGGCGCCGGTGGCGGCGGTGCTGTCCTGCGCGGACTCGCGGGTCCCGCCCGAGCTTGTGTTCAACCAGGAGCCGGGCGGGCTGTTCACCATTCGCGTCGCCGGCAATGTCGAAAGCGCCGAAACCCTCGCCAGTCTCGAATACGGCATCCACTTCCTGGGTATTCCCCTGATCGTCGTGCTTGGCCATTCCGGGTGCGGCGCGATCGAGGCGGCGATCCAGGTCCACAACGACAAGGTGGTCCTGCCGGGGCATCTGCCAGGGTTGGTCGATCTGATCCTGCCGGCGGTGCGGGTGGCGGAGGCGCGGGGCGCGGCGGACCTGATGGCCGAGGCGACGATCGAGAACGTGCGGAACACGATGCGGACGATTTCGGAAACCGAGCCGGTGCTGGCCGCCAGGATTCGCACCGGCGCGGTCCAGGTGGTAGGCGGCGTCTATGATCTGGCTACGGGCAAGGTCACGCTGGCATAAGCAGGACGCGGTCGATTGACCGATGCCAGGAAACGGTCCTTTAATCCAGAATATAACAAGAGGGGAATGATCATGTGCAATCAATGCGGGGATACCGGTCATGTCGGGCTAGGCCGGCGCGGCCTGCTCGGTACGTTATCGGCCGGCTTGTTCGCGGGCGGGCTGTTCGCTCAGCCCGCCAGTGCCCAACCGGCGGGTGCCAAACCCGTAAGCGTCCAACCGGCCCGGATCACGGCTGATGCGGCCCTGAAACGTTTGATGGACGGGCACAAGGCCTATCCCATCTTATTCATCGCATGCCAGGGATTCGCTGGCGGGCGTAGCGTAATCATCTGATTTGACGCAGAGATTTGGGTGTCGAAACCAATTCCTGCCGAATCGGACGGTGCCACACCCGCCATGGTCGAAAATACTCCGCTGCCGTTCTCGTTGC
>CAMCDA010000179.1 GCA_945873195.1 Asaia bogorensis
GACAGATCGTGTGCTACCTAAACCGGACATATCGTGTGCTACTGACATTGGGTAAGGACACACCTTGCCCCAACCCCCGGCCGCGCTACGATCATGCCACCGTAAGCAGGGGAAGCCGCATGGACTCCGAAACCCTGGGCTTCATGCCCGCCACCGAGGCCGCGGAACTGATCCGCACCAAGAAGCTGTCCCCCGTGGAGTACATGGGCGCCCTGCTGGAGCGCATCACGGCGCTGGAGCCGAAGGTGAACGCCTTCGCCCACTTGGCCGCCGACCAGGCGATGGACGGCGCCCGCAAGGCGGAAGCGGCGTTGATGTCCGGCCAGCGCCTCGGCCGGCTGCACGGGCTTCCCGCCACGATCAAGGACTTGGCGATCACCAAGGACATGCCGACGCAAAGCGGCAGCCGGATCTTCGAGGGCAACCGCCCGACCGAGGACACGCCCGTCGTGCCGCGCCTGCAAGAAGAAGGCGCGATCATCCTGGGCAAGACCACGACGTCGGAGTTCGGGTGGACGGGCGTTTCCCGTTCGCCGCTGACCGGGATCACGCATAACCCGTGGAAGCATGGGATGAACGCCGGCGCGTCGTCGGCGGGCGCGGGCGCCGCCTCGGCCGCCGGGTTCGGGCCGTTGCACCAGGGCAGCGACGGGGCGGGCTCGATCCGCATGCCATCGCATTTCTGCGGCATCTTCGGGATCAAGCCGAGCTTTGGGCGGGTGCCGTATTATCCGGTGAGTACGGGGGACATGACGTCGCATATGGGGCCGATGACCCGGACCGTGGCCGATAGCGCGCTGATGCTGGAGGTGATGGCGGGTCCCCACCCGCTCGACTACACCACCCTCGAAGCCGGCCCGGCGCACTACCTCGCTCGGCTGCACGAGGGCGTGAAGGGCAAGCGGATCGCCTACAGCCCCGACCTGGGCGTGGCCCGCGTCGATCCCGAGGTCGCCGATCTGGTCAAGGCCGCCGTCGCGCGGTTCACGGAACTCGGCGCGATCGTGGAGGAAGTGAAGACCCCGTGGGCCGCGCCGGGGCCGGAGCTGATCCGGTTCTTCTGGTCCGCCCATATGACTCGCCTGAAGCCGCATCTGGCGCGGTGGGAAAACCAGATGGACCCGGGCCTCGTCGCCTGCATCAAGGCGTCGGACAACGTCTCGATCGCCGACTACCAGGCGGCGCGGGAACGGAAGATGCCGTATATTGCGTCGATCCACCGCTGGTTCGAGGATTGGGACTTCCTGCTGACCCCCGCCGTGTCGGTGGCCGCCTTCCCGGCCGAGAAGCTGATGCCCGACCATTGGCCCAACCACGCGTGGGATTGGGTGAGCTGGGCCGAATTCTCCTACCCGTTCAACATGTCCTGGAACCCGGCGGCCAGCGTGCCCTGCGGCTTCACCCCGGCCGGACTGCCGGTGGGCTTGCAGATCGTCGGCAAGCGGTTCGATGACCTGGGCGTGCTGCAGGCCTCGGCGGCATTCGAGGCGATCCAGCCTTGGGCCGACAAGCGACCCAAGTTGTAATATCGAGACGGTGGCCCCTGGCGCGACGACGGTTCTGCCCTCTTCGTCATGGATGGGCTTGACCCATCCATCGCCAGGGACACCCATGATGAGTTTTTCCCCCGTTATATCAACGGACTGAGTCCTTGGCGATGGGCGGGTCAGGCCCGCCCATGACGGACGGTACAACCCGCGATCGCCCACCTTCCGCCCCCCCCCAGGCCCAACAACTACCCACCATTCGGATGAAACGGTTGACGCCGGGCGCATGGTACCGCATCCCGGCGGCGTAAGGAGAGCGCGCCATGCTGACCGAAGACCAGATCCGCCAGTTCCACACCGAAGGCTATCTGTTCCTGCCGGAAACCTTCTCGGTGGAGGAAGTCGCCTGCCTGCGCGCCGACGCCGAGGCGATCTACGCCCAGGAACGCCCCGAGGTCTGGCGCGAACGCTCCGGCGCGCCTCGCACGGCCTTTGCAGCGCATCTGTATAACGAAGGCTTCGGCCTGCTGGCGCGTCACCCGGCGATGATCGAGCCGATCGAGCAGCTGTTCGGTGAGCAGGTCTACATGCATCAGTTCAAGGTGAACGCGAAAGCGTCGTTCACCGGCGACGTGTGGCAGTGGCACCAGGACTACGGCACCTGGGCGCGCGACGATGGCATGCCCGAACCTCGGGCGATGAACATCGCCGTCTTCCTCGATGAGGTGATGCCGATCAACGGGCCGCTGATGCTGGTGCCGCGCAGCCACACGGCGGGCGTGCTGAAGGCCGAACACGATCTGACCACGACGTCCTATCCGCTTTGGACCCTGGACGAGGATACGGTGACTAGGCTGGTCGAGCAGGGCGGGATCGTCGCGCCGACCGGCAAGCCGGGCGGGCTGCTGATGTTCCACGGTAATCTGGTGCATGGATCGGCCGGCAACATCACGCCGTATCCGCGCAAGATCGTCTATCTTACGCTGAACGCGGTTTCCAACTACATCCGGACGCCGACGCGGAAGGAATGGATCGCGCACACCGATTTTTCTCCGATCATCCCGACCGATCCGGGGGCGCTGACGCGCTATGCGCAGGGGTTCCGGCAGGCGGCGGAGTAGGCGGCGATCGGTTCGGCTGCCACGGCGGCCGAACCGCGTCATCCTGGTTGCCTTTCTTCCACTGATGCGGATAGAAAGGAACAAATGATGAACATTTATTGGCTGGCCGAGCTGGTGCGTGTATCCGTGTATGTCGCCGTGCCGCCGGATGGTGCGTCTTCGTCGTGGTGGCCGCGCGGGTTCGGCGACGGGCGGCCCGAGGGCACGCCCCAGGTGCCGGAGCGGAGAAAGTCGTGGGTGCCGAGCCAGCGCTCGGCATGACGAGGCGGAGACGGCGCGGGCCACCTGCAAAGTCTGCTCGGATGACACCCCATGCACCGTGAGAAACCACCCGCCGCCCAGGCTGCCCACCGCCCTGCCCGCCGACCCAGGAAAAATGCATGCGGGAACACCCCATGCACCGTGAGAACCCGCACTCCGCACTGGATACCCACCACCCCCGCCCGCCGGCCCGGGGAAAAATGCATGCGGGAACACCCCATACACCGTGAGAACCCGCACTCCGCCCTGGATACCCACCACCCCCGCCCGCCAGCCCGGGGAAAAACACATGCGGGAACACCCCATACACCGTGAGAACCCGCACTCCGCCCCGATTGACCAACCGCGCGAACCCGCCGACCCTACCGGCCGGCCTCAGGGGGAACACCATGCCCATCCGCATCCATAATCTTTATTGCGACGCCCAGGGTGAATCCCACTGGCGGGACATCCAAATCGACTGGGCCGAGGAAAACGACGCCGGCAAGCTCTCGGCCCGCCTGCCCGCCACCGGGATCATCTTCCGCCAGACCCAGGCGGAGCATGACCGTCCCTGGCATCCCGCGCCGCGCCGGCAATACATCATCAACCTCGATGCCGGGGTGGAACTGACCGCCAGCGACGGGGAATCGCGCGTGATCGGTGCCGGAGAGGTGATCCTGGTGGAGGACATCACCGGCAAGGGCCATCTGTCGAAGTCGGTGAACAACAAGATGCGGCACTCCATCTTCGTGCCGATCGAATAACGGAGGAAACCAATGCGTATCCATAACATCTATGTCGACGACAACGGCGAAACCCACTGGCGCGATATCGAGGTCGAGTGGGTGGAGGAGCGCAACGGCTCCAAGCTGTCCAAGCGCCTGCCGGCGACCGGGATCATCTTCCGGGAGACCTCGGGCGACTATGACCTGAGCTGGCATCCCGCGCCGCGGCGGCAATACATCATCAATCTCGACGCCGGGGTAAAGATCACCGCCAGCAGCGGAGAAGCGCGGGAGATCGGCGCCGGAGAGGTCATTCTGGTCGAGGACATCCGCGGCAAGGGCCATCTGTCGCAGTCGATCGGCGGCAAGATGCGGCACTCGATCTTCATTCCGATCGACTGATCCAGGACGGGCGGGCCGGTCGAACCCGGGTAGGGTTCGACTGGAGCTGTCCAATTTTTCCGTTTATTTCAGTATTTTATTGAAACGATGAGGAAACAATCGGCTGCAAGGACCCACCATGACCCGCGTGCCCAATCGTTTCCCGACCGCAAGCCGAACGCTCGGTTTGCTGGGGGGCGTCGTGATGGCGGTGTGGGCGGGCATGGCGCAGGTCCGGGCCGATCCGCCGGTTCCGACCGCGCTGCGGATTCAGGGCACGTCCTTTGTCGTGACGACCTCGGACGGCGCGGAACACCGATCCCCCGACCTGGTCGGCGCCGAGTTTACCCTGCTGGTCGACGGCAAGCTCCACCGCGTCCGGATCGACGCGGTGGAGCGTGACCCGATGGACCGCGCCCCCACCGGATCGCTGGACGACGCGGTGTGGCTGCACAACCTTTCGATGCTGAGCCCCGATGGCTCCTGGGGCCCGGTCTGCGGGCCAGGCCCGGATGGAAAGGCCGCCGGCTTCCCCCTGCGCGGCCGTCGCGGGGCCGCCTACAGGCTGGAACCGGCCGAGGACAATATCCTCGAGATCGCATGCACCGAGGCCGCCCACGGCAAATGCGTCCGGTTCGGATACCACCCGTGGCGCTCCACCCCGGAAGGCGTGGCGCTGCTGCCATTCTACAACGCCTGCATCCTGATGATCCGGGGGGATTATGCCGGGACCGACTCCCCCAAGACCCGGAACGGCATGCAGATCGACATCAACGACAGTCTGGACATGCAACCGCCGGAGTTCGACCCGGCCTTGCATTTCGAAGCCGGATGGACCGCGGACGGCGCCGTCTGCGTGGCCCATCCAAGGGTGAAGGAGAACGTGACCCTGGCCCAACTGGAAGCCGAGATTCCTCGCCTGCGCGGCCGCACCGGTCCGATCTGCACCGAGGCCTTCGCCCGTGCCCATGGCGCCCTGATCCTCAACCGGTCCCGCCCATGACCGGACATGGACGAACCGTTCGGCGCCGGCTTAAGACAGGGCCATGACCCAGCCCACCGACCTTCTGTCCGCGACCGACGCCCATGGCGTCGCGACCCTGACCCTCAACCGGCCGGCCGCGCGCAACGCGCTATCGTTGGGGCTGATGACCGCGCTGGTCACCGAACTCGACCGGATCGCGACGGACCCGAGCGTCACAGTCGTGATCCTCGCCGCCGCTGGCCCCGCCTTCTGCGCCGGCCATGACCTGCGGGAGATGCGCGCCGACCCGACGCGGGCGGCGTATGAGCAGGTCTTCGCCCTCTGTTCGCGCCTGATGCAGACGATCGTGCGCCTGCCGAAGCCGGTCATCGCCCAGGTCCATGGCGTCGCCACCGCGGCCGGCTGCCAGTTGGTCGCCACCGCTGATCTGGCCGTTGCCGCCGAGACGGCGCGGTTCGCCACGCCGGGGGTCAATATCGGCCTGTTCTGCTCGACGCCGATGGTTGCCCTCACCCGGAATGTCGGGCGCAAGGCGGCGATGGAGATGCTGCTGACGGGTGATCTGCTCGACGCCGTCCGCGCGCGGGAGATCGGGCTGGTCAATCGCGTGGTGCCCGAAGCCGAACTGGCATCGGCGACCCTGGGCCTCGCCCGCCAGATCGCGGCGAAAAGCCCGCTGACGCTGGCGATCGGCAAGGAAGCCTTCCACCGCCAGGCGGAGATGGACCTGCCCGCCGCCTATGCCTACGCGGCCGAGGTCATGACCCGGAACATGCTGGCCCGGGACGCGGCGGAGGGGATCGACGCTTTCCTGACGAAACGCCCCCCGGTTTGGACGGGAACGTAACATCGCCCCTTGATCCGGGCGGTCCGATTGCTCACGTAACCGATGCCCATGAAAGACCCATACGCAACCCTCGGCGTACAGCGCACCGACGATGAGGCCGCAATCCGTTCGGCCTATCGCAAGCTGGCCAAACGCCATCACCCCGACCTCAACCCCGGCAAGCCGGAGGCAGCGGAGCGATTCAAGGAAATCAACGCCGCCAACGACCTGCTGTCGGACCCGGACAAGCGCGCGCGCTTCGACCGCGGGGAAATCGACGCCGAGGGGAATGAGGTCCGCGCCGAACGGACCTATTACCGCGATGCGCCCGGGCAGGAGCGTTACCGGACCTCCGGCGGCTTCACGCAGGAGGATATTGACTCCTTCTTCGCGCAGAATTTCGGAGGGCGTCCGGGCGCGGGTGGGCAGCGGCCCAAGGCGCGCGGGGCGGATGCTCAGTATATGCTGACGGTTGGGTTCCTGGATGCCGCCAACGGGACGCTGCGCCGGATCGCCTTGCCGGATGGGCGGACGCTGGATGTCCGTATCCCGCCGGGGATGGAGGACGGAAAGGTCCTGCGGCTGAAAGGCCAGGGCAATCCGGGCTTCGGCGGCGGACCAGCGGGCGATGCGATGGTCGAGATCTCGGTCGCGCCGCATCCCCTGTTCAAGCGCCAGGGCGACGACATCGAGATTGAGCTTCCGGTGTCCCTGCGGGAGGCGGTTGTTGGCACGACGCTGGAGGTGCCGACGATCACGGGCAAGGTGCGGCTGACCATTCCCCCAGGCTCCGGCACCGGGACGCGGCTGCGCCTGCGGGGGCGCGGGATCCGGGAGGGGCATCAATATGTCCAGCTTCTGGTTGTCGTCCCGCCGGCGGATGAGCCGGAACTCGCCACGTTCCTGAAGACGTGGGAGCCCAAGACCCCCTTCGATCCGCGCCGCGGGCTGGAGGACGCATGATGCGCATCCGGTCAGTTGCCGCGCTGTTTGTGGACCTGGAGGAAGCCGAACTGGTCATCTGGGTCGAACGCGGCTGGGTTCGCCCCGAGCCGGCCGATGCCGATTGGATGTTCCACGAGATTGATATCGCGCGGGTGCGGCTGATCCACGATCTGCGGCGGCGGATGGACCTGAATGAGGAAACGATCCCTCTGGTGCTGTCGCTGATGGACCAGGTCTATGACCTGCGGGCGCAGTTGGGGGCGGTTCTGCGGGCGGTGGAACAGCAGCCTGAGCCGGTGCGGCGGGCGATCCTGGCGGTGCTGTAACTCACGTTATTCGGCGCCCAAGCGTGAATAGGGCTGGATCAGGATCGAGGCAGGAAGATTGAGTAGGTCGGCCAACCGCCGGATCATCGGCAACGTCAGCATCCGCTTCCGGTTCATCACTTCCGCCACTCGCGCTCGGCTGCCAATCGCTGGTTCAAGGTCGCGCCGGGTCAGCCCTTTCTGCTCCATCATGAACAGGATCGCGGCGATCGGGTCGGGGTCCGTGATGGGGGAGGCCCGTTCCTCCCAGGCTTCGACCAATGTCGTCAGCACATCCAGACGGTCCCCTTCCGGCGTGTCCGACTGCGCATGCATGAGGCCGGCGATCTCGGACAGCGCGGCCTCATGATCGGCATCCGAACGAATTGGTCGCAGGGGGGCCTCAGATCGATTGTGGGTCGATCCGGTCGTAGGTGCGATGGGTTCCAATAAACCGGACATAAACAACCCCGAAATCGAAGTTTACCCAGGCGCCCAACCGATACTTGTTTCCGCCGATATCAAATATCACGCGACCATCGCGCAGAATGTCCGCGCTGTTGAACATGCGTTTGACCGCCGGCGGATCGGGCCATTCGGCCGCCCGAACGACCTTGATCCAGGTCCGCAGTCGCTGTTCGGCGTCACGATGAGAAGGCTGCTCCCAGAATGCCTTCAAGGTGCCGACCGATATGATCCTCATGCAACAACCGGGCCCGCTCCCATTATGGGAGCAGACGCCTTGAAGTCAATGCCAACGGCAGGCATCGCCCGAACGGTCCAGGTCCATGCCGTCCGGTCGAACGCGTCAGGACATATCAACCTTCCCCGTATGCAGCTTCATCCGCATCGTGTCCGGCACGTCCTGTCCGACATCGGTGAAGGCCTTGCGCAGCGCGCCCATGGCCGGGCCGAAGATGCCGGCGCGGTTCTCGCTGGCCCAGTTCCGGCTCGCGGTCGGCATGTCCAGGCTGCCCTGGAAGCGCGGCATCACCCAGCGGGCGAACAACTCATAGCTTTCCAGCGTATGCCGCCGGTTGGCCCATTCGTGGCTGCGGAACAGCACCGCCCCCGCGCCACCACCGGTGAAGCCCACCAGCCGCTCGATCCCCGCGGCGATCGTGGCCGGAGACCCAACAAGCGTGGAGCCGGCGGCCAATCCCTCGGCCAGCGGGTTCTCGCTGCGCATCGGCGGGCGGCCCAGGGTTTCGGAGAAGTAGGACAGGGTCTCGTTCCGCTCCCCAGCGCGGACCTGGTCCATCGCTTCTTCGTCGGTCTCGGCGCAGTGCATGTTCACGACCAGGCGCCAGTTGTCGCGGTTGAGCGTCTTGCCGTACTTGGCGCCCTCGGCTTCCGCCATGCCCCAGTACTCGGCGAGCTTCGCCGATCCGCCTGGCAGCCCTGCGCCCAACGACAGCAGGCCGACGCCATGCTTGCCAGCGGCCAGGGCGCCCGAGGGGGTCGTCGCACTCGCCACCGCGATCGGGAATCCACCCTTGGTATAGGGCGCGAGGTGCAGCCGAGCTTCCTTGAGCTCGAACCAGTCGGTCTTGAGGGTGACGGGTTCCTTGCAGGCCAGCAGGGCCATGATCGCGCCCAGGGACTCGTCCATGCGGGTGCGTTGCGTCTCCGCCTCGATCCCCATCATATAGGCGTCCGACACCAAGGCACCCGGGCCGACGCCGAGCATGGCCCGCCCGCGGGTCATGTGGTCAAGCTGCACGAAGCGCTGCGCCACGATGAACGGATGGTGATAGGGCAAGGACGTAACGCCCGAGCCGAGCATGATCCGCTTGGTCCGATCCGCGGCGATGCCAATCACGATCTCCGGCGCGGCGATGATCTCCCACCCGGCGGAGTGGTGTTCGCCGATCCAGGCCTCATCATAGCCAAGCTCGTCCAAGGTCTGGATCAGTTCCAGATCCCGGGCCAAGGCCAGGTTCGGGTTGTCGCCAACCCTATGAAAGGGGGCGAGAAAGATACCGAACCGCAAGCCTTCGTGCTGACCCATGGATTACCTCCTGGCAGGCCCTCTGCCTGCGTTGACGGCCACGTTACCCCGTGACCGTCCGATTGGGGAGACCGCCCGCCCTACCGCACCAGGCGGAAAAAGGCCTGGACGTCCTCGGCCAGCGCGACCGGCTGTTCCATGGCGGCGAAGTGCCCGCCGCGCGCCATCTCGGTCCAGCGGCGGATATCGGTATAGGTCCGGGCGGCAGCCGCGCGGGTCGGGCGGATGATCTCTTTCGGGAAGGCGGCATAGCCAATGGGCACGGTCACCCCGCCCTCCGGCACCGGCCACGGACCGTGCATCCGCGCGTAATAGGGCCAGAAGGATGAGCCGATCGCGCCGGTGAACCAGTAAAGGCAAATATTGCCAAGCATCCGGTCACGGTCGATCGCGTTCTCGATCACGCCATCGCAGTCGGACCAGGCCCGGAACTTCTCGGCGATCCAGGCCGCCAGGCCCGCCGGCGAGTCGGTCAGCCCATAGGCCAGCGTCTGCGGCCGCGTGCCCTGGATCCACTGGTAGCCGGTTTCCTCCTTCAGCCAGGCGTTCAGCTCCTCATGGTATTTCCGATCCTCGGGGGAGGCATCGTCGGCCAGCGGCCGGTCGCGCCGCACCGACAGCAGATTGATGTGTATTCCCAGCAGGTTGGCCTTGTGCGCATAGCCGAGGCGGGAGGAGATGATCGCCCCATAATCCCCGCCCTGCGCGCCGTAGCGGTCATAGCCCAGGACCTTGACCATCAGGTCGTTCAGGCAATCGGCCATCTGCTCCACGCTGAACCGCTTCTGGTTCGGGGCGAAGGACAGGCCATAACCGGGCAGGGACGGGGCAATGACGGTAAAGCTGTCGGCCGGATTGCCGCCAAAGCGGGCCGGGTCGGTCAAACGGGGGATGATGTCGAGGAACTCGTAGACCGAGCCGGGCCAGCCATGCATCAGCAGCAGGGGCATCGGGTTCGGGCCTTTGCCCTCTACTCGAATGTAGTGCACGTCGATGTCGTGCAGCGGCACCTTGAACTGCGGGTAGGCGTTCAGGGCGGCTTCCTGGGCGCGCCAGTTGAAATGGTCGTGCCAGTAATGGACCAATTCCCGCATATAGGCGCGGTCGGCGCCATAGGCCCAGGGGTGATCCGGCGCCTGGTCGGGCAGCCGCGTCAGGGCAAGACGAGTCCGCAAATCCGCGAGCGCCGCGTCGGGGACATGCAGGGTGAAGGGGCTTGGGATCGGTGTCATGGCCGGATGCTAGGCCGGGGTGCCGGGGGATGGAAGGCGCGCGGCGCTGTTCTCACGGTGCATGGGGTCATACCGCGTGCATTTTCCCCGGTTGGCCCCGCCAGACCTGGGATGGCATGGCCTGGGGTCGTCCCCTTCGGGCCGAGGATCGGGTTCTCACGGTGCATGGGGTCATACCGCGTGCATTTTCCCCGGTTGGCCCCGCCGGACCTGGGGCGGCGTGGCCTGGGGCCGTCCTCCTCGGGAAGAGGATCGGGTTCTCACGGTGCATGGGGTCATACCGCGTGCATTTTTCCCGGAGCGCGGCATTGCGCGGGTAGCCTGAGGCCGCTTGGGGAAAAGACCCGGTTTTCTCACCGGACATGGGGTGCCATCGGGTGAAAAAAGACCGGCCGACGGTTCAGGGGCGAGCGCGTTCGTCATTCGTTCCAGACTACCCGATCGGCGGGATCAAAGGCAACCATCCCGTGGGGCAAGGGTGCGATTCAACGTTGTGGGGAGTACTTTGACGCCTCCTCGATAAGGGAATCGGACCCATGGCGACGGCGAGCCTCAGCGACGAAGCACTTTTGGCGTTCTTCCACTCCCATCCGAATTTACGCGACAGAGTGATCTCGATC
>CAMCDA010000180.1 GCA_945873195.1 Asaia bogorensis
ACTCGCGTGGCTCAACCGATGCCGGCGGTTGGCCAAGGATTTCGAGAACCTCACGTATAATGCGTTGGCGTTCCTGCGGCTGGCGGCGATCCGGATGATGCTCCGAAGGCTATGTAATCCTTGAGAGACCTTCCGGACGGACTCTAAGAGTCATTGAAGGGAAAATCGACCCCGCGGTGGGTCGAACCGCTGCCCTGGCCATAATTCGATCCGGATATCGTCTACCCCGTGAGCAGGACCCGTTCATGGAGGATTGGACGTTTCGGCAAGCTGTGATTTTTGCTAGCCAAATCGTCAGTAGACAAAAAACTCCCGAAGACCGTTTGGATTTGGCCCGTCAGATTTTAACTGAAGCCGAACCAATTGCGATCGCCTGTAGGTTTTTTTATTGGATTCGTAAGGATGATAGTGAGGCAGGCCGGACGGTAATGTTTTCCAGCGAGGTCGAGTGCGGTCTCGGTGTGATGCTGGCCGAGCGAATTAAGGATGCGGCGGCAAGTGTCGCCTTGTTCAAGTCTGCCGGTCGTGATACCGCGATGCTGCTTGCGATCTGGACACGGTACGGATCCAGCGACGATGTACACCAAAGTCTTCTTGACCATTTAGAATCTGATCCGGGTTCTACAACTGAGTTCCTCAAGGCTTTTCTGGGTCGATCCTGGAGATCGCGCAGTGCCTTACCGAGACCCACGGAATTCAACCAACAAGCCTACGAACGCGTCTCAGAATATATTAGCCCGACGGTCGTTTTTGCGATATTGCGTACGCAATATGGTGCGGAGCTGGACGATCCGCAGTATCATCATCCATTTGAAACACCTTCTGATATAGTTGTTGCGCACCAATTCTCGTATATACACCGTTCCGCTACCTTGGCCAAAAATCTGCCAGGGTAGCGGAATATGATAGTTGTCCTCGCAAGCGTTCGGATCGAAGCGCTGCCTAGCAGCGAGCGGCTGGGCTGATCTGCTCTTAATGCACTTCTGTTTCTCTTTTGTCATCAGTCGGCAACTTGTGAAGTGAAACGCTACCCCGCGCCCAGCGCGCCCCGCAAATCCCGCACCACCTTGTCCGCGCCCCGCTTCCGCCAGCGCACGCGCTGTCCGATCGGGGTGTTCTCGACTTCCGGGAACACTTTCAGGGACGCAAACACCGGCCCCTGGGTTGCCAGCAGCCCCGGCAGTTGGCGCTTGAAATCATCCAGTTCCGTAATGTTCACGGCCGTCGGATAGCCGGCGGCCTTCGCGAACCCCGCATAGTCCACCAGCTTCGACCCCGGCACCGGCTGGCCGCCGGTGGTGGCGTAGACCTCGTTGTCCAGGATGAAGTGATAGAAATTCGCCGGTGCCTGCTCCGCGATCGTCGGCAACTGGCCGAGCGACATGAGGATATCGCCTTCGGAGTCGAACAGGACGACGCGCTTGTTCGGTTGGGCGAGCGCCAGGCCCAGCCCGAAGCCCGCGTGCCCGCCCATCGCCGGATCGCCGAGGGGGATATCCATCACCGTGTCGGAAATCTCGATCCAGTGCTTCCCGCCGCGGCCGGAGATGACGATGGCGTCGCCGCGATGGGCCGCGAACACCTTCAGAAGATCGGCTGTGTGCATCATGGCGCGCGATCCTTACCGGTTGAAGCCGTGATATTCGTCGCCCACCAGGACGACGACGGGGCGCTGGGTCTTCTCGGCCAGCGCGAAGGCGGTGGAGATACGGTCGGAATCGCCGTCGTTCTCCACCAGGAAGAACTCCAGCCCGAAGGCCATCAGGAAGCGTTCGGTATAGGTCGCGGCGGTGTCGGTGTTGACGCCGTGCCGCGTGTAGCCGCGATAGCCGACCATCAGCACGATCGGCACGTTCAGCCCCATCAGCCAGCCGCGGATGGAATCGCCCGACTCCATCATCCCGGTGTTCTGGATCAGCAGCATCGGCTTGCGCCCGCCCGCGAACAGGCCCGCGGCGATCGAGCAGCCATGCCCTTCCCGCGTTACGCCCACCAGCCGCAGATCGGGATCGGCCTGCATCAGCAGGTACAGCCAGTTCGTTTCGCTGTCCGGCAGCCACACGATATCGGTGACGCCATTCTTCTTCATTTCGCGCATCACGGTCTCGGGACTGAGCGCGGCTGCCTCGGCCATTCTTCGTCTCCCCTATGCGCGCCCGTTTGTCGGGCGGCCCAAGCATGGGTAACATCCCAGCAGCGGCGGGGAAACCGCCCCGCGCCAGGCGACCCGAACCGGGAGAGAGAGAGCATGAGCCTTACGTTCAAGGTGGGTGACGCGACCATCCATCGCATCATCGAGATGGAATGCGGTTTCACCCCCGCGCTCGAATTCCTGCCGAACCTGACGAAGGAGCAGTTGGACGAGAACCGGTCCTGGCTGTCGCCGGCCGCGCTGGATGCGAACGACAACCTGGTGCTGTGCTTCCAGTCGTACCTGGTGCAGATCGCCGGCCAGAACATCCTGGTCGATAGCTGCGTCGGCAACGACAAGGATCGCGCCGCCCGCCCGCTGTGGCACCGCAAGAAGGACAACGCCTTCATGTCCGGCCTCAAGCGCGCCGGCATCGGGCCCGATGACATCGACTATGTCATGTGCACCCATCTGCACGTCGACCATGTCGGCTGGAACACCAAGCTGGAAAACGGCCGCTGGGTCCCGACCTTCCCCAAGGCGCGGTACCTGTTCGCGAAGACAGAGCTCGATTTCTGGCTGGCCGAGAATGCCAAGGCCGAGGTCGCCCCGATCGCCGACAGCGTGGTGCCGATCGTCGAGGCGAAGGCCTGCGACATCATCACCAGTGACTACTCGCTGAATGACCTGGTCAGCGTGTTCCCCTCGCCTGGGCATACCATCGACCATTACGGCGTGAAGGTTGGCAAGCCGGGCGCGGACGCGGTGTTCACCGGCGACCTGATCCACAGCCCGCTGCAGGCGCGCTATCCGGACCTGACGATGCGGGTGGACTACAACCCGGCGCAGGGCGCGGCGTCGCGCCGGAAGTTCCTGGAAACCTACTGCGACACCAACACCGTCTGCTGCTTCGCGCATTTTCCGTCCCCGTCCAAGGGCTACGTGAAGCGCTGGGGCGACGGGTTCCGCTGCGACTACATCGCCTGACGACTGCCATGGGGCGCCCTTATCGGCGCCCCATGGACAGTTGGTTCGATGCTCCCCACATTCCGATCATGAGCAAGCATCGTCATATCCTCCCTCTGGTCGTCGGCCTCGGTCTTCTGGCCGGGTGCGTGGCCAGCAGCCCATTTCCGCCGCCGCCCGACCTGATCGTCGAGACCATCCCCATGCCGCCGGTCTCGGCCGAACCGCTGCGCTGGCGGCCGGGCTACTGGAACTGGACGGGCAACGGCTATGTCTGGACCCAGGGGCAATTCGTCCCGCAATCCACCGCCGGCACGCATTGGCTGCAGGGCCACTGGGTGCAAAGCGGCTCGGGCTGGGTCTGGAAGCCGGCCGGCTGGGTGATGTAGCCGGGGGCGGGTTCACCCACGCCCTTGCGACTCAGCCCCGCGGATGTTAGTGCCGCGCGCATTCATAGGGGCAAGCGGATGGCGTCAACCTTCGAGACCGTGGCCGGGATCATCGCGGAAACCTGCGATCTGGAGCGTGATACGATCACGCCCGAGAGCCACGCGATCAACGATCTTGGCATCGACAGCCTGGATTTCCTCGACGTCGCCTTCGCGATCGACAAGCAGTTCAGCATCAAGATGCCGCTGGAGCAGTGGACCCAGGACGTGAACGAGGGGCGTGCCACCTCGGACGACTACTTCGTCATGAAGAACCTCTGCGCCGCCATCGACAAGCTTGTGGCGGCGAAAACCGCCTAACACCATGCGACTCGAATACTTCCAGATGGTCGACCGGATCACGCTGCTGGATCCGGAAGCGCGAATCGCGCGCGCCGACTGTCTGGTGCCGGACGCCAGCCCGATCTTCGAGGGTCACTTTCCCGGCTATCCCCTGCTGCCCGGCGTCCTGATGATCGAGACGATGGCGCAGATCGGCGGCTGGCTGGTCCTGGCCACCCAACGCTTCAGCGCCATGCCGTTCCTGATCCATGTGAAGGAGGCCAAGATGCGCAGCGTCGTCCTTCCCGGGCAGAAGCTGGAAGCCGAGGCCCGCCTGATCCACGAAGGCTCGGGCTTCGCCGTGGTCGAAGCGTCGATCACCTCGGGCGGCAAGAAGGTCGCGGATACCGAGATCCGCTACCGCGTGGTTCCCTTCCCGAATGAGACACTGCGCGCGCAAATGCTGGAAACAGCCCGCCGCATCGCGGTGCCGGAGGCGTTTTTCGATGCCCAACAGCCGTGACGCGCTGATCACCGGGATCGGCCTGATCTCCTGCCTCGGCGAGGGGGTCGAGGCCCATTGGACCGCGCTGACCAACCCGGGGGGGCTCCAACCCGTGCTGGATACCGAAACCTGGCCGGGTTTCGCCGTTCACCCGATGACGCCGCTGACCCTGGACAGCCAGATCCCCAAGCGCGACCAACGCCAGATGGAGGCGTGGCAGCGCATCGGCGTCTATGCCGCCGGCCTCGCCCTCGACTCCGCCGGGATCAAGGGCAACACCGACCTGCTCAGCCGGATGGAGATGATCGTCGCCGCGGGCGGCGGAGAGCGTGACTACGCGGTTGATATGCAGATCCTGTCGGCGCTGCCAAAAGCCGCCGATCCGGACGCCTATCTGAATGAACACCTGCTCAGCGATATCCGCCCGACGTTGTTCCTGGCGCAATTGTCCAACCTGCTGGCGGGCAATATCTCGCTCGTGCATGGGGTGATCGGGTCGTCCCGGACCTTCATGGGCGAGGAAGCGGCGGGGACCGACGCGCTGCGGATCGCGGTGAACCGCATCCATTCGGGCCAGGGCGATCTGGCCCTGGTCGGCGGGTCCTATAACGCGCAGCGGCCGGATATCCTTCTGCATTACGAAATGGGCGGGAAGCTCTGGCACCAGCCCTTCGAGGGCGTCTGGGGCCGGCAGTCCGGCGGCGGCGGGATGATCCCGGGCTCCCTGGGGTGTTTCCTGGTAGTGGAAAGCCGGACGCACGCGGTCGCCCGGGGAGCCAAGGTGCTGGCCCGCATCGCGGCGGTCGAGACCGATCGCTGCCGGCGTGACCCCGGCCAGGCCACCGCCAACGCGACCCGGCAGCTTGCCAGGGTGGCACCCGATCTGGATCGCACGACGGCGGCGGTGATCTCGGGCGCCAGCGGCGTCGCCGCGGTGACCGTTGAGGAACGGGCGTTTCTGGAGTCCCTCGGCCTGCCGGTCCGGGGACTCGCGACCGCCATCGGCCACGGGATGGAACCGGCCTTCATCGCGCATGTCGCCCTGGCCGCCGCCGCCCTGGACCATGGAAAGCTGTTCAACCCGCTGGAATCCGCCGAGGCCCCGATGGCCGGCCCGCTGCGTCAGGCGCTGGTGACATCCTGGGGCCATTGGCGCGGTGAGGCGATGGCGCTGGTGACCAGGGCCTGATGGAAGCGCCACGGCACCGGACCCCGGGCCGTTTCGTCGATTGCCTCCGCCCGGGGCCTGGGGTGTGCAAGAACGAATGATGAGCACACTGCCCCCTCCCCCCTTGAGGGGGAGGGCCGGGGTGGGGGGTCCTCACGGCACCGACCAAGGGGTTCGACCCCTCACCCCAACCTTGGTCCGCTTCGCGGCCCAAGCCCACAAGGGGAGAGGGGGCTGGTTGAGATTTTCCACACGATCCTACCCCATGTCAGGTGAGGATCAGGCAGACCAAACGCCCCCAACCGACCGGGGACAGGAGACCGCATGACGAAGAACACGGATCATCTGGGTCGCCCCATCGTCGTGGTGACGGGCATCGGCGTGCTGACGTCCCTCGGGCAAGGCAAGGAAGCCAACTGGACCGCGCTGACCAGCGGCGTTTCCGGCATCCGCCGCATCACCCGCTTCCCCACCGCCGGCATGCGGACCACCATTGCCGCCACCGTCGATTTCGTCTCGGTCGATGACATGTCCGCCCCGGCCTTGTCGGAACGCATCGCCGACCTGGTCATCCAGGAAGCGATCTCGGAAGCGGGCATCGGCGCCAAGGGCGACTTCCCGGGCCCCCTGTTCCTGGCCTTGCCCCCGGTCGAGATCGAATGGCCGCAGCGGGAAGCGCTCGCCGCCGCATCAGGCGCCAACGAGACCGTGGCCTACGACGACCTGCTCCGCGCGGCCGGCACCGGCCAGTTCGGCGCCTACTACGAACGCTTCCTGTTCGGCTCGGTTGCCGAACATCTGGCCGACCGCTTCGGCACCAAGGGCTCCCCGATCGCCACCTCCACCGCCTGCGCGTCCGGCGGCACCGCCATCCAACTGGGGGTCGAGGCGATCCGGCGCGGCGAGTCGAACGCGGCCCTGGTCGTCGGCACCGATGCCTCGATCAATCCTGAAAGCATCATCCGGTTCTCCCTGCTCTCCGCCCTGTCCACCCGCAACGACCCGCCCGCCGCCTCGGCCCGCCCCTTCAGCAAGGACCGCGACGGGTTCGTGATGGCGGAAGGCGCCGGTGCGCTGGTGCTGGAAAGCCTGGAATCCGCCCGCGCCCGCGGGGCCAAGATCCTGGGCGTGATCGAAGGCTGTGGAGAAGCCGCGGACGGCTTCCACCGCACCCGTTCCTCCCCCGACGGCAAGCCGATCATCGCCTGCATGCGCAACGCGCTGGCCGACGCCGGCCTGTCGCCGGACGACATCGGCTACGTGAACGCCCACGGAACCGGCACGCCTGAAAACGACAAGATGGAATGGGTGGGCGTCTCCGCCGTGTTCGGGGAACGGGCGGCGTCGATCCCGGTTTCCTCCAACAAGTCGATGATCGGCCACACCTTGACCGCCGCCGGCGCGATCGAGGCGATCTTCACCCTCATGACGATCAGCCGCGGCGTCCTGCCGCCGACGATCAACTACGACACCCCCGATCCGACCGTGCCGATCGACTGCGTGCCGAATGTCGCCCGCCCCGCCACGGTGAAACACGCGATCTCCAACTCCTTCGGCTTCGGCGGCCAGAACGTGTGCGTCGTGCTCGGCGCGGCACCGCAATGACCGCCCCGACCGCCCTGGTCATCGGCGGGCGGCGCGGCATCGGCGCCGCCGTCGTCACCGCTTTGGCCGATCGTGGCTATGCGGTCACCTACACCTACCGCACGGATGCCGGCACCTTCCCCGAGGAGATCGTGGGCAAGCCGCTCGACCTTGCCGACAAGGCCGCGGTGGACGCGTTCGCGGCCGAACTCGAAGCAGGTCCCGCGTGGGACGTGCTGGTCCAGGTAGGCGGCACGACCTACGATGCCCTGACGGTCATGATGGACCAGGACAAGGCCGAGGCCGTGATGCAGGTGAACTACTTCAGCTTCGCCCGCATCGCCCGCGCCGTCGTCCGCCCCATGATGCGCGCCCGCAAGGGCCGGGTGATCGCCATCGGCTCGGTCATCGGGCAGGTCGCCAGCCAGGGTAACGCCGCCTACGGCGCAACCAAGGCCGCCCTGCTCGCCTATGTCAAAACCCTGGCGATCGAGAGTGCCAAGCGCGGCGTGACCGTCAACTACGTCGCCCCCGGCTTCGTCGATACCGAGATGATGGCCCCCTTCGCCAACTACCGCCAGGCGATGGAAACCCGCATCCCCGCCGCCCGCTTCGCTCGGCCGGAGGAAGTGGCCGCGGTCGTGGCATTCCTCGCCTCGCCCGAGGCAAGCTACGTCAACGGCGCCTTTATCCCTGTCGATGGCGGCCTTATGGCCTCGGCGGGGGTCCCCCGCGCCTGACGATGCGCTGGCGCCGCATCCTTTGCCTGCTCGTCTTGCTGCCGCTGACCTGGGCCGCCGCCTCGGCCCAACCCCAGGCCGATGCCCGGGCGCCGGCCCAGCCGATCCGGGTCGGGGTGCATATCAGCCCGCCCTTCGTGATGCAGACCGAAAACGGCTACAGCGGCTTCGCGATCGAGTTGTTTGAGTCCATCGCCGGCCGCATGGGCCTCCGCCACGAATATCGCCTGATCCCAGGCCTGCCGGAACTGCTGACCGCCGTGGCTCAGGGCGAGATCGATCTGGTCGTCACCAACCTGACGATCACCCATGACCGGCTGACCCGGATGGATTTCACCCAGCCCTGGTTCGACGACGGGCTGCGGATCATGATCAACCAGAATCGCCACGCCAACGCCCACGACCTGTTCTCCCAGCTCCGCGACACCGGGCACCTGCGTATCTACCTTTGGCTGGGCCTTGGCATCCTGGCCGGGACAATCGTCCTGACGCTGGTGGACCGGTATTTCGATCCGGAGTTCCCCCGCGAATGGCACCGGGGCGTGGCCGAGAGCTTCTACCACGTGATGGCCGTCGTGACCTCCGGCGCCGCCACCGCTCACAAGGAACTGTTCGGCGCCTTCGGACGCATCCTGTCGGCGCTCTGGATGGTCCTGGGCGTTGTCATCATCGCCTACATCACGTCATCGATCACCAGTGTCATGACGACCAACACGCTGAACGCGCGGATCGCCGGTGTCGCCGATCTGTCCGGCAAGACCGTGGGCGTGCTGCGCGGCAGCTCCGCGGACGCCTTCGCGATGGACTCCGCCTGGTCGACCCAGTCCTTTGACTCGGTCGAGGCCGCGGTCGCCGCCATGGTCGCCCGCCATATCGATGCCGTTGTCGGGGATTCCTCGGTGCTGGAATACTATGACAACAGCCACCCCGAGTTGCCGATCACCGAGGTCGGCGGGATTTTCCGGCCGGAGAAATACGGCTTCGCCATGCCGATCGGCAGCGCGCTGCAACGGGAAATGTCCCGCCAGATCATCATGGCGCGGGAGAATGGTTACCTGGATCGCCTGCGCGCCAAGTATTTTGGCAATACACCCTGACCCAAGGCCAGGTGGACGGGGCCGCCGTCGCGGATGGCGGCCCCGGTTTCCTAGACTACTGCCACTTGCTCAGCCAGAACCGCGGCATCTCATCGGCATAGGGCTTCAGGTCGAGCGTCTTCGACAGGCCATATGTCGTGACGTAGGTATGCAGCGGCACCCAATAGGCCCGTTCCGTCGCCAGCTTGATGGCGGCGTCATAGGCGGCCTTGCGCTTCACGGGGTCCATGGTGTTGCCACCGGCCTCGATCAGCTTGATGATCTCCGGGTCGCGGGCATGGTCGTTATTGTCGCCGCCAAAATAGACCGGCAGGATCGCCGAGACGTCGTTGATCGAGTAGGAGCCCCAGCTTCCCAGGTCCATCGGGCACTCGCCCTTGATGTTGCAGCGCTGGATCACGGCCTGGACCTGCAACTGCGTGATCTTCGCCTTGATCCCCACGGCGGCAAGGAAGCCCTGCACCGACGCGCCCCACTGCGGCAGGATATAACTGACCATCTCGGTCTCGAAGCCATTCGGATAGCCAGCCTCGGCCAATAGTTGCTTCGCTTTCGCGGGATCGAAGCCATAGCCAACCGCGACATCGCCGTTACAGCCGAACTGCGTCGGGAAGCACGGGGCCGGCGGCACGCGGGACCCGCCCTGGATCACCAGCTTGGCGATCTGCTCCCGGTCGATCGCGTGGAAGATGGCCTGACGCACCTTCTGGTTGGCCAATGGCTTGCTGGCGTCGTTCATCGCGGCGGTTTCCAACCGCAGGAAGCCGACCCGCATCGATTCCTGACGCACGCCGCGCAGGTTCGGCATGCGGTTCACGCCTTCGAACTGATCCGGGTTGAAGCCCCAGATGAAGTCCGCGCGCCCGGCCAGCAACTCGGTCATTTCCGTCGCCGCGTCGGGCACGAACCGGACCTGGAGCTTGCCGATCGCAGGCTTGCCGCGCGGGCTGCCGGCCCAGTAATCGTCGAAGCGGACGAAATCGACCTGCCCCGCGTCAACCTTGGTGACCTTGTAGGGCCCGGCGCCGACCGGTGCCTTGGCATAGCCTTCCGCCCCCACCTTCTCCCGATAGGCCTTCGGATAGATCGGCAGCACCATCGCGAAGTATTCCAACGCGGCCGGGGTCGGCTTTTTCAGCTTCACCCGTACCGTGAAGTCGTCGATCTTCTCGACCTTCTCGATCCAGTTAGAATTGCTGGGCGTCGAAACCTTCGAGTCAGCGGCGCTGACCGTGTTGAGCGTATAGACAACGTCATCGGCGGTGAACGCATCGCCGTTATGGAACTTTACGCCCTGGCGCAGCTTGAACTCGATCGTGACGTCGTCAACGATCTTCCACTCGGTCGCCAGCAGGGGCTTCGCCTGAAACGTCTCGGGATCGCGATAGACCAGGCCATCCCAAGCCTGATGCGCGAGCACCAAGCCGGTGCGGAGTTGGTTGTAATAGGGATCAATATTGGTCACGGCATCGCGGAAGACGATCCGCAGCGTATCAGCGGATTTTTGCGCGACGGCGGGCAGGGCGGCGGTGGCCATGCCAAGCGTGAGGGCGAGAAGAGAGCGGATTTTCATTTTGGGGGAGCCTCCTGCGAGCGTCCCCCCACGGTATACAGAACAGCGGGTCCTGAACAGGGAACGGAGCAGGGGAATCGGGTGAAGCCTTTTTCACCGAGCGATGATGCCCGCGAGAAAGTCATCATCCCATGCGGCGACTTTCCGCCGCAGGCGCAATGAGTCCTTGCCGCCGGCGGTTCGGAGCAGATTGTGAGCCATATGCTTGATCGTCGTGAAGTTGGCAGGCGCGTGCTCGGTTCGCACCCGGCATTCATCATCGCGGAACATCATGTCCATCACCCAGTGCAGGCTGTTCTCGATCGCCCAGTGACTGCGCACGACCGGTCCCATCAGGGAAGCGACCATG
>CAMCDA010000181.1 GCA_945873195.1 Asaia bogorensis
CGGTGTCCTTGCCGTTTTCCACCGCGTGGACGCGGGCCGCGCTCGCCATGTTCTCATCGACGATCTCGGAGATGCCGCGCGCCGCTTCCTCGACGCCGAGGCCGAGGGGCGTGGCGATCGTGGCGGCGATGGCGTCGTGCGACCGGCGGGGCTGCAGGGTGATCTTGCCGCCGGCGAAGCGGCGCGAGTCGACGCGGCCGAGCACGACATCGGCATCGGTGACGGTGGCGGCCTCGCCGCCGCGTGCATAGCCGGCGGGGCCGGGTTCGGACCCCGCGCTGTCGGGCCCCACGACGATGCGGCGCAGTTCATCGACGCGGGCGATGGAGCCGCCGCCGGCGCCGATTTCCACCATGTCGATGACCGGGATGCGGACCGGAATGCCGCTGCCCTTGGCGAAGCGGTAGGCGCGGGCGACCTCGAAGTGGCGCGACTGCTGCGGGGTATAGTCATCGATCAGCGTGATCTTGGCGGTCGTGCCGCCCATGTCGAAGGGTAACGCGCGATCATACCCGCCCTGGGCGGCGACACGGCGCGCGAGGATGACGCCGCCGGCCGGCCCGCTCTCGACCAGCCGCACCGGAAAGCGGCGCGCGGTTTCGACCGTGCAGATGCCGCCCGAGGACATCATCAGCAGCAGGGGGCAGGTCGCGCCCATCGCGGTCAGCCCGGCCCGCATCGCGGCGATGTAGTGATCCATCAGCGGCAGCACATAGGCATTGGCGACGGTGGTCGAGGTCCGCTCATATTCGCGGATTTCGCGGCAGACCTCCGAGGAGATGGTGATCGCGATGTCCGGCATGGCTTCCGCGAGCACCGCGCGGGCGCGTTCCTCATGCGCCGGGTTGATGTAGGAATGCAGGAAGCTGATCGCGACGGCCTCGATCCGTTCCGTACGTAAAACATCGACCAGGGCGAGCAGGCTGGCTTCGTCAAGCGGCAGCAGGACTGTCCCGTCCGCGGCCATGCGTTCGCCGACTTCCAGCCGCCATTCGCGTGACACCAGCGGGGCGGGGCGATCCATGTACAGATCGTATTGCTGGAAACGATGTTCGTAGGCGATCTCGATCGAATCACGGAACCCGCGTGTCGTGATCAGGGCGGTTCGCGCACCCTTGCGTTCGATCAGCGCGTTGGTGGCGAGTGTCGTGCCATGGATCACCAGGTCGAGCGAGGAAGCGGCAACGCCGGCTTCGGCCAGGATCAGACCCGCGCCCTCGATCACCGCGCGGGCTGGCGCATCGGGTGTGGTCAACAGTTTTGATGACACGGTCCTGTCGCCGAACGACAGCACCAGGTCGGTGAAGGTTCCACCGATATCGACGGCCAGGCGGGTACGCGCGGACATGGCGGATGATCCATTTTGACAGGCGGTGGGAACCGGGTAGGGTAACCTCCATAAAGTATCGCGGCGCCCCGGGATCGGGTCAACGAGCCGCCAACGGGGGAAACGCGCGTGACGGGAATGCCGGCATGCTGATCTATATCGCACGTCGCCTGATGTTGGCGGTGGTCACCTGCGTGGCGATCTCCGTCCTGACGTTCATCATCATCCGCCTGCCGCCGGGCGACTTCGTTGACGCCTATATCGCCAACCTGGCCTCGACCGGCAGCACGATCACAGCCGACCAGGCGCAGGCGATGCGCGCCGAGTATGGGCTCGATCGGCCAGTCTACATGCAATACGCGCTGTGGATCAGCCGCGTGGCGGTGGGTGACTTCGGGGTATCGATGATGTGGCGCCGCCCGGTGACCGAGGTGATCGGCGACCGGCTCTGGCTCACGATGGTGGTGTCGTTCTCGGCGCTGTTCCTGACCTGGATCATCGCCTTGCCTATCGGGATTTATTCCGCGGTGCGGCAATACTCGTTCGGCGACTATTTCTTCACGATGATCGGCTTCATGGGGCTGGCCATTCCGAACTTCCTGCTTGCGCTGATCCTGATGTATCTCGGGTTTCGCTACCTTGGATTGAGCGTCGGGGGATTGTTCTCGGCTGAATACGCGCAGGCGCCGTGGAGTTTTGCCAAGGCCTGGGATCTGATGACGCATATCCCGCTGCCCGCCAGCGTGCTGGCCCTGGCCGGGACCGCGCATCAGATCCGGATCATGCGGGCCAACCTGCTGGATGAGCTGCGAAAACCCTATGTCATCACGGCAAGGGCCAAGGGGATTCCGGAACGCCGGGTGATCCTGAAATATCCCGTGCGGGCCGCTCTCAATCCCTTCGCCAGTTCCATCGCCTACGTATTTCCCTATCTGGTTTCGGGCAGCATCATCGTCTCTCTCGTCCTCGGTTTGCCGACCGTGGGTCCGTTGCTGCTCCAGGCCCTTGTGGCGCAGGACATGTTCCTGGCCGGGACGATCGTTCTTCTCCTTGGCGTCATGACCGTCGTTGGCACGCTGATCTCGGATCTGCTGCTGATGTGGATCGAGCCACGCCTCCGCCTGACGGGGAAAGCATGAGCGGATCTCTAGCCGACGAAAAGCTGGCCGAAGCCGGTCAGCTCAAGCTCACCTGGTGGCGCTTCAAGCGGCATCGGCTGGCGGTCATCAGCCTGTTCATCGTGTTGCTGTTCTACACGATCGCGATCTTCGCCGATTTCCTGGCGACGATGGACCCGCACGCGACGGACGCGCGCCGCAGCTACATGCCGCCGCAGGGCATCCACTTCTTCGATGAAAGCGGCTTCAACCCGCATGTGTTCGGGTTGAAGGGGCAGCGCGACATGAAGACCTTCAAGATGGTCTATGTGCCTGACCCGGCGCGCAAATTGCCAGTCGAGTTCTTCGTCCGCGGCTATGAATACGATTTGTTCGGCTTCATCCCGACCGACCGGCATCTGTTCGGCATCGTTGGAGGCCAACCCGTAGATGGCGCCTTCCTGCTGGGCACCGACCAGCTGGGCCGCGATCTGTTTTCCCGCCTTGTCGTCGCCACGCGGATTTCGCTGTCGATCGGCCTTGCCAGCGTGGGTCTCAGCCTGGTCCTGGGGATTCTGCTCGGCGGCATTTCGGGGCTGTATGGCGGCTTCATCGACACGATCATACAGCGGGTGATCGAGGTCATCCGGTCGATCCCGACAATTCCCTTATGGATGGGCGTTGCCGCGGCCTTGCCCAACACCTGGACCGTGATCCAGGTCTATTTCGCGATCACGCTGATCATATCATTGATCGGCTGGACGGAACTCGCGCGCGTGGTGCGCGGTCGCTTCCTCGCCCTGCGGGAGGAAGACTTCGTCATCGCCGCGGAGCTCGCGGGCGCGGGGCAGTTCCGCATCATGCTGCGGCACATGCTGCCGTCCTTCACGAGCCATGTGATCGCGGCCGTGTCGCTCGCGCTGCCGGCCATGATCATCAGCGAGACGTCGCTGTCCTTCCTGGGCCTCGGGTTGCGGCCACCGGCGATATCCTGGGGCATTCTGCTGCAGGACGCGCAAAACGTGCAGGTGCTGGCGGGCGCGCCATGGCTGCTGCTGGCCGCGGTGCCCGTGGTGCTGGTCATCCTGGCTTTCAACTTCCTGGGCGACGGCCTTCGCGACGCGGCGGACCCCTATGGCTGAGCTCGACAAGCCTCTTCTTTCGGTACGCGATCTGGCCGTGGAGTTCCAACAGCCAGGCGGATCGGTGCGGGCGTTGGAATCCATCAGCCTCGATCTGCGCCCCGGGCGCGTGCTGGGTGTTGTCGGCGAATCGGGATGCGGCAAAAGCGTCACCGCGCGTGCCATCCTGCGCATCCTGGACCGCAACGGCCGGATCACCGCCGGCACCGTCACGCTCGACCCCGGTTCGGGCAAGGACCTGAACCTGACCGACCTTGGTCCGCAAAGTCCCGGCATGCGAGAGGTGCGCGGCGGCCGGATCGGCCTGATCTTCCAGGAGCCGATGGCTGCCTTGTCGATGCAGTACACGGTCGGCAACCAGTTGATGGAAGCGATCCGCGTGCATCGCGATCCGGGCAAGGCGGCGGCGCGTGAACGCTCCATCGCCTTGTTGCGGGAGGTCGGGATTCCCCGGCCGGAAACCCGGATCGATTCCTATCCATTCCAGCTCAGCGGCGGCTTGCGCCAGCGCGTCGGCATCGCCCTGGCGTTGGCGGCGGAGCCCGACATCCTGATCGCGGATGAGCCGACGACGGCGCTGGATGTGACGACCCAGGCCCAGATCCTCGCGCTGCTGCGCCGGTTGCAGGTGGACAAGCGCATCGCGCTGATGCTGATCACGCATGACATGGGCGTGATCGCGCAGATGGCCGATGACGTGGCGGTGATGTATCTCGGGCGCGTTGTCGAATATGCGCCTGTCAACGAGGTTTTTGGCGCGCCGCGACATCCATATACACGATCTTTGTTACGCTCGGTGCCGAGCATGCTGGCGAAACCTAGGTCGAGGTTGGCAACGATCGGAGGGGCGGTGCCGCAGCCGAACGCGCGTCCCAAGGGATGCCCGTTTCATCCGCGCTGCCCCGACGCGATCCCCGGTCGTTGCGATACCGTCGCGCCGTCCCCCGTGCCGCCCGGATCGGTCGGCGCTTCCTGCTTCCTGGTCGAGGACGCCGCCGCATGAACGTGCTCGAAATCGATCGCCTGACCAAGCACTATCCGATCCACGCGGGCATCATGCGGCGGGAAGTCGCGCGGGTGCGCGCGGCGGAGGACGTTTCGTTCAGCATCACGCGCGGCGAAACCCTGGCGCTGGTGGGCGAGTCGGGTTGCGGCAAGACCACGGTCGCGCGCTGCATCCTGCGGGCGTTGCAGCCGACATCGGGCGCGATCCGTTTCGCGCCTGGGGATGACGGCCGGATGGTGGATCTGGCGCCCTTGTCCAAGCGGGCGCTGCGGCCGTTGCGCCGCCACATCCAGTTGATTTTCCAGGACCCCTATGCGTCGCTGAACCCGCGCATGATGGTGGGCGATATCATCGCCGAACCCATGCTGGTGAATGGCGTGCCGTCTGTCGAACGGCAGAAGCGGCTGCTGGAACTGCTCGATCTCGTCGGGTTGCCGGCGGTGGCGCGGTCGCGCTTTCCGCATGCGTTTTCCGGCGGCCAGCGGCAGCGCATCGGCATCGCCCGCGCGCTCGCGCTCAATCCGCGTCTGGTGGTGGCGGATGAGCCCGTGTCGGCGCTGGATGTTTCGGTGCAGGCGCAGATCATCAACCTGCTGCTGGATTTGCAGGACCAGTTGAAACTATCGATGCTGTTCGTGGCGCATGATCTGGGCGTCGTGCGGCATGTCAGCGATCGCGTGGCGGTGATGTATGTCGGCCGCCTGGTGGAGGTCGCGCCGACCGACGAGCTGTATACCACCCCGAAGCATCCCTACACCCAGGCGCTGCTGGCCGCGGTCCCGAAGGCTGATCCGGCGTTGCGCGATACCGCCGCGGCGCCGATGGGGGAAGTCGCCGATCCCGCCAATCCGCCGCCAGGCTGTGCCTTCAACCCACGCTGCCCCTTCGCGGTGGATCGTTGTCGTACGGAACTACCCGCTCTGCGCGATGTCGGCGGCGGCCACCTGGCCGCTTGTCACAGGGCGGACGAACTAAGCCTTGAAGGCGTGACCGGCCATCACTGACCGGTCGTCGACGACCGAACTCGGAGGAAACGATGCGCAAAACGATCATCGGTCTGGTCACGGCGATGGCGCTCGGCGCCGGCGCGGTCCAGGCACAGAATGCGTTCGAGCAATCCGGCCTGGTGGGCAAGCTCGAAGCCCCGGCGATCATCACCGATCCCGCCAAGATGCCGAAAACCTTCAAGGAGGCACCGGCGCTGGCTGAACTGGTCAAGGCCGGCAAGTTGCCGCCGGTGGACCAGCGCGTCGGCGCGGAACCGATGGTCATCCAGCCGTTGCGCAGCATTGGCACCTATGGTGGCATCTGGCGCCGTGGCTTCCTTGGGCCGGCGGACGGGGAAAACGGCAACCGCATCCGGGCGGGCGACAAGCTGCTGTTCTGGAATGACTCGGGAACGGAGGTCGCGCCTCAGGTCGCCAAGGGGTACGAAGTCAGCGCCGACGGCAAGCGCACGACGATCTTCCTGCGGAAGGGCATGAAGTGGTCCGACGGCGCGCCCTTCACCGCCGATGACTTCATGTTCTGGTTCAAGGAGATGTACGCGAACAAGGACCTTGTTCCCGTGCCGGTGCCGGAACTGTCGATCAACGGAAAGCCGGGGCGGATCGAGAAGATCGACGAAACGACGGTCGTGTTCGACTTCGACGAACCCTATTTCCTGTTCCCACGCCTGGTGGCCGGCGACACGCAGATCGGCGGCGGACAGTCCCGCCTGCAATCCGATGGCCGCAGCTTCGGCCCCTATGCGCCGGCGCATTATCTGCGCCAGTACATGGCCACGCCGACCAACCTTGAAGCGCTGACGGCGGAAGCCAAGACCGCGGGCTACTCCAACTGGGTGCAGTATTTCCGCTTCAAGTCGGATTGGCGCCTGAACAGGGATGTGCCCACGCTGTCCGCCTGGAAGATGGTGCAGCCGATCAACGGCCAGATCTGGCTGCTGGAACGCAACGCGTTCTATTACGTGGTCGACACGGCCGGAAACCAGCTTCCCTATCTCGACAAGGTCCAGCTGGCCCTGGCCGAGAACCCCGAGGTCATCAACCTGCGCGCCATCGCGGGTGAGTATGACTACATGGAGCGCTTCATCGACCTTGCGAAACTGCCGGTGTTTCTCGAAAACGCGGCGCGCGGTGGCTACAAGGTGCGGCTCGACCCAGGCTTCAACGGGAGTGATTCGCAGCTTTATGTGAACATGTCCTATCGCCACGATCCGGAAATCCGCAAATGGTTGCAGAAGGTGGAATTCCGGCGGGCCTTGGCGCTGGGCATCGACCGCGGCCAGTTGAATGAGGCGTTCTGGCTGGGCCTCGGCGTCATCAGCACGTCGATGCCGTCAAAGGACATCCCCGAAAGCCCGGGTGAGGAATTCCGCCTGCGCTGGGCCACGCTGGATATCAAGAAGGCCAACGCCCTGTTGGATTCGATCGGTCTGACGAAGAAGGATCGCGAAGGCTACCGCCTGCGCACCGACAACGGTGAGCGGTTGCGGCTGCAGATCGATGTCGCGCAGACCCTGACGCCGACCTGGCCGCAGCAGGCCGAAATGATCATCCAGCAGTGGAAGGCGATCGGCATCACCGCCGACACCAAGCTGTTCGAGCGCGGCCTGTTCTACACGCGCATCCGCAACGATGACCATCAGCTCACGATCTTCTCGAACAACGGATCGGAGAGCCTGTTTCTGTATCCGAACCCTGTCCTGCCGGTGGACCCGATCTCCAGCCAGGGCGGCGCCGCGCTGGCCAAATGGTGGGCGTCCAATGGCGCAACGGGCATCGGCCCCGAGGAGCCGGAACTGCTGAAGGCCTTTGATCTGCTGCGGTCAGCCGGTGGCCTGCGGGAGCAGGAGCGGACAAAGGTTGCCCAGGAAATCTGGAAGCTCGCTGTTGATCGCGTCTGGACCATCGGCATCGTCGGCCTGTCGCCCACCTATATGGGCACGCGGGTCGTGAACGCGAAGCTGGAGAACGTGCCGGAACGTGTCTGCACCTCTCAGCATTGCCGCACGCCCTGGAGCGCGTGGCCCCAACAATGGTACTACAAATGAGAACGCTCGCTTTCTCCCTCGTGCTGCTGGCGGGGGTCCCGACCGCATCCCACGCCCAGCACGCCGAACAGATGCGGCAGAGCGGCTTGGTCGGAAAGCTGGAAACGGCGAACATCGTCCTGGACCCGGCGCTGGTGCCGAAGAAATTCCAGGAAGCGCCGCAACTGGCCGAACTGGTCAAGGCCGGCAAGCTGCCGCCGGTGGAACAGCGCCTGCCAGCCGAACCGCTGGTGTTGCAGCCTCTGCATGAGGTCGGCCGCTACGGCGGCACCTGGCGGCGCGCGTTCCTGGGGCCGGGCGACGGCGAAAACGGTAACCGCATCCGCTCGGGCGACAAGCCGCTGTTCTGGGATGTGACCGGAACGAAACTGATGCCGCAGGTCGCCAAGGGCTATGAGATCTCGGCCGACGGCAAGCGCACGACACTGTTCCTGCGCAAGGGCATGAAATGGTCCGACGGATCGCCCTTCACCGCCGACGATTTCGTGTTCTGGTATGAGGATATGTACCAGAACAGGGATATCGCCCCGTCCCGCGCCCCGGACATGACACCCAGCGGCCAGGGCGGGCGTGTGGTGAAGGTGGATGAAACCACCGTCGCCATCGAATTCGACGTGCCGCATTTCCTGTTCCCCAAGCTTCTGGGTGGTGATTCCCAGGTGGGCGGCGGGCAGTCCCGCATGCAGTCGGAAGGCCTGGCGTTCGGGCTTTATGCGCCGGCGCATTACCTGAAGCAGTTCCTGCCGAAATATACATCGACGGATACGCTGAACGCGCAGGCCAAGGCGGCGGGCTATGCCAACTGGGTGCAGTTCTTCAAATACAAATCCGACTGGCGCCTGAACGTCGATCTGCCGACGGTCGCGGCCTGGAAGATGACGCAGCCGATCAACACGCAAACCTGGATGCTGGAGCGCAATCCGTATTTCTATGAGGTTGATACCGCCGGCAACCAGTTGCCCTATATCGATCGCGTGCAAATGGCGTTGGCAGAAAACCCCGAGGTCGTGAACCTGCGTGCCATTGCCGGCGAATACGACGTGCAGGAACGCTTCATCGACATCGCCAAGCTGCCGGTGTTCCTGGAAAACCAGGAGCGTGGGAAATACAAATATCGCCTGGACCTCGGCTTCAACGGCAGCGACTCACAGTTTGTTTTCAACCTGTCCTATCGCGCCGACCCCGAGGTGGCGAAATGGATCGCCAACGCCGACTTCCGGCGCGCGCTGTCCATCGCCATCGATCGTGATCAGTTGAACGAAACCTTCTGGCTGGGCCTGGGGACTCCCGGGTCAGGCGTGCCGTCGGAAGTGGTGCCGGAAAGCCCCGGCAGGGAATGGATCGCCAAGTGGTCTGTGTTCGACAAGGCGAAGGCCAACGCGATGCTGGACGCGATCGGCCTGACCAAGAAGGATCGGGAAGGCTACCGGCTGCGCACCGACAACGGTGAACGCCTGCGCTTGCAGATCGACGTGGCGCAGACGCTCAATCCGACCTGGCCGCAGCAGGTCGAAATGGTGATCCAGCAATGGCGCGCGGTGGGTATCGCGGCCGACATGAAACTGCTGGAGCGCAGTTTGTTCTTCACCCGCATCCGCAACGACCAGCATCAGATGGTGCTGTTTTCCAACAGCGGATCGGAAAGCCTGTTCCTGTTCCCGACACTGGCCTTGCCGGTTGATCCCGCCGGCAGCCTGATGGGCAGCGCCTATTCGCAATGGTACGCCTCGGGCGGCGCCAGCGGCGTGAAGCCGGAAGACCCGAATTTGCTGCGGGTCTACGAACTGATGCGTAGTGCCCCGACCAAGGGGGAAGACGATCGGAACGAGGACGCGCGGGAAATCTGGCGATTGGCGGCCGACGCCAAGTGGCAGATCGGCCTTGTCGGCCAGGCCCCGGGCAGCCAGGGTAACCGGGTCGTCAGCAACCGCATGGGCAATATCCCGGAGCGCATCTGCATCTCCCAGCATTGCCGGCCGCCGTGGTCGGCGCGCCCCGAGCAGTGGTATTTCCGTTGAACGGCGGATCATAGGAGAATATTGTCGATCTTAAGGATTTCGGAGTAGAAACATGCGACAAGAACGGGGATTGGGCGAACTCTACGCGGCGGATCCAGAGCGCGCCGACGCGGTGGTCCTGGGCAGGCGCGGCATGCTGCGGGGCGTCAGCCTTTCGGCGCTGGGTGTCGCGCTGGGCACCGCCATCCCGTTCGGTCGCAACCTGCCGACAGGCATGCTGCCGATCGCCTTCGCCCAAGCCAAGGGACCGGTGTTTCTGGACTTCCCGGGCAAGGACAAGGGCCTTGTGGTCCTGGGTGACCGGCCGCTGGTGGCGGAGACGCCCGAGCATTTGCTGGACGACGACACCACCCCGGTCGGCAAGTTCTTCGTTCGCAACAATGGCCAGATCCCGGACGACTCCACTGCCGGGGATGCCTGGACAATCCGTATCGATGGCGAAGTAAACACCCCCCTCGAACTCAAGCTCGGCGAGATCAAGCAGCGCTTCCAGCCCAGCACCCATCGGATGGTGCTGGAATGCGGCGGCAACGGACGGTCGTTCTTCACGCCACCTGGCCGCGGCAACCAATGGACCAATGGCGGCGCGGGCTGCGCGCAATGGACCGGCGTGAAGCTGCGCGATGTGCTGAATGCCGCCGGATTGAAACCATCGGCTAAGTTCACCGGCAGCTTCGGCGCCGATCCGCATCTGTCGGGCGACGCGACCAAGCACGCGATATCCCGCGGGAATCCGCTGGCCAAATCCATGGAGGAACACACGATGATCGTGTGGGCCATGAATGGTCAGCCCTTGACCAATATCCATGGCGGGCCGGTGCGGCTGATCGTGCCGGGCTGGCCAGGGTCACTGTCGACGAAATGGCTCAACCGGGTGTTGGTGCGTGACACGCCGCATGACGGGCAGGGGATGGGCGGCACGTCCTATCGCCTGCCGGTCACGCCGATCGTCCCGGGTAGCAACAATGACGGCAAGAGCTTCCGGGACATGGAGTCGATGCCGGTGCGCGGCATCATCACCAATCCAGGCAATGGCACGCGCCTGGCCGCGGGCACGCGCGATCTGCCGCTGCGGGGCGCCGCCTGGGATGGCGATGTGGGCGTTGGCC
>CAMCDA010000182.1 GCA_945873195.1 Asaia bogorensis
ACCGAGGGACCGCATAGATTCAGCACGTCAGCCGTTTGTCACGTACTCCTTCACCCGATTGCCCTGGCCTCTGGCCCCACCCATGTGGCCATGCGCAACGACGCGGGATAGGATCGGGGTCTGTTCCAAGGGGAAACGACCCAATGAAACTCGGCGTGTTCGATCACATGGATCGCGGCCAGGCGCCGCTAGACCAGTTCTTCGAGGAACGGCTGACGCTCCTCGAAGCCTATGATCGCGCCGGTTTCTACGGCTACCACGTGGCCGAACACCATGCGACGCCGCTGGGCGTGGCCCCATCGCCCGGAGTCTGGCTCTCGGCCGCCGCGCAACGAACGAAGCAACTCCGCCTCGGTGCGCTCGTCTATCTGCTGCCGCTGTATCACCCGATCAAGCTGCTGGAGGAGATCTGCATGCTCGATCACCTCAGCAAGGGCCGCCTCATGCTCGGCGTCGGGCGCGGCATTTCCCCGATCGAGCTGCGCTACTACGGCCTGGACCCGGAACAAACCCCCTCGATGTACGCCGAGGCGCTGGAGGTCATCCTGCGCGGCATGCAAGGCGGGATGCTGAACTTCGAAGGCAAGCACTACCAGTATCGCGATGTCCCGATCGAGATCGAACCCTTGCAGCGCCCCCATCCGCCGCTGTGGTATGGCGTCGGCCGGCCCGACCAGGTGACCTGGGCCGCGAAGAACCGGGTCAACATCGTCAGCAACCTGTTCTCGTCCGGCATGAAATCCCTGACCGACCGCTATCGCCAGGAATGGGCCGAACAGGGTGGCGCGCCCGAGGACATGCCCCTGATGGGCACCAGCCGCCATGTCGTTGTCGCCGAAACGGAACGCGAAGCCCTGGAGATCGCTCGCCGCGGCTATGACAAATGGCGATCGAGTTTCCTGAAGCTGTGGAAGCAGCACAACATGATGCCCTCGGCCCACGCGATCTTCCCGGAACGGTTCGAGGATGCCGAAAGGGAAGGCCGAGCGGTGGCGGGAACGGCGGATAAGGTGGCGGGGTTTTTGTTGGGGGAGGTGAAGGCGGGTGGTCTCAACTACCTGCTGTGCCGCTTTGCCTTTGGTGACATCACCGGCGCCGAGTCCCTGCATTCCCTGGATCTTTTCACCCGGCATGTGATGCCGCATCTGACCGCGCACGAAGGAAACGCCTGAGCCATGACCGATACGTATGAACTCTTTGCCCTGCGCTATGCTGGTCGGCCGGCACATCGCGCGGAACACTTCATCGGCGGCGATCCGCATGACGGCCCGATGCCGATGGACTACTTCGTCTGGGTCGCCAAGAACGCCGATCGCGCCGTGGTCATCGATATCGGCTTCACCGAGGAAAGCGGCGGCAAGCGGGGCCGCAAGCTGGATCGTTGCCCGATCGACTCCCTGTCGCTGCTGGGCGTCGATCCCGCCAAGGTCGAGGATGTGATCCTGACCCACATGCATTACGACCACGTCGGCAACTTCCACAAATTCCCGATCGCGAAGTTTCATCTGCAAGAGCCGGAGATGCACTACGCGGTCGGCAAATACATGAAATACAAGCAGCTCGCGAAAAGCTTTGAGCCCGATGACGTCTGCGGCGTCGTTCGACTGAACTTCGACGGCCGCGTCGTCTATCACACCGGCCCCGCCGACGTGCTGCCCGGCATCAGCATCGTGCCGACTGGCGGACACTCCCACGGGTTGCAGTTCGTGAAGGTGAAGACACAGCGCGGCGTGGTCGTGCTGGCCTCCGACGTCACGCATTTCTACGAGAACATGGAAACCTACCGCCCCTTCACGACGGCGCTGCACGTCGGCGACATGCTGGTGGCCTTCGATACGCTGCGCGCCCATGCGGCCCGCCCGGACCTGATCGTGCCAGGACATGACCCGCTGGTGATGCAACGCTACCCGGCCGTGTCCGAGGCCCTGAAAGGCATCGCCGTGCGTCTCGACGTGGCGCCGACGGCGTAAGGATGGGGCTTTGCCCCCTTCCCCCCAACGGACCGGTTCCAAGGGCTGTGCCCTTGGCGGGGATCAAAGGGGCGGCGCCCCTTTGCGGGGTCCGGGGCAGAGCCCCGCTCTTCCGCCTCCGTCCCGCTTGCGTTACGCCTAGTTCAAACCCTGAGGAGACCGTTCCCATGAATGGCGCTGAAAGTCTGGTTCACTCGTTGCTCAAGAGTGGCGTCGACACCTGTTTCTCCAACCCTGGCACGTCGGAGATGCATTTCGTCGCGGCCCTCGACCGTGTGCCCGGCATGCGCTGTGTCCTCGGGCTGTTTGAGGGCGTGGTGACCGGGGCCGCCGACGGGTACGCCCGCATGGCCGGCAAGCCCGCGGCGACGTTGCTGCATTGCGGCCCGGGCCTGGCGAACGGCATGGCCAACCTGCACAACGCCCGTCGCGCCAACACCCCGATCGTGAACATTCCGGGCGACCAGGCGACCTATCACCGTCCGCTGGACGCGCCGCTGACGGCGGATACCGAGGGCTGGGCGCGTGGCGTCTCCGGCTGGGTCCGCACGGCGATGGACGCGAAGACCGTGGGCGCCGACACGGCCGCGGCGGTGCAGGCCGCGATGATTACGCCGGGCCAGATCGCGACGTTGATCCTGCCATCCGACACATCCTGGAACGACGGCGGCATTGTGGCCGAGGCCCTGCCGCGCCTTCCGACTCCGACCGCCGAACCGAAGCAGGTCGAGGACGCGGCCGCCGTGCTGCGCCGCGGCGGCGAGGGCGTGGTCCTGCTGCTCGGTGGCGTGGCGCTGAGTGATGAAGGCCTGGCCATGGCCTGGCGCATCGCGCAGGCGACCGGGTGCCGCCTGATGGCGCAGGGCTCGAACGCCCGCATGGCGCGCGGCCAGGGCCGGGTGTCGATCGAGCGTGTGCCCTATGTGGTGGACGTCGCGGTCAAGGCGATGGCGGGGACGAAGAACCTGATCCTGTGCGGCAGCAAGAAGCCGGTGACCTTCTTCGCCTATCCGAACAAGCCGCAGACCTCGATCCCCGACGATGCCCAGATCTTCAACCTCGCGCGCCCCGAGCAGGATGCGCTGGAGGCCCTGGCCCGTCTGATCGACGTGCTGAAGGCCCCGAAGGTCGCGGCGCCGGACAACGGCGAACGCCCGCAGACCGGCCGCGGGGCGCTGACGCCGGAAGCTGTGGCGGCGACATTGGGCGCGCTGATGCCGGACGGGGCGATCATCGCCGATGAGTCCGTGACCTTCGGCCGCGGCTTCTTCGCCAACACCATGGCGGCGCCACACCATGACTGGCTGAACGTGACGGGCGGGGCGATCGGCGGCGGGCCGCCGATGGCTCTGGGCGCCGCGATCGGCGCGCCGGGCCGGCGGGTGATCAACATGCAGGCCGACGGATCGGCGATGTATACGGTTCAGGCTCTGTGGACCCAGGCGCGGGAGAAGACCGACGTCACGACCGTCCTGCTGTCCAACCGCAAGTACCAGATCCTGTTGGGCGAACTGGCGAATGTGGGCGCCAATCCCGGCCGCACGGCGCTGGACATGATGGATATCGGCAATCCGGACATCAACTGGCCGATGCTGGCGAACTCCATGGGCGTCGAGGCCGCGCGGACCGACAACGCCGAGGGCTTCGCCGATCTGTTGGCGCATTCGCTGAAGCGCTCCGGCCCGTTCCTGATAGAACTGCTGATCTGACGCCGACCCTGCTGACGACCCCCGCGCGCGCTGCTATCGCGCGGGGGCCGCCCTTGGCAGCGACGGTCTGGCGACCGATATCGATGGCATGAGCCCTGATCCTTCCCCCTCCGTTTCCCCTGATCCCGCCGTGTCTCGTGCCGACCGGATTCGGGCGACGCTGACCGCGGCGTTTTCACCCGCGCTTTTGCTGATCCACGATGACAGCGCGCGCCATGCGGGCCATTCCGGCGCGACGGCGGCCGGGCAGACGCATTACAGCGTCGTGCTGGTCTCCCCGCTGTTCCAGGGCCAGTCGCGCGTCGCGCGGTCCCGGGCGGTGCATACGGCCCTGGCTGGGGAGTTCGGCCCACCTGAGACCGGCGGTATGCACGCCCTCGCACTCACCCTGCGCACGCCCGAGGAGCACGCGGCGGCCCGATAGGATACGGATTTTCTCCAACGCGACGGACTTGTGTGCCGGCCGTGACGCGGTCAAGGCGGTTTCGCCGGCGTCGGTGCGATATTTGGTATTTTCTTCTCCATGATGGGGCGCTATGGGTGCATGGGAGAAATTCTTCCCCTCCGCCTTCATAAAGGGACTTGCCCATGGCCGCCGACAAGGACCTGGACCGGCTCGATCGCGAAATCCTGCGCCTGATCTCGGTTGATGCCTCGCTGTCGCTGGCGGATATCGCCGCCCAGGTCGGACTGACGCCCACGCCCTGCTGGAAGAGAATCCGGCGGATGGAGCAGGACGGGATCATCCAGCGCCGGGTCGCCGTGCTGGATCCGGTGAAGGTCGGGCTGGCGGTGTCGGTTTTCGTGGCGATCGAGACGGCGGATCATTCCAGCGAATGGCTGGCCCGCTTCGCCAAGGTGATCGCCGACACCCCCGAGATCGTTGATGCCTGGCGCATGAGCGGGGAGGTCGACTATCTGCTGCATGTGGTTGTGCCGGACATCGCATCCTACGATAATTTCTACCGTAAGTTGATAAGCTCGATTCCACTCCGCAACGTCAGCAGCCGGTTCAGCATGGAGCGGATGAAGGACGCGCCGTTGCCGATTTAGGTGGCGGCGGTACCATCGCATGGGTGCAAGGGTTTGAAATAAAAGCGTTCCGTCAATGGTTTGTTTACGAATTGATGGTTTGATCCGTCCCTGTTCACATCTGCATGGGGGCGGCAGTGACCGTCAGTCGCTTAGTCAATCGAAATGTCGTCGCCGGAACCGGCCGCACCAGCATGCGCCTGGAGCCAGAGCTCTGGGATGCACTTCTGGAAATCTGCGAGCGCGAGGGTCAGGACATGAGTACCCTTGTCCGAACCGTGGAATCGGCCGCGCCACCAGGCGGTCGGACCAGCGCGGTGCGGGTCTTTGTCCTGTCGTACTTCCGCCTGGCGGCGACCGATACCGGGCACATGGCGGCCGGCCACGGGTCGCTGATGCGGCCTCGGCTGGCGGCCGCGACCCGATCGGCGGCCTGACGGTTCGGGGGCCGAACCCGCGTCAGTCCGGTTCGGCTTTCGACCCGACCTGGTCAGGGCCGGTGTAGAGATGCGGCCAGCGCCGTTGCACCAGGGGGCCTGCCTCGGAATACGCGAGGCAGGTGTTCAGGATTTTCGGTGCGCCGCCCATTTTCTCGGTGATCCGCGCGTCGACCTTGTCGCTGTGCCGCGGCTCGGGCTCGTTCGTGGCGGCCATCTCGCGCTTGACCTTGGACGGGTTGATCGCCTGGAACGCCGTCGTTGCCATCTGTTGCAGCAATTCGCGCAGATGGGTGCAGCCGACCGGGCCGCCGACCAGATGGTTGGCGTCGCGCAGGAAGCCTGCCTTGATCCGCAGCCCTTCCAGGCGCGCGAAGTTGGGTGCGGCGGTCGGGCACATGACGTAGGGGGTTTTGTCGCTGATCGCCTCGGCCTTCACGATCAGCATCGTGTCGTCCACCGTCAGGCGCAGCCACATGTCGTGGATCGGCTCCCCGGCCTCGATGAAGCCACGATCGTAGTTGGTCTGGCCGAAGCTCTTGATGTCGGTCAGGTGGGCCTCGATGTCGTACAATCCGTCGGACCGGCGGTAACCGTTGATCTCGATCGAGCGGGTGTGCAGGTTTTCCCTCTCGGCTGGGGGGCTCAACGGCATGCCTGGCTCCTTTGTGTTGCGGCGCAGCACGAACCTACGGCAAGGATCAGGCCGATGGCAAACCAAGGGGCGGGATTGATCGGGATCAATGCGACCTCTCGCGCCATTGGACGAAAACGCCTATCACGCGCGTCAATCTATGCAATGAGTAGTCCAGAACAGGAAAGTGCCGCCTGACCATGAGCCTGTTTCACGCCCATTGCCGGCGGTCGCTGGACGATATTCGCGACCAGGGCCGCTATCGCGTGTTCACCCCGCTGCAGAAGCGGGCGGAGGATTTCCCGTTCTACGTCAGCCCGGACGGCACCCGCGTGCTGGTCTGGTCGGCGAATGACTATCTGGGCATGGGCGGCCATCCGGTCCCGGTCCAGGCCGCCTGCGACGCGGCCCGCCTGATGGGCGTGGGCGCCGGCGGCACGCGCAACATCAGCGGCACCAGCCCGGTGCATGACGACCTGGAAGCTGAACTGGCCGACCTGCATGGCAAGCAGGCGGCGCTGCTGTTCACCTCCGGCTTCATGTCCAACCAGGCGGCGCTGTCGACCATCCTGAACAGCCGTCCCGCCGGCCCGGACCAGCTCTGGCAGGTTTATTCCGACGCCAAGAACCATGCCTCGATGATCGCTGGCATCAAGGGCGCCCGGGCCGTCGTCAACATCTTCCGCCACAACGACATGACGCATCTGGAGGCGTTGCTGCGCGCCTCCCCGTCCAACGCGCCCAAGCTGATCGCCTTCGAGTCGGTCTATTCCATGGACGCCGACATCGCCCCGATCGGTGCCATCTGCGACCTCGCGAAGCGGTATGGCGCGATGACCTACCTGGATGAGGTCCACGCGGTCGGCATGTATGGCCCCAATGGCGGCGGCGTCTCGGAACGCGATGGCGTGGCCGACCAGGTCGACATCATCGAGGGCACGCTGGCCAAGGCCTTCGGCTGCCACGGCGGCTACATCACCGGGGATGCGGAGGTCGTGGATTTCATCCGCTCCACCGCGCCGGGGTTCATCTTCACGACCTCCCTGCCGCCGATGACCGCCGCCGCCGCCCTGGCCGCCGTGCGCCACGTGCGCGGCGATCATGTTCGGCGGGCCAAGCTGTTCGAGCGAGCGGCGGCCCTGAAGGCGCGCTTTGACGCGGCCTGCCTGCCGCGGATCGAGTCGGACAGCCACATCGTGCCCCTGCATGTCGGGGAGGCCGCGCTCTGCACCGCCGTCAGCCGCCGGTTGCTGGCCGAGTTCGCGATGTACGCGACCCCGATCAACTACCCGACGGTGCCCCGGGGAGAGGAGCGGCTGCGCTTCACGCCGACACCCCTTCATACCGACGCCATGATGGACTCGCTGGTCGAGGCATTGCTGGCAATCATCCCCCAGGAACGCCGCAAGGCCGCGTAGCTGGGGGGGAACGCCGGGCCCCCACTTTTCCCGCCGCCCCGCCCGGTCCATCATGACGGACCAACACCCAAGGCGGGAGGAACAAGACATGGCAGACCGTATCGCGGTTATCACGGGCGCCGGCAGCGGCATCGGGCGGGCCTCGGCCCTGGCGCTGATGGCGGATGGCTGGGCGGTCGCGCTCGCGGGCCGGCGTCAGGACGCGCTGGAGGAAACCGCGGGCCTGGCCACCGGCGGACGGTCGCTGATCGTGCCGACCGATGTCGCCGATCCCGATCAGGTCGTCGCGCTGTTCGCCAAGGTCAAGCAGACCTATGGCCGCGTCGACATGCTGTTCAACAACGCCGGCGGCAACGTGCCCACCACCAATTTCGGTGACTTCACGTGGGAGCAATGGCGCCGGGTCGTCTCGGTCAACCTCGATGCGATGTTCCAGTGCGCCAACCAGGCGTTCCGCGCCATGCGCGACCAGTCGCCGCAGGGTGGGCGGATCATCAACAACGGGTCGATCTCGGCGCATGTGCCGCGGCCGGGTTCGGTTGCCTATACCTCGACCAAGCATGGCGTCACCGGCCTGACCAAGTCGATTGCCCTGGACGGGCGGCAATATGACATCTGCTCGTGCCAGATCGACATCGGCAACGCGGCGACCCCGATGACCGCGCGTTCGACCAACGGGCAGCTGCAGCCCTATGGCCAGATGGCGCAGGAGCCGCGGTTCGACGTCAACCATGTCGGCCAGCAGGTCCTGTTCATGTCCAACCTGCCGCTGGAATCGAACGTGCAGTTCGTGACCATCATGGCGACCAAGATGCCGTTCATCGGCCGCGGCTGAGCCATGCCCACGCGGCGGGCCGTGCTGGCCCGTGCCGTGCTGGGCATATCCTTGAGTGGCCCCTTGGCTGGGGCGGCGCTGGCTGCCCCGGCCAAATCCACGGATCGCCTGTCGGTGACCGCGACCACGCATCGTGGCAAGGTCCGCGGCGTGATCGCCGACGGTATCCGGGTCTTCAAGGGCATCCCCTACGCCGCGGTGACGGACGGCAACAACCGGTTCCGCGCCCCCAAACCGGCGCCGGCCTGGACCGGGGTGCGCGACGCGCTCGCCTTCGCGCCGATGTGCCCCCAATTGCCATCGCGCGGGCGGGCCAGCATCACCGGTTCCTGGACCTATGAGACGGACATGGGGGAGGACTGCCTCGCCCTGAACATCTGGACGCCGGGCCTGCGGGATCAGCGCAAGCGCCCGGTCATGGTGTGGTTCCACGGCGGCGGGTTCTCATCGCTGTCCGGCTCTCGCAACGTGTTCGACGGGACGCGGCTGTGTCAGCGCGGCGACGTGGTCGTGGTGACGCTGAACCACCGGCTGAACGTGTTCAGCCATCTGTATCTGGCGCAACTCGGCGGGGCGGAGTTCGCCGAGTCCGGCAATACCGGCCTGCTGGATCTGGTCGCCGCGCTGCGCTGGATCAACGCCACGATCGTCGAGTTCGGCGGCGATCCCGGCAACGTCACGATCTTCGGCCAGTCCGGCGGCGGCGCGAAGGTCAGCACGCTGATGGCGATGCCGCAGGCGCGCGGCCTGTTCCATCGGGCGATCGTGCAGAGCGGGTCCCATCTCGATGCCCTGACGCCCGAGGAAGCCACAAAGCACGCCGCCACGCTGCTGACCGCGCTGGACATCAAGCCCGCCGATATCCCGAAGCTGAGGACGCTGCCCGTCGATCGGGTGCTCGCGGCGCTGACGCGAGTCATGACGGTCCCAGGAGGAACACAGCCGGCGGTTCGGCCGAATTACGGCCCCGTCGTCGATGGCCACGCCTTGCCGCGCCATCCCTGGTCACCTGATGGGCCGGCGGTGTCGGCCTCCGTCCCGCTGCTGGTTGGCACCACGGGGACCGAGACCACGGCGCTGCTTGGTGCCACCGATCCGGCGCTGTTCACCCTGCCGGACGCCGGCTTGCGCCAACGCCTCGCGCCCTGGATTCCGGACAAGGACCTCGACCGGGTCATCGCCGGCTATCGCCGGATCATGCCTGGCGCCTCCGCCGCCGATCTGTTCTTCGCGATCACCACCGCGCGCCGCGTGCGCCAGCAGGCCTGGACGCAGGCCGAACGGAAGGCAGCCCAGGGGGGCGCGCCGGTCTGGCTGTATGAACTGGATTGGCCCACGCCGGTCGAGGGCGGCAAATGGCGATCTCCCCATTCGCTCGACCTCGCCTTCGTCTTCGACAACGTCGCGAAATCCGAGGCCATGGTCGGCCCCGCGCGCGACGCCCAACCCCTGGCCGACCAAATGAGCGCCGCTTGGCTCGCTTTCGCCCGCACCGGTAATCCCCATGCCGGCCGCCAGCCCGCCTGGCCCGCATTCCGGCCGCAGGACCGGGTGACGATGGTCTTCGATGGCAAGCAACGCGTGGTCGAAGACCACCGCAAGGAAGAACGAACCTTGCTCGCGGCCCTGCCGCCCTATCGGGTCAGCCGCTGATCCGGGTCAGTCACATCGCCGTTCGGGAGCGTGGAACAGGCAGAATGGCGGCTTGTCGCCGCGTCCCGCTTCCTCGAAGCAGGCGAGGCGGGTGAAGCCTGGTTCACTCCACCCCGCCGCTGCGATCATCGCGTTGTAGCCGCCGGTTGCCGGGATCGACCGCAAGGGTTCCGGCCGGCGGTGGCGTTCGGCGGTGAACCGCAGCGTGACCCGGCTGTTCGGCAGTTCGACCGCTCCAGCCGAGTCCGAGAAGAACAACGGCACCTCCCGATGCAGATAGGCATAGCCGCCGCTGTCGATCAGCCGCATATCGCGCGCGGCCAGGCCGCACAGATCGGGCAGTCGGCTCGCCGCCAGGAAGGCCTCGGTGGCGGATCGGTTGAACGACCAGCGCCCCGCCAGCGCCTGCCCGGTCGCGCCGAACCAGGACAGACCCGACCAGACGACCAGCACCAGCGCGATCCAGGCGGGCCCGAGGCGGTTGAACCGCGCCAGCAGGGCGGCGGCGCCGAAGGCGATCAGGATCGGCGCGACCGCGAGGGCCAGATAGATGAACCGGACCTCCTTATGCGGAACCATCGTATGCAGCAGGATCGTGACCAGCGCGGCGAGGCCCAGGACCGGCGCGCGGGTGGCGCCGATCACCGCCAGAAACAGCAGCAACGGCGCCGGCCAGAGCGCGACATTCAGGTAGGTCAGGTAATAGGTGGCGGGGTCGGTCCCCATCGCCGACCCGACGCCATCGACGGTGTTGCGCAGGAAATGCAGCCAGACGGACTGGAACGGCGCCCCCCAGGTGACCCAGTCCAACACCCCGCCGGCGAGCAGCGCGACGCCGATCCCACCGGTCAGCGCCGGCCACCAGCGGGACCATGACAGGCGATATGTAACTCCCAAGCACCCCCTGGGTGAGTCCGATTGGCAACAATGGGTTCCTGTTTTCGCGTCCGCGCTTGAAGCTGATTGCGTGCGGAGCGGGAACATGAGTCAACGTCGGGATGGAACTGCCTCCCGATGTGCGTGCGTTGATCG
>CAMCDA010000183.1 GCA_945873195.1 Asaia bogorensis
CCCAGCGCCTCCCACAGGGTAGCCCCTGCTTTCGTCCTCGGTGCTTCCTCCATGATCCCGTCCCGTCATTACAGGGGGATCAGAATCGCTCTCGCTGTGATTCGATAGTCCGTTCGAGGGGACTCCGGGGCAGAACCGAATCGCCCTGATGGCCCACCACCCCGCCATGACACCGCCCGCCCCCGATGCTACGCTCCCAACAGACCAACCCCTGGGGGAGCATTCAACATGTCCGACCTGCCCAAGCACGTCGATATCCACGAGGAAGGCCCACGCGAAGGCTTTCAGATCGAGCCCGGCCCGATCCCCACCGCCGACAAGGTCAAGCTGATCGAGGCGCTGTCGGAAACCGGCCTGCACCATATCCAGGCCTGCTCCTTCGTGAACCCTCGCCTCGTGCCCGGCTGGGCCGACGCCGAAGCGGTCGTGGAGTCCTTCACCGCCAAGGACGGCGTCCACTACACAGGGCTTTACTTCAACGGCAACGGTCTCGACCGCGCGCGCAAGTATCAGGGCAAGCTGACGCTGTCCGGCTCCATCTCGCTGACCGCGTCCGAGGGATTCACCAAGAAGAATCTCAACCGCACCCACGCGGAAAACCTGGAAGCCATGAAGCGCCAGGCCGCCGCGCACCTGACCAACGGCATCCCTGTCAACCGCGTCGGCGTGATGGCGGCGTTCGGCTGCAACTACCAGGGCGACATCGCCCCCGCGCAGGTGATCAAGACGCTGGAAGACGGCATGAAGATCGCCGAGGAAACCGGAGCCCAGATCACCCTGTTCTCGCTGGCCGACACGATGGGCTGGGCCGCGCCGCACCGGATCGAAAAGGTGATCGGCGAAGTCCGCAACCGCTGGCCCAGCATGACCATCAGCCTGCATCTGCATGACACCCGCGGCCTCGCCGTCGCCAACGCCCATGCGGCGCTGAAGATGGGCGTCAGCCAGTTCGACAGCACCGTGGGCGGCCTCGGCGGCTGCCCCTTCGCCGGCCAGCCCAAGGCCGCCGGCAATATCTGCACGGAAGAACTGGTGCTGCTGTGTGAGGAAATGGGCATCGAGACGGGCGTCGACCTCGACAACCTGATCGAGGTGGGCCGCATGGCGGAAGACATCGTCGGGCATCAGTTGCCCAGCGAACTGATCCACGCCGGCAGCCTGCAAGCCTTCCGCCGGCAGGTCGCGAACTGATGTCGGCGAGGCCCCTTGAGGGACTGCGGGTCCTTGAGTTCTCCCACACCGTCATGGGGCCGACCGCCGGCCTGCTGTTCGCCGAACTCGGCGCCGATGTGATCAAGGTGGAGCCGGCGCCGGACGGCGACCGGACCCGCCGCCTGGGCGGCTTCGGCGCCGGGTTCTTCGCTGGCTTCAACCGCAACAAGCGCAGCCTCGCCATCGACCTCAAGTCGAAGGAAGGCCAGGCGGTGATGCACCGCCTGGTGCCGACCGCCGACATCGTGCTGGAAAATTTCGGTCCCGGCACGATGGAGCGGCTGGGCTGCGGCTGGGAACACCTGGCACCCCTGAACGACCGGCTGATCTATCTGGCGCTGAAGGGCTACCTCGCCGGCCCGTATGAACATCGCCCGGCATTGGATGAGGTCGTGCAGTTCCAGTCCGGCCTTGCCTGGATGACCGGCCCGCCCGGCCGTCCCCTGCGCGCGGGGGCCTCCGTCATCGACATCATGGGCGCGATGTTTGGTGTCATCGCCGTGCAGGCCGCCCTGCGGGAACGCGACGCCACCGGCAAGGGCCAGCGCGTGGCGAGTTCCCTGTTCGAAAGCGCCGTCTTCCTCATGAGCACGCATATGGCCGGCATGGCGGCGACCGGGCTCGATGCGCGCCCGATGCCCGCCCGCCGCGGGGCCTGGGCCGTCTATGACGTGTTCAACACCGCGGGCGACGGGCAGTTGTTCATCGGCGTTACGTCGGATCAGCAATGGAACCGGTTCGTCGAGGAATTCGGCCTCCAGGACCTCGCCGCCGATCCGCGCATGGTGACCAACGTCACCCGCCTCGCGGAACGGGAATGGCTGGTCCCGGCTTTGCAGGAGGTCCTGGTTCGCTTCCCGCAGAAAGAGGTCGAGGAACGCTGTGAACGCTGCAACGTCTCCTGGGCGCCCGTCGCGCAGCCAGGCGATCTGTTTGACGACCCGCATCTGCTGGCGACCGGCGGGCTGGTCGATGTCTTCGTCTCCCGCTTCGGGGCGGAGGGCGGCAAATGGGTCGGGCTGCCGGCCTTGCCGGTGGAATTCGGCCCCGAAAGGGATCGCCCCAAAGTAACCCGCCAGCCGCCGAGAATTGGAGAGCACAACGCGGAAATCCTGGGGGAAGCCGGTTTCTCCAAGCCGGAGATCGCTGATCTGACCGCGCGCAAGGTGATCGTGGAGGGCAGCTGACGCCGTCCTGCCCGCGCCCAGGCCAGACTAGGTACATTCCACGTCTCTTCTTCCAGCCAGTAACAAGGCATCGTCCGATCATTCAGTAGAGATGGATCGGTCCGATGGTGATTTGTAGACTAGTGGTCCTGGGGCGCGCCGCCGCTCTTGCAGGCGCCTTGCTCGCCCTTCCCGTTTGCTTTGTCTCACCCGCCGCCGCGGTTCCGTTTCTAGGCGACGCATCGAGCTTCGCGGTGTTCGGCGCCTCGACGGTGACCAATACCGGCGCTTCCACCATCAATGGTGACCTTGGGCTTTATCCCGGCACCTCCATCCCCGGGCTTGGGCTGATCACACTGACCGGGACACTCCATCAGACCGATGGCCCCGCCCAGGATGCGCGGACCGCGGCCATAACGGCCTACAACACGCTCGCCGCCCTGCCCTTCGTGACCGACCTGACCGGTCAGGACCTGGGCACGGTTGGGGTGCTTACCCCCGGCGTCTACCGATTTTCTTCCTCGGCCCAGTTGACCGGAGCGCTGGTGTTGGATTTCGCGGCCCTGCCCAACGCGCCCTTTGTCTTCCAGATCGGTTCGACGCTGACGACCGCGAGCGGATCGAGCGTCTCCGCGCTAAACGGGACCGCCAACAGCTCGGTCTATTGGGCGGTTGGGACCTCCGCGACCCTGGGCACCAGCACGACCTTCGCCGGCAATATCCTGGCTGACCAGAGCATCACCCTGAACACCTCCGCCCGCATCCTGTGCGGCCGAGCGCTGGCGTTGACTGGGGCGGTAACGATGGATGGGAATACGGTGTCGGGCGACTGCACGGGCGGTGGCGACTATGCCTCCGGACGCACCGACTTCGGCAGTCTGGGGTTCAGCGGCGGTTCCACGCTCGACGTCAACAATGTGCCCGAGCCCGCGTCGCTGGCGCTGCTGATGATCGGCATGGCCGGCATCCTCGGCGTGACCCGCGGTTCGCGGCCGCGGTCGCCGGCCATCTGAACCACCAATGGACGGGGCTTTTGGTCCCGGCCCCGATCCGGGGTAGGCTGGACGGCTAACCGAGATTGATCCCACCGCCTCATGTCCGACGGCCCACTCGACTCGCCCCTGGTCGCCGCCTACTCGTTCACCCGCCGGGTTCTCATCATGGCGGCGGTCGTCCTTGGCTCGACCCTCTACTCCACGACCCTGCTCGTCGCCTCCGGCATGCTGCCGCAGATGCAGGGGTCGATGGCCGCCACGGCCGATGAGATCGCCTGGAGCACGACGTTCAACATCCTGGCCACCGCCATCGTCACGCCCATGGCGGGCTTCTTCGTTTCCAACTTCGGCCGCCGCCGGGTGATGCTGTTCGCCGTCGGCGGCTTCACGATCGTGACCTATCTGTGCGGGCAGGCCGAATCTCTGGAAACCCTGGTGCTCTGGCGCATCATGCAGGGCGGCCTCGGCGCGCCGGTCGTGCCCATCTCCAACGCCCTGGTGCTGGATTGCTTCCCCCGCCGGCAGGCCGGGATCGTCAGTTCCATCTTCGGCATGACCGCTGTCGTCCTCGGCCCCGTCGTTGGTCCGACCCTAGGTGGCATCCTGGCCGAGACCTATAGCTGGCGCTACGCCTTCTACATGATCGTTCCGGCGGGCGCGGCGGGGTTCGTCGCGCTCTGGCTCGTGCTGCCCAAGGAGCCAGCGGGGGCCGGCACGCGCCTGGACTGGATCGGATTTCTCAGCCTGTCCCTGGGCCTTGGGTGCCTGCAACTCGTGCTGTCGCGCGGGCAGAGGCTGGACTGGTATGAATCGACCGAAATCATCCTGGCAACCGTCTGTGCGGCGCTGGCCTTTTACCTGTTCGTGGCCCACAGCGCGACCGCCGAACGCCCGTTCCTGAGCCCTCGGCTGCTGAAGGATCGGAACTATGCGCTGGGTCTGATCCTGGTCCTGATCTACGGCATGCTGAACTTCACCCCCATGGTGCTGCTGCCGCCCCTGTTGCAGACCCATATGGGCTACCCGGATTCGACCATCGGCATGATCGTCGCCGCCCGCGGCCTGGGTGGGACCATCGGGTTTCTCTCGGCCATCTTCATCGGCCGCCTAGACCCGCGCATCGGCATGACCCTGGGCTTTGGGCTGCTGGCCCTGTCCGGCGTCTGGCTGATGCAACTGATCTGAACAGCGGCACCGCGGAGCTTGTGTTGAATTCCCTGGTGCAGGGCATGGCCACCGGGGTCGTGTGGGTGCCGCTGAGCGTGATGGCCTTTTCCACCCTTGATCAGCGCTACATGAGCGAGGGAATGGCCGTCTTCCATCTGCTCCGCAACATCGGCTCCAGCCTTTTCATCTCGCTCGCCTTCGCGATGGTCATCAGCTCGACCGGATCGAACTACAGCCGCATGACCGAAATGATGACGCCCTATAACCGGGTCTTTAACCTGCCTTGGGTCATGGGGTCCTGGACCCTCGAGACCCTTCCCGGGCTTTCCCGGTTGGCGCGGGAGGCGAACCGCCAGGCGGCCATGATCGGGTATCTGAACGCGTTCTCGCTCTATACCGCGACCTCCGTCGGCGCGATCGTGCTGGTCTGGATGGCGCGCCGGCACCGTTCTCATGTTGCCATTCCGCCGCCCAAGCGTTCCTGATCCCCCCGCGCCTCTGATCGGTTGGACCATAAGCTGATGCAATCCCTCATCCTCCGCCTGCTGCCCTATCTGCCGAGGCCCTTGCGGCGGGCCCTGCTGGTTCGCCTGGGGGGGCTGATCCAGTTCCTGCGCTTCGCGGTCGTCGGCACGATTGGGTTCGTGGTCGATACCGCCTGTGTCTATGCCCTGCGCGACGTATTCGGCCTGTATGGGGCGGGGGTCATCGGCTGGGCCGTCGCGCTCACCAGCAACTGGCTGATCAACCGGCTTTGGACCTTTCGCGGCCAGGGCGGCGGGCCGGCGCATCACCAGTTTCTGCGCTATGCCGCCGTGAACGTGGTGGGGTTCGTGCTCAACCGGGGCGCCTATGCCCTGATGGTCACCTATGTCCCGATGGCGGCACAGGAGCCGATTCTGGCCACCGCGGCCGGGGCCGTAGCGGGGCTGTTCGCCAATTACTTCCTGTCCCGCGCCGTGGTTTTTCGCTGACGGGTTCGTTGTCTGTTCCCTTTCCACACGCTGGATTGACGAAAAATAACGCCCCGTCACTACGGGCGCGTGCGGCGTTAACCGCTCGCTCATGACTTCGGGGGCTGACTGGCCCCGTCGAGAAATGAGAGCGCGGGCCGCCCATGTTGGACTTCAACCCTAGAGCCTATCACCGTCTGCGCCTGCCCAATGGCGGCGTTCCCTGCCCACCGATCTCGTATCGCCAGGCATTGTTCCCGCCGCAGCGGCTGCCGGTCGGTGGCTGGAATGGCGTCCGCAAGCGGATGCTGGATCTGGTCGTTGGGCTTGCCGTCCTGATGGTGGTCGCCCTGCCCATGCTGGTGCTGGCCGTGCTGATCCGGCTTGACAGTCCCGGCCCCGCGTTGTTCCGCCAGACCCGCACCGGGCTGGATGGCAAGACGTTCCGGGTCCTCAAATTCCGCACCATGCACCACGCGGCCTGCGAGCCTGATCACTGCCGCCAGGCGCGCCGGAACGACCCGCGGGTCACGCGGCTGGGGGCCTGGATGCGGCGGACGTCCTGGGATGAGGTGCCGCAGATCCTCAATGTTCTGCGGGGCCAGATGTCGCTGGTCGGCCCCCGTCCGCACGCCGCTGGGTCCCGCGCTGGCAACCGGCTGTTCGAGGATGTGACCCAACGCTACGCCGCCCGCCATCGGGTGAAGCCCGGGATGACCGGGCTTGCCCAGATCCGCGGCCTGCGCGGCGAAACCGACACCGAGGACAAGCTGATCCACCGCGTGGAGGCCGACTTGGAATACATCGAGACCTGGTCGATCGGTCTCGACATCGCGATCATCTGGCGCACCATCCGGTCGCTGCATCGCCTCCCGAACGCGCATTGAGACCGGCCATGTCAGAGACACTCAGCAAGCTCACCGCCGCCGCCGCCCTGCCGCGCACCGCCCCCAACTGGCGGACCGACGCGGACGAGACCGCCGTGCCAATTCCCGGCCTGGACCAGCCGGATGTCGCGATCCTGATCCCCTGCTTCAATGAGGAAACGGCGATCGCCAAGGTCGTGGCCGATTTCCGCGCCGCCCTGCCGCATGCCAGGATCTATGTCTACGACAACAACTCCACCGACCGGACCGCGCTGGAGGCACGGGCGGCGGGCGCCATCGTCCGGCACGAGGCCCTGCAGGGAAAAGGCCATGTCGTCCGGCGGATGTTCGCCGATGTCGATGCCGAGGCCTATATCCTGGTCGATGGCGATGACACCTATGAGACCGAGGCCGCCCCCGCCATGGTCCGACTGCTGTTCGACCGCCAGCTCGACATGGTCAGCGGGACCCGCGGCGCCGACCGGACCGATGCCTATCGTCCGGACGCCTACCGGCCGGGGCATCGGCTGGGCAATGTCCTTCTGTCCGGCATCGTGCGCTGGGTGTTCGGACGCGGCGCGTCCGACCTGCTGTCGGGATACCGGGTGTTCAGCCGACGCTTCGTGAAGTCCTTCCCCGCCCTGGCGGCCGGATTCGAGACCGAGGCCGAGTTCACCATTCATGCCCTGGCCCTGCACATGCCTTTGCGCGAGGTGCGGACGGCCTATCGCGGCCGGCCCGAGGGGTCGCGCTCCAAGCTGAACACGATCGGAGACGGGTTGCGGATTCTACGCACGATCCTGGCCCTGGTCGGGCAGGAACGGGCCTTGCAGACCGCCGCCCTGGTGATGGGCGCGCTGCTGGCCGCGGGCCTCGCGCTGGGCGCGCCGGTCGTGACCGAGTTCCTCCGCACCGGCCAGGTGCCCCGGCTGCCGACCGCGCTGCTGGCCACCGGGCTGGTGCTGCTGGGGTTTCTCTCCCTCGGTTGCGGGCTGGTGCTGGACGCGGTGTCGCGCGGGCGGAAGGAGTTGAAGCGGCTGGCTTATCTCGCCTGCTCCGCCCCGGTCCGGCACGGATGATCCGGCTGCTCGCGGGTGGTGGCTCATCGGACAGAGCCGTGGACGCCGATGTCATCATCCTGACCCTGAACCGGGTGGACGACTCGGTGGCGGCCATTGCCTCGGCGCTGGCGCAGACCGGCGTGTCCCGCCATGTCCATGTGCTCGACCAGGGGTCCAGCGAGGCGGAGCTGGTTCGGCTGGCGGCGGCGGTGGCGGGGCGGACCGATGCGTCACTGTATCGGTCGGACCGCAACCTGGGCGTGGCCGGGGGGCGCAATGCCCTGACGGCGCTGGGCCGGGGACGGGTGATCGCGGCGCTCGACAATGACGCCGTCTTTGCCACGCCGGACACCCTGGCGCGGATGGTGGCGGCCCTGGATGCCGAACCCGACCTGGCAGCGATTGGCTGCCGCATTCTGGCCGATGCAACCGGGGCCGATGACCTGACGTCCTGGGGCTATCCCGCCGCCCTGCTGCCCCGATCGGCCGACCGGTTCGATACCGTCACCTTTGTCGGCGCCGGCCATGCCATCCGCCGTTTGGCCTGGGATACGGCCGGCCCCTACGATCCGGCCTTGTTCTTTTGTTGGGAGGAGTATGATTTCTGTCTCCGCGCCATCGGCCTGGGCTGGCGCGTGGCCTATCGGGGCGACATCGTTGTCCGCCACAAGGTCGCGGCGGAACAGCGGCAGGCCTGGTCGGACCGGCGGTGGTTTCATTACGTCCGCAACCGAATTTACATCGAGCGGAAGCATGCCGCCGGCTGGGCCGCCCTGGTGCCCCGGATCGGCGGATATCTGGTCAAGGGCATCCGCCACGGCCTGGCCCGCCCGACGCTGGCGGCCATTGCCGCCGCCGCCCGGATGCCGACCAACCCCTCCCCCCTTCCGCCCCCCGCCCTCGCCTATCTCGCTCGGCATGACACGTCCCATCGCGGCACGCTTTGGGATCGGCTGCGGCGGGAGGTCCTGGGTCGGTTGTCCGCTCAACCGAACCGTTCCCGCGCCAGCAAGGGGATGATGGCCGGGGAGTCGAGCAGGTAGCGCCGTCCGAGGCGGATCGGATCTCCGGCCAGGCGGTGGAGCCACTCCAGCCCCGCGTGGCGCATCCAGACCGGGGCACGGCGTTGGGCGCCGGCGAGGAAGGCGAGGCTCGCGCCGACGCACAGGCCGATGCCGCGCGCGCCGCCGCCGGCCGCAATGGCCGCCGCCAGCCGCTCCTGCCGCGGTGATCCGACGGCCAGCAGGGTGAACCGGGCCGGGTGATCGACCGCGAACCGCACGGCCCGGGCGAAGGCGGCGGGGTCCTTGGCGAAGCCGGCGGGCGGGTTGTGATGCGCGACCCTGGTGAGGCCGAGCCGGGGGAGCCAGATTGGGTCGAGGCCTATGATGGTCAGGTCTTCTTGGATGGACTCCAGCAGGGCGGCGGTCAGGTCGCTGCCGGTTACGACGCTCGGGACGTTCAGGCCGAGGGATCGGGCCAGGTGGGCTACGACCTGGGAGTCCAGGAGGCGAAGTTCGGCGCCGTTGTAGGGGCCTTGGAGGGTTGGGTCTCGGGAGAGGCGCACGAGGTGGTCGGCGTTGGGGGTTACGACGTAGCCAAAGGGGGCGTTGGGGGGACGATTCAGGAGGTAGGTGAGGGTTTCGGGGAGGGTCAGGTTGGTGAAGTTCAGACCTAGGAGGGGGGTGGTTGGGGGTTGGGGTAACGGGGGCCGTGCCGCGATACCCCTCCCCCCGGCCTCGGTCCGCTTCACGGCCCAAGCCCTCAAGGGGAGGGCAGGCGTGGGGGATGGTCCGTGCCTTCCTTCCTCCTGCAGGGGGGGCATCGTCATAGGCCGAGCCTTAGGGTGAGGAGGGCGATGTTGCGGCCGTAGTCTCCGGTGATGGGGTTGATGCCGGATGCGGCGCCCTGGATGCCGCTGCCGTCGTAGGTGGCGGAGAGGCGCGCCGAACGGTTGATGAGCCAGGTTATCCCGGCGCCGAAGGCATAGCCGGATTGGCGGCCGCCGCCCTGGAGGAACACGGCCTCCTGCAGCCCCGCGGTCGCGTGCAGCAGGATCTCCCGGGTCAATTCGTGATCGATCCGAATGCGCGCGGCGGTATAGGTGAAGCCGGCCACGCCTTCCTGCGCCGCGTCCTCCAGCCCGCGCAGCAGGGTGGCGCGGATGGTGGTCAGGCCGGTGGGGTTCCAGACCAGCTCGCCCTCAGCCGTGAAGCCGGTATGGGGACGGTAGGCGGAATTGGAAAACCGCCGGGATTCGATGCCGAACAGCAACCGGTAGCGCCAGACGGCGTTGTCGTCGTAGTCGAGGCCCGCCAGCAGCCTCAGCCCGGTGGAGTCCGGGGCCGGCTGGGTCACGCCGGGGCTGGTGTAGGCCTGCCGCGTGGCCCGGGCGACGAGGACCAGGTTCCGCAGCGGCGCCAGTTCATAGCGCAGCGTCATCCCACCCGTCAGGACATCCCGGTTCCGATACGACTGGCTGACCGGCGCGCCCATGATCGTCGTGTTCCCATAGGTCCAGTGCGCGAAGGCGATATGCGGGGTCCAGACGAAGCGGCCGGAGCGGATCGCATACTCGACCCGGGCATCCGCGATCGTGACGCCCACCGGCCGGTCGGTCGGCAGCGCGTCCAACTGGGTCCGGTCCTGATGCGTCGCCACATAGGAACCGGCCAGGGTCAGCCGGTCCTGCCCGACATCGACCGATCCGCCCAGAGCGACGGTCCCATCCGTGCGCCCCTGCGCCGCTTGGTCTGGGTACCGCGTGTCCGACAGGGCGACATAGGCCCCGAAGGCGTCGCGGGACCAGTCGCTGGACAGCAGCAAGGATGGCCTGGTGGAAGCCACCCAACTGCCCTTCTTGCTGGTCCCGCCCATCACGTTGTCGTCGTAGCCCAGGGTGGTTTCGAGCTGCGGGAACAGGCGGAACGCGCCCTCCCGGATGCCGACGGGATCGTGGTCGGTCCGCAGCCGCGACAGGACCGTGACGCCTGGCTGGGTGCCGTAGCCGGGCACGCCTTCGGGGAACAGCGTGTTCAGGACCTGGGCGCCAGCCTGGGTCATGGCGAGCGCCGAGACCAGTGCGGCGAGCCCGGCGGCGCGGAGGTCCCAGGCTGGAGTGCCCTTGGGTCGGTCGCGCCAGGCGGCGGGGAACCATTGGCCCCAGCCGCCTTTGTAGGTGGGGCGCGCGATGCCGGCTGCCTCGGGTGTCCGGGACAGTGGGGGGAGGCTTGGATCCGGAGGGGGTCCTGCGATGGTCCACATGGCGTGGCAGCATCGCAAGGATGTCTTGCCATTCG
>CAMCDA010000184.1 GCA_945873195.1 Asaia bogorensis
TTGGCCGCGCCGTAGACTCCGCGCATCGGGCTGGAGCGCTGCCCGTCCACCGACGCGATCCCAATGATCGAGCCGCCCTGCCCGTCCGCGATCATGACCTTGGCGACTTCCTGGCAGGCCAGGAAGAAATACCGCAGGTTCAACGCGATCTGCTGGTCGAAGACGGCGGGCGTGGTTTCCAGCACGGACCCCCAGGCGGCCGCGCCGACGATGGAGACCATGACATCGAGGCCGCCCATCTTCTCCCGCGCCTCCTGCACGATGCGGGGCACCTGCGCGTCATCCAGCACGTCGCCCACGACCACATGCCCCTGGCGGCCGAGCGCGGTGACGGCGGCGGCGACCTTTTCGGCGCGGTCGGCGGCGAGGTCGACGAGGGTGACGTCACAGCCGGCGCGGGCGAGGAAATGGGCGGAGGATTCCCCCATCCCCTGGCCGCCGCCGATGATCAGGGCCTTTTTGCCCTGGAGGCCGAAGAGGGAGGTTTCGTCTGGCATGTTGGGTTTCCTCGGTGATGTTGGGGGGATGGATAACACCGGGGTTCGGGAGGGGCGAGTCGGGCGGGTGCCGCAAGCCGTGGATGGCCCGCCTGCGCGGACCATGACGGGGTGGCACCGCCACGTTATTTCGGCAATGAACCGGAATTTTGGCTGTCGATGCAGACCGCACATGATCTCGCGGTCCTGCGCCGCGACAAGGGCGCGCGCATCGCCGCCGAGGTGGAAGTCGCGGCCTGAACCATCCCCCCTTCATCACACTGGCATTCCGCCCCAAACCCGCGTTAGGCTCCCCCCCAAACAAACACCCGGAGGAACAACCCATGAGCCAGGCCACCATCAACCCCGAAAACCTGTGGCGTCTCGAAACCCCAGGACACACCGGTTGGCAGCGCACCGCGCGCGTCGGCGACCCGAAGAAGTACTTCATGGTCTCGACCGACAGCCATGCCAACGAACCCGCCGACCTGTGGGTCAAGCGCCTGCCGGTCGAGTACCGCGACCGCGCGCCTCGTATCATCACGGATGAAAAGGGTGTGCAGTGGCGCTACACGGAAGGCTACCGCCCCGACCGCGTCCGCGTCATGTCGTTCGAGGGTGAGGACTGGTTGCGCGCGCAATCCGGCGCGGTCGTCGAAGACCGCATCCGCGACAACCGCGGCGACGGCGTCGACGTTGAAATCATATTCCCGAACAAGGGCCTGGCCATGTGGGCCACGCCGGACCCGGTATTCTCCATGGCGCAATGCCGCGTCTGGAACGACTGGGCGTGGGAGCAGTTCGGCTCGCATCCCGACTCCATGCTGCCCGTCGCGGCGCTCGCCACCGGCGACCTCGAAGGCGCGATGAAAGAAATCGAGCGCGTCGCCAAGCTCGGCTATCGCGCGCTGACGCTGCCCTGCAAGCCGATCTGGGGCGCGCATGACGTTGATCACGTCAACTACAACCTGCCGCATTTCGACCCGATGTGGCGCCTGATCGAGGAATGCGACCTGCCGATGACGTTCCACGTCTCGACCGGCCGCGACCCCCGCGCCTCACGCGGCAATGGCGGGGCGGTGATCAACTACGTCACCCATTCCTTGTCGCCGACGATCGAGCCGGTGGCGAACCTCTGCGCCTCGGGCGTGCTGGAACGCTTCAAGGGTCTGCGCTTCGCCACGATCGAGGCCGGGATCGGCTGGGTGCCCTGGCTGCTCGACGCGATGGATGAAGCCTATCGCAAGCACCACATGTGGGTCCGTCCGAAGCTGCAAGGCCTGCCGTCCGACTACTACAAGGCGCACGGCTTCGCGTCGTTCCAGGAAGACCCGACCGGCCTCGCGCTGATGGACCAATGCGGCGTGGAAGGCAGCTTCATGTGGGCGAACGACTATCCGCACCATGAAGGCACCTGGCCGCATTCGGCCGAGGCGATCGAGCGGACGATGCCCAAGCTGACGGACGCCGCCCGCGCCAAGGTCCTGGGCCTGAACGCGGCCCGGTTGTTCAAGCTGGAGGTGCCAGCGCACCAGCGCCTGTCGGTGTCCTGACCTACCAACCGCGACGGTGGTGCGGCCGATGATGGCCGTACCCACCATGCGCTGGCGCATAATACCGAGGCCGCGGGGCGTGGTAGCGCGGCGCTCGGTAGCCATAGGACGGCGCAACATAGGCGGGCGCGGAATAGGCGGGCGCGGCGTAGTAGCCGCCGCCTCCGCCATACCCGTAATCCGCGCCATAGGCCACGCAGCCGCCCAGGCCGAACGCAAGTAAAAGCGGCACAACGAAACGGGGAAGGCGGAGGCTGGTCATGGCGAGATCCCTTCGGGGATTGATCCCTTTTGGCTGGATCGTCCATCACCGTGCCGGCCCCGCAAGGCGGATCTGGGGTGGCGTTGTGGCGCCGGTATGGCAGACGCCTCCCCTCGTTCGCTTTCCGTAAGTTCTACGTCCAGGGCGAGGGCACGGCACAAGGGCCATCGACCTCCACGGTGCCGAAGTCAGCGGGGCCGACCACTTCCAGGTATTCCATGTCCGGCGAGTAATCGAACAGATAATGCGTGATGCCCGGGCGCTGGTGGACGCAGTCACCAGCCTCGATCACGAGTTCCTTGTCCTCATACATGAACTTCGCCCAGCCCTTGAGCATCAGCACCATGTGGCCCCGCCCTCCCCGGAACAGAACGGTTGGCGCCATCTCACGGGCCCGACTACACTCCCGCCCGTGACCCTGAACCCGCAAGCCCTTCTCCCCGCCGTGATCGACGCCGCCGCCACCGCCGGGCGGATGGTGGCTGATGAATTCAGCCTGCCCGCCGGCCCGCGGCTGATCGATCACATCACCGCGCCGATCGATCATGAGATCGAGATGCTGCTGCGCGACCGCCTGATCACCCTGGTCCCGGCGCGCTTCGTGGGCGAGGAAGCCGGCGTCGTCGCGGCCGAGGCCAACGGCCTGTGCTGGGTCGTCGATCCGCACGACGGCACCCGCGCCTTCCTGGAGGGCAAGCGCGGCAGCGCCGTCTCCATCGCGCTGCTGCGACAGGGCAAGCCGGTCCTGGCCGTCGTCTACGCGCCGACATGCCCCGATCGCGGCCCCGACATGATCGCCTGGGCGGAGGGCGGGCCGATCACGCGCAACGGCGAAATCGTGGACATCGACCTGCGCGAACGGGACCTGGCCGACAGCGACGTTGTGTTTCTGAACCACGGCGTCTGGCAACGGCCGGTGTGGAATTCGATCGCCTGCGCGCCGGCGCGCTTCATGCCGTTTCCCTCGATCGCCTACCGGCTGGCGCGGATCGCGGTCGGCGACGGCATTGCCACGCAAACGCTGCGCCCGGTCAACGCGCTGGATATCGCCGCCGGCCACGCCTTGCTGATGGCCGCGGGCGGCGTGCTACTGGCCGAGGACGGGCAGCCGGTCACCTACTCCGAACTCGGCGAGAGCCGCCCTTCCGCCTGCTTCGGTGGCGCGCCCAAGGTCGTGACGACCCTGCTCACCCGCGCCTGGCGCGGCAGCACCGAACCGCGCCGCGAACCGCGCGTTACCCTGGATTGGCCCCGCGCGACCGAGGGCATCGCGCTCGATCGCGCGGTCGGCTGCCTGCTGGGCCTTGCAATCGGGGATTCCCTGGGCGCCCAGGTGGAGTTCAAGACCGCTGCCAGCATCGCCGACAGCCACCCGGACGGCGTGCGGGACCTGCGCGAAAGCCCGGTGTGGCACACCATCGCCGGCCAGGTCACCGACGACACGGAACTCGCCTTGGCGCTCGCCCGCGCGCTTGTGGGGCGGAAAGAATATGACGCGGAAGCGGTCGCCGACGCCTATGGCGCCTGGAATGCCTCCGGCCCCTTCGATTGCGGCGCCACCTGCGGGCAGGCTTTCGGCGCCGCGGCCCGGGCGGCCACCGGCACCAAGGCGGACGCCGCGCGCAAGGCCGCCAACCGCGGCAGCCAGGCCAACGGCGCGCTGATGCGCGTCGCGCCCATCGGCGTCTGGGCTGGCTCCCCACGCAGAGCGGCGGCGGCGGCGATGGAGGATTCCAGGCTGTCCCATCCGCATCCCGTCAGCCAGGCCGCCTGCGCCGCCTTCGCCGCCGCCATCGCGGCCGCGATCGACGGCGCGGACCGAGCCAGCATGATGGCGGTCGCCCTGTCCACGGCCCGATCGCTCGAGGGCGGGCAATCCGTTGTCGCCACCCTGGAGCAGGCGCAAGCGGGCCAGCCGCCCGCCGAGTATCAGCACCAGATGGGCTGGGTGCTGATCGCCCTGGGCAACGCATTCTTCCATCTGGCGGCCGGCACCGACGCGGAAACCGCGCTGATCCGCACCGTCGGCGCCGGCGGCGACACCGATACCAACGCCGCCATCGCAGGGGCCTTGCTCGGCGCCGCGGACGGGCGTCTCGGCTTTCCCCCGCGCTGGGTCATGCCGGTTCTGACCTGCCGGCCCGACGCGGGTCTGGCGATTTCTCGCCCCCGCCCCGATATCTATTGGACCGACGACCTGGTCGACCTGGCCGAGGCGTTGCTGACCAGCCCCAAGGGCGCCTGACGGAACCGACGATGATCGCACTGGACTATGCCAAGCTGGACGCAACACCCGTCGCGCGCGATCCCTTCGCGCATGTCGTCGTGCCCGATTTCGTCCCGCCCGACGGCCTGCGCGCCGTAATCCACGACATGCCGCCGCTCGACAAGCGCGGATCCTTCCCGACCGACGCCGTCCGCCTCGGCCCCGCCGCCGCTTCCCTGATGCATGAGATGGAGGGCGAGCGGCTGCGCGGGATCATCGCCCGCAAATTCGAGCTCGATCTGACCACCGCGCCGACCATGCTGACCCTGCGCGGCCGGACCGAGGCAAAGGACGGCCGCATCCATTGCGATTCAACCGCCAAGCGCGTGACCGTCCTGCTCTACCTCAACCAGACATCGGATGCCTTCGCGCGCCAGGACGGCTGCCTGCGCCTGTTGCGTGGCCCGGGCAACCTGGAGGATTACGTCGTGGAAGTGCCGCCGGTGAACGGCACGCTGCTGATCTTTCCCAATGGCGCGGAGAGCTGGCACGGCCACCGATCCTTTACCGGACGTCGATACAGCGTGCAGTTGAACTATATGACATCGGACGCCAAGGCGCGCAGCGAACTGCGCCGGCACCGGCTCTCGGCCTTTGTGAAGAAACTGACGATGGCCGCCTGACCGAGAGAAAATAACACCAGACATTGACTCGCTATCCCGGGTCGTCATAACGCCATTCTTCATAATTCGGGAATCGGCCGACAATCGGTCGATTTGAACGGGGAGCAAACATGAACTGGGTCTTCCGCCACGTGGCGCGCTGTGTTCTGACCGCCGTATTGCTGCTGGGCAGCGGTGCGGCGATGGCACAGAACACCATCAAGATCGCCTTCATCGCGCCCTTCTCGGGCGCCTTTGCCGCCAATGGCGATGCTTGGCTGAAAATGCTGCGCTACGCGATGGACAACACCAACGCGCGCGGCGGCGCCCTGGGCAAGAAGTTCGAACTGGTGACGTTCGACGACAAGATCCAGCCGTCGGAGGCGCTGATCGCGCTGAAGTCGGTGGTCGATCAGAACATCCCCATCGTGATCCAATGCGTGGGCTCGAATGTCGCCGCGGCGATGGTCGACGGCGTGTCGCGCCACAACCAGCGCAACCCGAACAACCGGGTTCTGTACTTGAACTGTTCGGCTCTCGCGAGCGAACTGACGGAAGAGAAATGCGATTTCTGGCATTTCCGCTTCTCGGCCAACGTCACGCAGCGCGTCGCGACGATGGTTCGCGGCCTGCCGGCCGATGCGAAGTCCGTCTACCTGATGAACCAGGACTATCTGTATGGCCAGGGTGTCGCGGCCGACACCAAGAAATTCCTGGCGCAGTATCGCCCCGACATCAAGATCGTGGGTGAGGAGTTCGTTCCGCTCGCCAAGATCAAGGACTTCTCGTCCTACATCGCCAAGGTCAAGGCGTCCGGCGCGCAGGCGCTGCTGACATCGAACTGGGGCCCGGACTTCAACCTGCTGATGAAGGCGGGCGTCGAATCCGGTGTTGATATCAAGTACTACACGTTCTCGGCGCATCTGAACGGTGGCCCGACGGCGATGGGCGATGGCGGCGGCAACCGCGTCATCGCGGTGCTTGAAGGCCACGACAACATGGGCGCCGAACTGGGCAACGCCAAGGCCGAGGAATGGGTCAAGGGGTTCCGCGCCACCGATCCGGGCTTCGACTATCCGTGGATCAACTTCCAGACGATGTTCGACATGCTGGCCGGCGCGATCACCAAGGCCGGATCGACCGACCCGCTGGCAGTGGCGCTCGCCCTCGAAGGCGCGCAGGCGCCGGACATGTATGGTGAGATGAACACCATGCGGAAGGATGATCACCAGATCATGCAGCCGTTCTACACGGCGATGTTCACCAAGCCGGTCAAGAATGACTCCGAAAAGACCGGCTGGGGCTGGAAGACGCTGACCAAGGCCACGTCGCAGGACCTGACCTTCCCGACGACCTGCAAGATGAAGCGTCCCCCCGGTACCTAGCGCCTGCCCGGCCGGGCGCGACCCGGCCGGACATCCCGCAAGCCGACGACATTTCGCAATTCGACAATGACCTGGGCGCGTTCTCCGTTTTCCATGGGCTGAACGCGCCTCGGTATCTCCGACGATGAAACGACCACCATGCCGCCATCCCGTGGCATGCCCTGTTGGCCCCCTTTTCCCTTGCCGGTGGATAGATCATGACAACAATGAAGGAGCAGGTGAAATGGAGATAATTCTCATCTCCCTGCTGAACGGCTTCGTCTATGGCATGCTGTTGTTCATGCTCGCCAGCGGCCTGACATTGATCTTCTCCATGATGGGCGTGCTGAATTTCGCCCATGCGGGGATCTACATGATCGGCGCCTACCTCGCGTTCGAGGCGAGCCGCATGATCGGCTTCTGGGCGGCCTTGATCATCGCCCCGCTGATGTGCGCCGCGATCGGCGCCGCGATCGAGATCTGGGGCCTACGCCGCACCCATCATAACGGGCACATCGCCGAACTGCTGTTCACGTTCGGCCTGTTCTTCATCATCGAGCGCGGCGTCCAGATGATCTGGGGCATGCTGCCGGTGCCGTATCGGGTGCCCATGGCGCTCGATTTCCCCTTGTTCAGCCTGTACGGGATCAACTTCCCGGCCTATCGGGCCTTCATGCTGCTGATCGCCGGCGGCATGCTGCTGTCCATCTGGCTGCTGCTGACCCGCACCCGGATCGGCCTGATCATCCAGGCGTCCCTCACCCACCCGAACATGGTCAGCGCCCTCGGCCATAACGTGCCGAGCGTGTTTACGATGGTTTTCGCGGGCGGGTGCTTCCTGGCGGGTCTCGCCGGTGTGATCGGCGGCAACTATCAGGTCACCGAGCCTTCGATGGCCGCGGCACTCGGCCCGATCGTGTTCGTGGTCGTCGTCCTTGGCGGTCTCGGGTCCTTGGCCGGCTGCTTTTTCGCCTCGATCATCGTCGGCATGGTGCAGACCTTCGCGGTGGTGATCGATTATTCTCTCGCAGACTTGCTGGGCGGGGTCGCCACCTGGATCGGAACGAAGAACCTGCTGGGTGAAATCCTGGCGGTGCCGGTCTCTCGCGTCGGGCCCTTGCTGCCCTATGCGATGATGGTCCTGATGCTGCTGTTCCGCCCGCGTGGCCTGATGGGGACGCGCGACACATGAGCGGCACATCTTCCTCCTCCTCGTCCCGGACCTGGCTCTGGGTCGTTCTCGTGGTCGCCGTCGCGGCTTTGCCCTGGCTGTTCTATGATTGGAACACCGGCCGTCATTCCGGCTTCCTGCTCAGCATGCTCAGCCAGATGGGGATGATGATCATCTTCTCCCTGTCGTACAACATGCTGATGGGACAGGCCGGCCTGCTGTCCTTCGGGCATGCCGTGTTCTTCGGGCTGGGTGGCTATAGTACCATCCACTTCCTGAACGCGGCCGAGGGCGGTGGCCTGCCCTTGCCGCTGGAACTGATGCCCGTGCTCGCCGGCCTCGCGGGCCTGGTCTTCGGGATTGTGTTCGGCTACATGGCGGCCAAGCAGCGCGCCACCGCGTTCGCGATGATCACCATGGGGATCGGGGAGCTTGTGGCAACCTCCGCCATCATGTTCCACCACTTCTTCGGTGGTGAAGGCGGCGTCAGCGCCAACCGCATGATCGAGCGGAGCCTGTTCGGCTTTTCCTACGCCTCGGGGACCGAAGTCTATTACCTGATCCTCGCCTGGACCTTGATCGCCGCGCTGGGGATGCTGTTCCTGACCCGCACGCCCTTGGGCGCCATGGCAAACGCGACGCGCGATAATTTCGAGCGGGCGCAGTTCATGGGCTATGACCCGCGCCGCGTCCGGTTCCTGCAATTCGCCCTGTCCGGCATGTTCGCCGGCGTGGGCGGCGGGCTGTATGCGATCTCGTATGAGATCGTGACATTCGACGCGGTCGCCGCCCCGCTTTCGGCCAACGCGGTGCTGATGACCTATATCGGCGGCTCCACGATCTTCTACGGCCCGATCCTGGGCGCGTCGCTGATCACCTTGCTGCAAAGTGGGCTCAGCCTGCTGTCCAATGCCTGGCTGATCTATGTCGGCGTGCTGTTCGTCGGCATGGTTACCTTCGCGCCCACCGGGCTTGCCGGCATCATCGACTCGCATGGCCCGATCAGCCGAGCGGGACGGCTCGGGCGGTTGGCGGTGCCGTATGCGCGGTTGTCGATCCCCGCCATCTCCACCCTGCTGGGCTTCGTTGGCCTGATCGAGCTGGTTTCATTTCTGACGATCGGTGAAGCCCAGGGCAAGACACTGGTCCTGTTCGGCAACAAGATCGACGTCCATGCCACGATGCCGTGGCTCGTCTCCTCGGCATTGCTGGTCCTGGGCGGCGCCTGGCTACGGCTGGAAATCCGGAGCTTCGCCCGCGTCTGGGAGGACGTCACGGCCGACCTCAAGCAGAGGAGCGTGTGATGGCGGTTCCCGCACTCAGCCTACAGCAGGTCCGCAAGAACTTCGGACCGGCCGAAATCATCCGCGGCGTTGATCTCGATATCCGTTTGGGGGAACGCCACGCGATCATCGGACCGAACGGCGCGGGCAAGACCACGCTGTTCAACCTGATCAGCGGGCGGTTCCCGATCACGTCGGGCAGCATCTCGTTGAACGGCACGCGGATCGACACGCTGGAACCGCAGCGGATCAACCGGCTGGGCCTGTCGCGCAGCTTCCAGATCACGTCGATCTTCCACCGGATGACGGTGTTCGAGAACATCCGCTGCGCGTTGCTGTGGTCGCAAGGCTACCGCTATTCGTTCTGGAGTCCGCTGTGGCGGCAAAAGGAACTGAACCAGCGCGCGGAACAGCTTCTGGAGGAGCTGAACCTGCTGGGGCGGCGCGACCTGCTAGCCGGGTTGCTGTCCTATGCCGAACAGCGCTCGCTGGAAATCGGCATCACCATCGCCGGCGGCGCGACGGTCATCCTGCTGGATGAACCGACCGCGGGCATGAGCCACAGCGAGACCGAATATGCCGTCGACCTGATCCGCAAGGTTACCGAAGGCAAGACCCTGCTGATGGTCGAGCATGACATGCGGGTTGTCTTTGACCTCGCCGACACGATCACCGTCGTCGTCTATGGCCAGGTGATCGCATCGGGCAAGCCGGCCGATATCCGCGCGAGCCGCGCGGTGCAGGAAGCCTATCTGGGGGCGTTGACCGAGTGATGGCAGACAGCAACATGTTGGAAGTTCGTGATCTCCACGCCTATTATGGCAAAAGCCATATCCTGCACGGCGTCAGCCTTGACGTCCGCGAAGGGGAGATCGTCAGTCTGCTCGGCCGCAATGGCGTCGGGCGGTCCACGACCTGCAAGGCCATCATGGGCCTGGTGGAACCACAGGGCAGCGTCCGCTTCCGCGGCAAGGAACTGGCGGGCATGCGCACCGACCTCGTGTCGCGCGCCGGCATTGGCTATGTGCCGGAAGACCGGCAGGTGTTCCCGACACTGACCGTGCGCCAGAACCTGGAACTCGGGCTACGGAAGAAAGGCGTCTTCGGGCGCTGGACCTTCGATGACGTGTTCAAGTTGTTCCCCAACCTGGACAACCGCCAGAACAACGCAGCCGGCGTGCTGTCAGGCGGCGAGCAGCAGATGCTGACCATCTGCCGCACGCTGATGGGTGACCCCGACCTGATCCTGATCGACGAACCGACCGAGGGCCTGGCGCCGCGGCTTGTCGAGCAGGTCGGCGTCCTGCTGGAGGAAATCGCGCGGCGCGGCATCTCGATCCTGCTGGTGGAGCAGAAGCTGACGATCGCGCTGAAGATCTCCAAGCGGCTGTACGTGATGGGGCATGGCCAGATCGTCTTTGGCGGCACGCCCGAGGAACTGGATGCCGATCCGGGCGTCCGGCAGGAGTGGCTGGAGGTCTGACCGGCCAGCGTCGAAAAAAATGAACACGGCGGCCCGCGGAAGGGCCGCCGGTGTGGTAATCGGCGAAAAATGGTAACTCCCAAGCCCCCCACCGTGAGCAAGAAAGGCGCTCGTGGAGGTACGGCGGGGCCAGCGTTATCCGGATAAAGCGAGGATGAGTGAAGCCGGCGTGGTCGAGAGGGCCGTGAGAAGATTCCAACCTTGTTTCCGGGCGGTG
>CAMCDA010000185.1 GCA_945873195.1 Asaia bogorensis
CGCCACGTACAAGCGGCCGAAGCGGCCGACGGCCCGGGGCACCCTGATGCCGACCCACCGGCTGAAGAAGCACTTGCCTCGCGCCGATCGGATACGCTAGGGTCGGGAACGTATGATGAACGAACGCTGAAATTGTACCCCACAATCCCAACCGGCTCCATGCCCACCAACCCCAAACCGCACGCCCACCAACCCAATCCCAAACACCCCCGCCAACCCCAAACCCTTGCGCAACCCAACCGACAAGGTGCAAACCGCCCCCATCGCCGACCGGGAGTCCCCCAATGCGCCAACTGATCGCCGGCAACTGGAAGATGCACACCATGGGGCAGGAAGCCCTGGCCCTCGCGCGCGCCGTCGCTGATGGCGCCCAGGGCCTGCCGGCCGATGTGCTGGTGTGCCCGCCCTTCGTCCATGTCGCGGCCGTCGCGGCGGCCCTGGCGGGGGCCAGCGTCGCCGTGGGCGGGCAGGATTGCCACGCGGACGTCCAAGGCGCCCATACCGGTGACGTCGCCGCCCCCATGCTGCGCGACGTCGGCGCGACCCATGTCATCCTGGGCCACAGCGAACGCCGCCAGAACCATGCCGAAACCGATGCCCAGGTCCGCGCCAAGACCCTGGCCGCGACCGCGGCCGGCCTGATCCCCATCGTCTGCGTCGGCGAAACCGAATCCGAACGCAACGCCGGCCGGGAACAGGCGGTGGTCGCCGGACAACTGGCCGGCAGCCTGCCGGACGGGTTCGCCGGCGTCGTGGCGTATGAGCCGGTCTGGGCCATCGGCACAGGCAAGACCGCGACCGAGGCCGATGTCGCCGCCATGCACGCATTCATCCGCGCCCGCCTGGTCGCCCAATGCGGCCCCGCCGGCGCGAACATCCTGATCCTCTATGGCGGCTCGGTCCGTCCGGCCAACGCAACCTCGCTTTTGGCGGTCCCAAATGTCGGTGGGGCGCTGGTCGGCGGGGCCAGTCTGAAGGCCGAGGATTTCCTGGCGATTGCCCGCGCGGCCAAGGCCGGGTAAGAGCGCGCGTTCCGTATGCTGCCAAGGACCCCCCATTGAGCACCGTCCTGCTGATCATCCACCTGTTCGTGACCCTCGCCTTGATCGGCGTGGTGCTGATTCAGCGCAGTGAGGGCGGTGGACTGGGCATCGGGTCCTCCCAGGGCATGGGGTCCTTCATGTCCGGGCGCGGCACCGCGAACCTGCTGACCCGCGCGACGGCCGTGCTGGCCGTGATCTTCATGTCCCTATCGCTGGGCCTGGCTGTGCTGAACCGCAGTGCCTCGACCGCGGGGTCCCTGCTCGATACGCCGGCCGGCACGCCGGCGGCACCGGCCCTGCCGGCGTTGCCCGCCGTCCCGTCGGCGCCGACGAACTGAGCCTGACCGTGCCTTTGCCGGACGTCCGGGTCACTCCGGGCTTCCCCGACTCCGATTCGCATCCGTATACAGGGCGCCCATGACGCGGTTTGTTTTCATTACCGGCGGCGTGGTCTCCTCCCTGGGCAAGGGCATTGCCTCGGCGGCCCTCGGCGCGCTGTTGCAGGCCCGCGGCTATAAGGTGCGGCTTCGGAAGCTCGACCCCTATCTGAACGTCGATCCGGGCACCATGAGCCCCTATCAGCACGGGGAGGTCTTCGTCACCGATGACGGGGCGGAGACCGATCTGGATCTGGGGCACTATGAGCGGTTCACCGGGGTCCATGCGACCAAGCTGGATAACGCGACGACGGGCCGGATCTACCAGGATGTGATCGCGCGGGAGCGGAAGGGCCTGTATCTGGGCGCGACCGTGCAGGTCATTCCCCATATCACCGATGCCATAAAGGAAGCCGTCCAGCGGGAAACCGAGGGGCTGGATTTTGTCTTGGTCGAGATCGGCGGCACGGTCGGCGATATTGAGAGCCTGCCGTTCCTGGAGGCCATTCGCCAGTTGGGAAATGAACTTGGGCCGGAAAGCTCGATGTTCGTGCATCTGACCCTGGTGCCCTATATCCCCTCGGCCGGGGAGCTGAAGACGAAGCCGACCCAGCATTCGGTCAAGGAACTGCTGAACGTGGGCATCCAGCCGCAGATGCTGCTGTGCCGCTGCGACCGGCCGATCCCGGAGAATGAGCGGCGGAAGATCGCCCTGTTCTGCAATGTCCGCCCCGCGGCGGTGATCCCGGCGCTGGATGTGCCGTCGATCTACCAGGTGCCGATCAGCTACCACGCCGAGGGCATGGACCGCGAAGTGCTGCGCCATTTCGGCCTGCCGCATGAGGGGGAGCCGGACCTGTCGCGCTGGGAACGCATCGTCGAGGCGATCGCCACGCCCGAGGGTGAGGTCCGTATCGCGATCGTCGGCAAATACACCAATCTGCTGGACGCCTATAAATCCCTGGCCGAGGCGCTGGCCCATGGCGGCATCGCCAACCGGGTCAAGGTGACGCTGGACTGGGTCGATAGCTCCATCTTCGAACAGCCCGACGCCGTCCTGCGGCTGGAGGGTGTCCATGGCATCCTGGTGCCGGGCGGCTTCGGCGAACGCGGCACCGAGGGCAAGATCGAGGCCGTGCGCTTCGCCCGCGAACACGGCGTGCCGATGTTCGGCATCTGCTTCGGGATGCAGATGGCGGTGATCGAGGCGGCGCGGAACCTGGCAGGGCTCACCGGGGCGTCATCGACCGAATTCGGGCCGTGTGACACGGCCGTGGTCGGGTTACTGACGGAATGGGCGCGGGGCAACCAGATTGAGCGGCGCTCCGAGGCCGACGACCTGGGCGGCACCATGCGGCTCGGCGCCTATCCGGCCGAACTGGCGGAGAACAGTCTGGTCAGTCGTATATACGGTGGGGCACGCCGGATAGAGGAGCGGCACCGGCATCGTTACGAAGTCAATGTAAATTTCCGGGAGAGCCTGGAACGGACCGGGCTGCGGTTTTCAGGGATGTCCCCCGATGGGATCCTGCCCGAGATCGTTGAACTTCCGAACCATCCCTGGTTCGTGGGCGTCCAGTATCATCCCGAGCTACGGTCCAAGCCCTTCGACCCCCACCCGCTGTTCGCGAGCTTCATCGAAGCCGCCGTCCGTCAGGCCCGCTTGGTCTGATCCGCGTCGACCGGGGCATCCCGTATGGTGGCGATTATCCGGCTTGGCTCTGTTGTCGCCAGATCAGCGTCCGCTTCCCCCGATCACGGCCCCTCCCCTGCGAGGTGGATCGTCTCTCCGGTCACGGCCCGCCTCTTCCGTCATGGCCCGCGAAGGCGGGCCATCCACGTCTTCAACCGCAGACCGAACCCCGTCACTGAACGCCGGAGGTCCAGCACGACATCCTGCCCCCCGTGACAGGTCGACCCGCCCGGCCACTCCTGACCCCAAAACGAAAACACCCCCGGCTGATCCGATCAGCCGGGGGTGTCCTTCAGAACCCGAAGATCAGTTCTTCGACTTGTCGACCAGCGCGTTCTTGCTGATCCACGGCATCATGGCGCGCAGCTTGGCGCCCACTTCCTCGATCGGATGCTCGGACAGACGGCGGCGGGTGGCCTTGAAGCTGGACTGGTTCACCTTGTTCTCCAGCATCCAGTCGCGCGCGAAACGACCGGACTGGATATCGGCCAGCACGCGCTTCATCTCGGCCTTGGTTTCATCCGTGATGATCCGCGGACCGGTCACGTATTCGCCATACTCGGCGGTGTTGGAGATCGAGTAGTTCATGTTCGCGATGCCGCCCTCGTAGATCAGGTCCACGATCAGCTTCACTTCATGCAGGCACTCGAAATACGCCATTTCGGGAGCGTAACCGGCTTCCACCAGCGTCTCGTAGCCGCCCTTGATCAGCTCCACGAGGCCGCCGCACAGGACAACCTGCTCACCGAACAGATCGGTCTCGCACTCTTCCTTGAAGGTGGTCTCGATGATGCCGGCGCGCCCGCCGCCGATGGCCGAGGCATAGGACAGCGCGACTTCAAGCGCATTGCCGGACGGGTTCTGCGCGACCGCCACCAGGCAAGGGACGCCACCGCCGCGCTGGTATTCGCTGCGGACCGTGTGGCCGGGGCCCTTCGGCGCGATCATGAACACGTCAATGTCGGCGCGCGGATCGAGCAGGTTGAAGTGGACGTTCAGCCCATGCGCGAAGGCGAGCGCGGCGCCCGGCTTCATGTTGGCGTGCAGCTTGTCGCGGTACAGGTCGCCCTGGCCCTCATCCGGCGTCAGGACCATGACCACATCCGCCCACTTGGCGCAGTCAGCCGGGTCCATGACCTTCAGGCCGGCGGCTTCCGCCTTGGCGACGCCCGCGGAATCTGGGCGCAGGCCGACGGCCAGATTGGTGCAGCCGCTGTCCTTCAGGTTGTTGGCATGGGCGTGGCCCTGGCTGCCATAGCCGATGATGGCGACGTTCTTGCCCTTGATCAGGTTCACGTCGGCGTCGCGGTCGTAGTAGACGCGCATGGATGGGTTCCTTTCGTTGGATCGTCTGAGGCTTGGAACGCCGGGGCCGAACCGGGGCCGGCCAAACAATGGCCGAACCCGTTTCACCCTGACGAGAAGGGTGGGTTAAATCGTCCGCTTGCCGCGCGCCAGCGCCGCGATCCCGGTGCGGGACACCTCGGCGAGGCCCAGGGCCCGCATCAGCTCGATGAACGCGTCGATCTTGTCAGACGCACCGGTCAGCTCGAACACGAAGCTCTCGACCGTCGTGTCCACCACCCGTGCGCGGAAGGTATCAGCGATCCGCAGCGCCTCGACCCGCTTCTCCCCGGTGCCGATCACCTTGATCAGCGCCATCTCGCGGGCGACATGCGGGCCTTCGCGGGTCAGGTCGGACACGCGGTGGACAGGGACCAGCCGGTCGAGCTGGGCCTTGATCTGCTCGATGACCATGGTCGTCCCGGTGGTCACGACGTTGATCCGGCTCTGCTTGCCCTCGGCGTCCACCGGGGCCACCGTCAGGCTGTCGATATTGTAGCCGCGGCCCGAGAACAGGCCGGTGACCCGCGCGAGGACGCCTGCCTCATTATCCACCAGGACGGATATGGTGGCGGTGCGCTGGGTCGTGTCTTGGGAACTGGACATGCTTGAACCGATCGGTAACGCGAAGGGGCGGGCGGGTCCCCCGCATGGGGAAACCCAACCCGCGGCGGCCTTCTGACAGAAAACTCAGACCAGGGCAAAACCCTGATCGGAGACAACGGCATTCGTCGCCTCATGATCCGGGCCGAGGATCATTTCGTTGTGCGCCGCCCCCGACGGGATCATCGGGAAGCAGTTCTCCTTCTGGTCGACCGCGATGTCCGCGATCACCGGGCCGTCGCAGTCCAGCATCCGGATGATCACGTCATCCAACTGCTCGACGCTGGTGGCCCGCAGGCCAGTGGCGTGGAAGCTTTCCGCCAGCTTCACGAAGTCGGGCAGGGCTGCCGAGTAGCTTTCCGAATACCGGCCGCCATGCAGCAGCTCCTGCCACTGCCTGACCATGCCCATGTATTCGTTGTTCAGGATGAAAACTTTCACCGGCAGGCGATACTGCGCCAGCGTCCCCATTTCCTGGATGTTCATCAGGATAGAGGCCTCGCCAGCGATATCAATCACAAGCGCGTCCGGATGCGCCACCTGCACGCCCATCGCGGCCGGCAGCCCATAGCCCATCGTACCCAACCCGCCCGAGGTCATCCAGCGGTTCGGCTTCTCGAACTTGAAGTGCTGGGCGGCCCACATCTGGTGCTGCCCGACCTCGGTCGTGATGAAGACTTCCTGCTTCCGCGCCTTGGTGATCTCATACAGGCGCTGCACCGCGTATTGCGGCTTGATGATCGTCCCGGGCTGCATGGCCTGGTGGAAGCCCAGGCTGTTCTTGCCGCGCCATTCGTCGATCTGGCGCCACCAGGCGGCGATGGCCGGCGCGTCTGCCTTGCCCGGAGTCGCGTGCCATTCCCGCAGCATCGCATCCAGCGCCCGCCCGGCATCCGCGATGATCGGGATTTCGATCGGGACGTTCTTGTTGACCGAGGAGCGGTCGATATCGATGTGGATCTTGCGCGAGCCCTGGCTGAACGCGTTCAGCCGCCCGGTCACCCGGTCATCGAAGCGGGCACCCACGGCCAGCAACACGTCGCAGCCATGCATCGCCATGTTGGCTTCGTAGGTGCCGTGCATCCCCAGCATGCCGAGGAACTGCGGGTCCGACGCCGGATAGGCGCCCAGCCCCATCAGCGTATTGGTCACCGGGAATCCGGTGGCGCGCACCAGCGCGGTCAGAGCCTCCGACGCCTTCGGACCGGCGTTGATGACGCCGCCGCCGGCATAGATCATCGGCCGCTTCGCCTGCTTCAGCAGGGCCACCGCTTCCTCGATCCGGGCCGCGTCGGGGTCGAGCCGTGGGCGGTAGGTCGGGTGCGCCGGCGCCGCTTCGGTATAGGGCGCCTTGTTGATCAGGATGTCCTTGGGCAGGTCGATCACGACCGGACCCGGCCGGCCGCTGCGCGCGACATAGAAGGCCTCGTGAACCACGCGGGCCAGGTCTTCCGAGCGCTTGACCAGATAGTTGTGCTTGGTCGCCGGCCGGGTGATGCCGGTCGTGTCGGCTTCCTGGAAGGCGTCGTTGCCGATCAGATGCGTCGGCACCTGCCCGGTCAGGCAGACGACCGGGATGCTGTCCATCAGCGCGTCGCACAGCCCGGTCACGGCATTCGTCGCCCCAGGGCCGGACGTAACCAGCACTACGCCGACTTTGCCGGTGGAGCGGGCATAGCCCTCGGCTGCGTGGACCGCGCCGCCTTCCTGGCGGACGAGAATGTGCCGGATCGCGTTCTGGTTGAAGATCGCGTCATAGATCGGCAGGACCGCGCCGCCGGGATAGCCGAAAATAACCTCGACGCCCTGGTCCTTCAGGGCGCGAAGCAGGATTTCGGCGCCCGACTGGGTGAGTTCCGCGGACATGACTAAAGTGCCCCATTGTTAAGGAGGGCGGACGCATAGAGGGGTTGTTGCGGTGCGTCAACCCGCATTGTGAACAAAACTCACGAAATTGGCCAAAATACTTTCCGAATCTTGCGTGAAATCTGGCCATCGCGAACTGATCGTGCGGACGCATGGCGGGTCCGCCAAAACGTGATGCCTGAACCAGGTCGCCTGCCGCTTGGTGTACTGCCCCGTGATCAGCTCCGTCCGCTCCCGCGCCTGCGCCAGCGTCATCGTTCCGCGCAGGAAGGCCGACAGCTCCGGCACCCCATGCGCCCGCATGGCCGGCAAAGCGGGGTCGAGGTTCTGTTCCAGCAGCGCCCGCACCTCCTCCACCGCGCCATCTTCCAGCATCGCGTCGAACCGGGTGGCGATCGCGGCCCGCAGCGCCTCTCGCGGTGGGTCGAGCAGGATCGCCCCGAACCGGTACGGGGCCGCGGGCAGCTTACGGTTCTGCCAGGCGGCAAGGCCCTGGCCCGTGCTGCGCCAGACCTCCCACGCCCGGGCGATGCGCTGGCCGTCGGACGGGTGCAGCCGATGCGCGGTGGCCGGATCGACCTTGGTCAGGCCGGCATGGAGTTCCGCCGATCCGATCTCGGCCAGCAGGCGCCGAGCTTCCTCCCGCGCTTCCGGGGTGGGGGTGGGGATTTCGGCGAGGCCCTGGGTCAGGGCGCTGAAATACATCCCCGTGCCGCCGGTCAGGATGGGGAGGCGGCCGGCTTCCCGCTCAACGGCGATGGTCGCGAGCGCCTGCTCCCGCCACCAGGCGACGCTGCCAGCCTCGGAAGCGGGGCGGACGCCGTACAGGCGATGCGGGACGCGGGCTTCCTCGGCCACGGTCGGGCGGGCGGTCAGGACGCGGAGTTCCCGATACACCTGCATCGAGTCGGCATTGATGATCACGCCGTTCAGGCGTTCGGCCAGGGCCATCGCGAGGGCCGATTTACCGCTGGCGGTCGGGCCGGCGACGATGAGGACGAAGGGCAGGGTAGAGGTGGTCATTCCCCCAATTTCTCACCGGACATGGGGTAGCACCGTACGAAAAATGCGGGACACGGGTTGGGGGGCTTCTGTTCCTGTTACGTTCGATTAATATGGGAGGGTCTGTCCGCCAGGCAAGCCCTACCGCCCCTGCGCCTCCACCACCGCCAGCGCGCTCAAATTAACAATCCCGCGCGCCGTCACGCTCGGCACCACGACATGGATCGGCTTGGCCATGCCCAGCAGGATCGGTCCCACCGGCAACCCATCCGCCGCCGCCTTCAACAGGTTGAACGAGATATTCGCCGCGTCCAGGGTCGGCATGATCAGCAGGTTCGCTGTTCCCGTCAGGCGGCTGTCCGGCACGGCCTGGTCGCGGATCGTCTGCACCAGCGCGGCATCCGCGTGCATCTCCCCGTCGATTTCCAGCTCCGGCGCCCGCGCCCGGATCAACCCCAAGGCCCGCCGCATCTTGCGGGCCGAGTCCGTGTCGCTCGCCCCAAAGCTGGAATGGGACAGCAAGGCCGCCTTGGGCGTGATGCCGAAGCCATGCACGGCGTCGGCGGCGAGCAAGGTCATCTCGGCGATCTGTTCAGCCGTCGGATCGACCACCATGAACGTGTCGCACAGGAACAGCACGCCGTTCGGAATGATCAGGCAGGACAGGGCGTAGATACGGCTGACATCCGGCCGGCGTGGGATGATCGGCAGGATATACTGCACCTGCCGCCACCAGGCGCCGGTGCCGCCGCAGATCGCGGCATCCGCCATGCCGGCTTCCAGCATGATCGCCGCCGCAACAGACGATCGTGTGCGGACCCGGCGTGCCGCGGGGTCGGGTGGCACGCCGCGCCGCCCGGCGAGCACCTGGTAGCGCGGCACCAGCGGATCGAACACGTCATGGTCGCTTGTCGGATCAAATACCGTCACCTGCGCGCCCAGCCGCATGCGCAGGCCGAGGTCGCGCAGCTTGGTCTCGATCACGTCGCGGCGCCCAAGCAGGATCGGGCGGGCGATATTGTCGTCGATCAGGGTCTGGCTGGCGCGGAGGACGCGATCGTCCTCCCCTTCCGCGAAGACGATGCGCTTGGGGTCACGGCGCGCCGCCTCGAACACCGGGCGCATCAGGTCGCCCGAGCGGAACACAAAGCGTTGCAGGTCGCGCTGATAGGCCACCAGGTCGCGGATCGGCCGGCGGGCGACGCCGCTCTCCATCGCGGCGCGGGCGACGGCGGGGGCGATTTCCAGGATCAGGCGCGGATCGAAGGGTCGGGGGATGATGTAGTCGGGGCCGAAGACGGGCGCGGTGCCGCCATAGGCCGCGGCCACGACCTCACTGGCCTCGACCCGGGCGAGGCCGGCCATCGCCTCCACCGCCGCGATCTTCATGGCTTCGTTGATCGTGGTGGCGGAGACATCCAGCGCGCCCCGGAAGATGAACGGGAAGCACAGGACATTGTTGCACTGGTTCGGATAGTCGCTGCGCCCGGTGGCGACGATCGCGTCGGGGCGGAGCGCGCGGACCTGGTCGGGATCGATCTCCGGGTCGGGGTTGGCAAGCGCCAGGATCAGCGGCTTCGGCGCCAGAAGGGGCAGCCATTCCGGTTTCAGCACGCGCGGGGCGGACAGGCCCATGAACACATCGGCGCCGGCCAGCACGTCCTGCAGCGTGGTCGCGTTGGTGTCACGCGCATACCGCGCCATGTTGGGCAGCATGTCCGGGCGGTCCTTGCGGATCACGCCCTTGATGTCGGTCAGGGTCACGTTCTCGACCCGCAGCCCCATCGTCACCAGCAGGTCGACGCAGGCGAGCGCCGCCGCGCCGGCGCCGGAAGTCACCAGCCGCACGTCCTGGAGTTGCTTGCCTTGCAGCAGCAGACCGTTGCGGATGGCGGCGGCGACTGTGATCGCGGTGCCGTGCTGGTCGTCGTGGAAGACGGGGATGCCCATGCGCTTGCGCAATGTGGCCTCGATCGCGAAGCATTCCGGCGCCTTGATGTCCTCCAGGTTGATCGCGCCGAAGGTTGGTTCCAGGGCCGCGACCACATCGCAGAACCGGTCCGGGTCCTGGGCGTCGACCTCGATGTCGAACACGTCGATGCCGGCGAATTTCTTGAACAGGACGGCCTTGCCCTCCATCACCGGCTTGCCGGCGAGCGCGCCGATATTGCCCAGGCCGAGGACGGCGGTGCCGTTGGAGATCACGGCGACCAGGTTGCCGCGGGCGGTGTAGTCATAGGCGGCGTCGGGGTCGGCGACGATCGCCTCGCACGCCGCGGCCACACCGGGGGAATAGGCGAGGGAGAGGTCGCGCTGGGTGGCCATGCGCTTGGTTGGCTCGATGGCCAGCTTCCCGGGTCGCGGCAGGCGATGGTACTCCAGCGCCGCTTTGCGGAAGTCGTCGTCCATTGGCCCTTGCCCCGCTCTGTTGCGGTGCAGAATGGGCATGGGGTGGGCTGGTGGCAAGAAAGGATCGGCGGCGTCCCAGGGCAATCGGGTGAAGGAGTACGTGACAAACGGCTGACGTGCTGAATCTATGCGGTCCCTCGGTTCGCGTTTGGGGATCACGATGGACATGGCGGCACAAGAGGATGGAGAAATTTTCGAGGCCAC
>CAMCDA010000186.1 GCA_945873195.1 Asaia bogorensis
TCTGCTCACAAACCAAGCAGAATCTCGTTCGCGATGGATTACTATACCAAAATTCGGAAACAGTGGCAGAACCGAATCGCCCTGGGATGTGGGGGATGTTCCATGGTGGGCGGGAGCCGCGCGATACGCGACTGTGGTGCTACCCGCGATGCCCCCGACGCCGTCGTGGCCGGCCCTATGCGGAGAACCGTTCGTAGTAGGCCAGCAAGTGCGACCTCGGATACGAACGACGGGGATACCCAAGCGGGAGAGGCCATCGCGTGCGAATGGGTCGCTACTTCGGGCACTCCCTTCACGCCTCATTATTGCTGTGGTGCGCTCCGATGCCACCGATCATCGGTGAAAGGAATTTTGTATACGGGTGTCACCTGCGGGAATTTGCGGGCATTTCGTTCCTCCAACCGCTGCGCTTCGGCCGCGATTTCGAGTGCCTGGCTGTCCTGTTGGAGTTCGAGCAACACGCTAACGATCCTTCCAAGACTGCGCGCATAAGCGCGTTGCCAGTGCGCATTTTGGGGATCCAGGCTCGCCAACTCCATCAGGATTTTTCGTCGTCTTTCGTAGTATTCCAGGGCGTTAGCAGGTTGCCTTAGACCCGTCATCACCTGCCCAATCCCATCGTAAGATTCCGCCAGATCGTATCGCCAGCCCGCGTTCGCGGGGTCCGACCGCGCCAGACGCTCGGCGATCGCCAAGCTGTCGCGATAGGCGGTCAGCGCTTCCTCCCCCTTGCCCTGCGCCACAAGCACGTCGCCGATCCCGCGGAATGAGGCCGAAAGGTCCCGCTGCCAGCCCGCGTTCGCGGGGTCCGACCGCGCCAGACGCTCGCGGATCGCCAGGCTGTCGCGATAGGCGACCAGCGCCTCCTCCCCCTTGCCCTGCGCCACAAGCACGTCGCCGACCTTGTTGAACGAGATCGAGAGGTCCCGCTGCCAGCCCGCGTTCGCGGGGTCCGCACGCGCCAGACGCTCGGCGATCGCCAGGCTGTCGCGATAGGCGGTCAGCGCCTCCTCCCCCTTGCCCCGCGCCACAAGCACATCGCCGACCTTCTCGAACGAGACCGAGAGGTCCCGCTGCCAGCCCGCGTTCGCGGGGTCCGAACGCGCCAGACGCTCGCGGATCGCCAGGCTGTCGCGATAGGCGGCCAGCGCTTCCTCCCCCTTGCCCTGCGCCACCAGCACGTCGCCGATCTTCTCGAACGAGGCCGAGAGGTCCCGCTGCCAGCCCGCGTTGGCGGGGTCCGCACGCACCAGACGCTCGCGGATCGCCAGGCTGTCGCGATAGGCAGTCAGCGCCTCCTCCCCCTTGCCCTGCGCCACCAGCACGTCGCCGACCCTGTCGAACGAGACTGAGAGGTCCCGCTGCCAGTTCACATCCTTCGGGTCGGCAGCCGAAAGCCGTTCGGCCGCCGCACGCGCATCCGCGTATTCGCCCATCGCGCCGGACAGGTCGCCCCGATCGCGCAGGAGGTCGCCCAGGCCGATGCGCGACCAATACAGCCCGTGATCGTGCTGACCGGGACGGCCGAGCGTCAAAGCGCGCCGATAGGCGGTTTCGGCCTCGGCCAGCGCGCCGGCGGACCATTGCAAGAACCCGAGTTGCATCCAGGACCCCACATCATCCGGGTCCAGCCGCAGCGCGCTGGCATAGGCTTCCCGCGCGCGCTTGGGGTCCCCGTGGCCCGCCAGCCGAGCGACCGCACGATATTCCTCGGCGGCCTTTTTCGCGGCCTCGGCGACGCGGGCGCGGTCGCGTTCCACCGCGGCCTCGGCGTCCTTTGCGATCGTCTCCTGCAAGGCCAGCGCGCCGGCCGCGTCGCCAGCGTTGATACGCCTTATTATCTCGGCCTTGCGCGCGTTGCCCGCAGCCGCTTCTTGGTCCATGCGGCGGAAGGTCCCCACGAGGTCCTCCACGGACCGCGCATCCGCCGCCGCGGCTGGATTCGTCAGGCGGATGTATTTCAGGGCGAGTTCCTGCAACTCGGCAAGGGAGCGGCCTTGGACCTGGACCTCCTCGTGCTTCGTCCACCACATCCACCCGGCATATCCACCGCCTGCCGCCAGCAGCACGACCAGCACCGCCACCTGCACCCGTCGCCAGAACAGACGCTTCCGCTCCCGCACCAACCGCTGGTAGATCCGTTCCGGCGGCAACCCCAGCAGCGCGGCGATCACCTTCGCCAGCGCGAGGTCCCTGCCATCGCCCACACCCTCCGGGCGCCAGTCCGCCGCCAGCCGATCGGGCGTCAGCGGCGGCGGGAACCAGTCGTTTACCGTCTGCCCCGGCTCCCCACCCAGGATGAGCGGAATGATCGGGCGGGAGTCGCCATACAGGTCCCGGAACATCACGATCTCCCGCCGGACGTTGTCACTGGCGGCGGAGCGGGGGGAGCAAAGAACGATCAGCGCGGCCGACTGGCGCAGGGCCTTCAGGGTTTCCTCGGGCAGGTCCTCGCCGGGGGTGAACTCCTCGCGGTCCTTGCAAATGGGATACAGCCGATCGGGGATCGGACCACGCGCGGTGACCTGGCCTTTCAGGTCCTTGCCGATGCGGAAGCCTTCCAGGCCGCGGAACAGCCAGTCCGCCGCCGCCCGGTCGGCGTGGGCATAGGACAGGAAAGCCCGGTAATGCGGTGGTTCTTCCGGTGTCATGATCACACGCTAGGCGGGCCATGCAGGTCCATCAAGCGGCGCGCCCCCCGCCTTTGACTCACCCCCCGCCGCGCGCTTAGGTCTCGCCCCGGACCCATCAGCCAGGAATCCCATCCATGCGCCCCTTGGAAGGCATGCGCGTCATCGCGCTGGAACACGCCGTCGCGGCGCCGCTTTGCAGCCGGCATCTGGCCGACCTCGGCGCCGACGTGATCAAGATCGAGCGGCCGGGGGAAGGCGACTTCGCCCGCAACTACGACAACTACGTCAACGGGATATGCAGCCATTTCGTCTGGCTCAACCGCGGCAAGCGCTCGCTCACCCTCGACGTCAAGCAGCCCTCGGCTCGGCGTGTGCTGGACCAGTTGGTGGCGGGCGCGGATGTGCTGATCCAGAACCTCGCCCCCGGCGCGGCGGCTCGGCTGGGGCTGTCGCATGAGGCGTTGAAGCCCGCCAACCCCGGCCTCGTGGTCTGCGATATCTCCGGCTACGGAGAGAGCGGGCCGATGGTGCGGAAGAAGGCCTACGACCTGCTGATCCAAGCGGAGTCGGGGCTGATCAGCGTGACCGGTTCGCCCGATGAGCCGTCGCGGGTGGGGATCTCGATCGCTGATATCTCGACCGGGATGTATGCGCTGACGGGGATCCTGTCGGCGCTGCTGCGGCGCGGGCGGACGGGGGAAGGGGCGAACGTCAAGATCGCGATGATCGATGCGTTGGGGGAGTGGATGTCCTACCCGATGCTGCGCGCCGCCTATGCTGGGACGCCGCCGCCTCGGTCGCCGACATCGCATCCGGCGATCGCGCCTTATGGGGCTCACAGGACGAAGGATGGGCAGATCATCTTTGGCTTGCAGAATGAGCGGGAGTGGGCGGTGTTCTGCACCAAGGCGATGGGCCGAGCCGAGCTTGCGACCGATCCCCGGTTCAGCACCCAGGGGGCGCGGCGGGAGAACCGGGCGGCGCTGACGGCGGTGATCGAGGAATTGTTCATGACCATGACCTCGGTGGAGGTGGCCGGGATGCTCGACAACGCCGGCATCGCCAACGGGCGGCTGAATGAGTCGAAGGATGTCTGGGATCACGTGCAGTTCGCGGCGCGGGACAAGTGGCGGGAGATCAATACCGAGGCCGGGCCGGTGCGGGCGCTGCTGCCCCCGTTTGCGTTCACGGACTTTGAGGCTGTGATGGGCGATGTTCCCTCGGTGGGGCAGCACACGGACCAGATCCTGGGGGAGCTGGGCTACGACGCCGGCGCGATCGCGGCGATGCGGGCCAGCCAGGCGGTATGAGGGGTCCCCGGGCAACACTCCCTCCCCCCTTGAGGGGGAGGGTTGGGGTGGGGGGTGATGCGGCACTGGTCGGGGGGTTGCTACCCCTCCCCCCGTCCCCCTCCCTCAAGGGGAGGGGGGGCGAGGTTGCGCGGTCCGTGTCCCCTCTCCCCACGGCCTGGGGTGTGGTGGCGCGGTTCGTGCCTCGTCCCCAACCTGCCCACGTGCAAAGCCCCGTGCCCCTGAGATGACCGGCTTCCTCGCGCAAGTCCTCAACGGGGTGCAGTACGGCCTGTTGCTGTTCCTCATCAGCAGCGGGCTGACGCTGATCTTCGGCGTCATGGGCGTGATCAACCTCGCCCATGGCAGCCTGTTCATGATCGGCGCGTATCTGGCCTATGTGCTGACCGCCGCCTCGGTGCCGCTCTGGGCCGCGCTGCTGGCGGCCATCGCGGGAGGGGCCGTGTTCGGCGCGATCCTCGAACGCATCCTGTTCCGCCACTTCCGCACCCGCGAACATCTGGACCAGGTGCTGCTGACCTTCGCGCTGATCCTGCTGTTCGAGGAAGCGCGCGCCTTCCTGATCGACAACCAGTACCATAGCGTGCCGGTCCCGGCCGCGCTCGACTTCTCGGTCCCCGTGGTGGGGGACTTCGCCTATTCCGCCTACCGCCTCGCCGTCCTGGCCGCCTGCCTCGTCGTCGCCGGCCTCATGGTCCTGTTCGTCGAGCGGACCCAGGTCGGCGCCGCCATCCGCGCCGCGGCGGAAAACCCCGAGATGGTCGCCGCCCTCGGGCTGGACTCCCGGCGTATCCATACATTTGTCTTTGCCGCCGGGACCGCCCTGGCGATGCTGGCCGGCGCCCTCGCCGCCCCCCTGCAATCCGTCTATCCGGGCATGGGCGACGGGTTCCTCATTCTCTCCTTCGTGGTCGTCGTGATCGGCGGCCTCGGGTCGATCGGAGGCGCCTTCTGGGCCGCCCTGCTGATCGGGCTGATCGATACGATGGGGAAAGCCTATGTCCCCGGCCTCGCGGGGCTGGCGGTGTTTGCCATGATGGCCCTGGTCCTGCTGTGGCGCCCGACCGGGCTGTTCTCCCGGGCATGATGACCAGCGCCGGCCTCCGCGGAAACCTGCTGCTGGCGCTGGGAGGGGCGGTCGTCGCCTCCATGCCGCTGTGGGCCTCCACCTACCATCTCCAACTGGCCTCCACCGCCCTGATCGGCGGCATGTTCGCCCTCAGCCTCCAGCTTCTGGTCGGCGCGACCGGGCTGGTGAGCCTGGCCCACGGCGCCTTCTTCGGCCTGGGGTCCTACGCGGTCTACCTCCTGTCGCAGGCGGTCGGCGGCCCGCCCTTGGTGTTCCTGTCCCTCCCCGCCGCCATGGCGCTGGCCGGACTGGCCGCGGCGCCGGTGGGGCTGCTGGCGTTGCGGACCAAGGGCTTCTTCTTCCTGATGACCACGCTGGCCTTCGGGCAGATGCTCTATTTCCTGTTCCACGACACCCCGATCGGCGGCGGCATGGATGGAGTCTTCATTCCCCGCCCCGACCTGATCTGGCCCGTGCCGAAAGCCTGGCGCGCGACGATCTTCCTGTGGCTCAACCTCGGCGTCCTGGCGGCCATGTATGCCGGCCTCTGGGCGCTGATGCGGACCATGTTCGGCCATGCCCTGCTGGGCATCCGCGCCAATGAATCCCGCATGCGGGCCATGGGACACGATGTCCAGCGGCTCAAGCTGGCCGCCTTCATCCTGGCCGGCGCCCTCGCTGGCGCCGCCGGCCACATGGCCGCCCTGACCGATGCCTTCGTCAGCCCCGAACTCCTGGGCTGGCACCGATCGGCCGAGGCCCTGCTGATGGTCCTGCTCGGCGGCATCGGCGCCCTGCACGGCCCGATCCTCGGTGCCATCGCCCTGACCGTCATCCAGGAACTCGGCCATCTGATCACCGAGCGGCAGAAGCTGGTCGAAGGCCTGGCGATCCTGCTCGCCGTCCTGCTGCTCCGCCACGGCCTGGCGGGACGCCCGAAATGAAAAGTCCCACCCCCTTTGGACTCGTCCTGCGCGCCGAGGGCCTGACCCGCCGCTTCGGCGGCATCGTCGCGGTCTCCGACGTCTCCCTGGCGCTGGAAACCGGCACCCTGCACGCCGTCATCGGCCCCAACGGCGCCGGCAAGAGCACCCTTGTCAACCTGCTGGCCGGCGACCTGCCGCCCACCGAGGGCCGCATCTTCCTGGCCGGCCAGGACGTCACCACCGCCCCCGACTGGCGGCGCGCCCGCGCGGGCCTGGGACGAACGTTTCAGCGCACGAACGTCATGCGTGGAATGACGGTGCGGGAGAACGCCCGCCTCGGCGCCCAGGCCGCCACCACCCGAGGCTGGGACCTGCTGCGCCGCCCCGCGGTCGTCGAGGCCGCCGAAACGGCCCTGGCCCGCGTCGGCCTGTCAGCCCAGGCGGGCGAGGTGGCCGGGACGCTCAGCCACGGGATGCTGCGGCTGCTGGAAATCGCCATCGCTTTGGCCGGCCAGCCCAAGGTGCTGCTGCTGGATGAACCGCTCGCCGGCATGGGGGTGGAGGAAACCAAGCCCATCGCCGCGCTGCTCCGGACCCTGGCCGATGATCACGCCGTATTGTTGATCGAGCACGACATGGATGTGGTGTTTTCCACCGCCGACCGGATCACGGTGATGGTGGAGGGCCGCGTCCTGATCGAAGGCCCGCCGGAGACGGTGCGGGCGTCGGAGGCGGTGCAGACCGCGTATCTCGGGCGGGACGCCGGCTAGGCCGCCACCGCCCGGTCCGCAGCCGGCGCATCACGGCCGCCGGTTGCGCCTTCGGCAGGGCCTGGCCGGGTTCATCGCGGATCGCCTGCTCCAACATGCCGAGATCGGCGCGGATCAGCGCGCGGGCGCGGTTCAGCAGGCGGGCACTGGCTTGCAGGCGGCGGGCGAGGGCCAGGAAACGCCGGCCCTGTTCGGCGTGGAACCCGTGCCGGGTGGCCGCGGCCCGGGCGGCATCAAGGCCCGCCGGCGTGCGTGGCCCGGTGCTTTTGCCGCCATGGAAGCGGCACCGCCCGTTGCGCATCGCGGGTTGGCGGCAGCCCAGGCCGGAGCGGGCCTTGGCGCCGCAACATGGCAGGGTGGCGAGGTCGCGGCGGGGGTTGCCGTTGCGGAGCGTGAGGGCCGGTTTGTCACCGGACATGGGGTGCCGTACCGGAGAAAAAATTGGGTCGGCGGCCGGCTTCTCACCGGACATGGGGTGCTGTTCGGGAAAAAAGTCCTCGTGATCCGGGTCGGGTTCGTCGGAGTCCGCGAAGGGGTCCGCCAGCAGCAGCCGGCGCGCGTCGGGCAGCAGGCCGCGGGGGATTTCCAGCACGCGCACGAAACTGTCCATCACGGCGGGCATCAGGGCCGCCTTTCCGAGCAACAGCAGGCGCGAATCCTCGCCGGGGCCGTCGCGCATGCTTCGGCGCAGGCATTCCTGCGCGATGAGGTGGGCGGCCGTGACCCGCGCGGCGAGGATCGCCGGCAGAGGTTCGGGGTCTCCGAGTTCCAGCAGGTGCTCGAGCGCGTCGTTGCAGGCGGCAACCCGTTCGGCCTCGGGCAAGGCCGGGTCGAGGGTGGCCTGGGCCGCGAAGCGGAGGAGGTGGTGGGAGAAGGCGGCGGCCGGGTCTTCCGGCATGGCGGGTCCTTGGGAGGATGGGGGGCAGAATTGTAGCGGATTATAGGAATATTGTCAAGGTTTTTGAGATCGCAACCGGGGGTACTCGCACTGCAAGCCCGGGGGCCAATACCGTCCTCCCGTCATGGCCGGCCATGACGGAGAGCAATGTCCCTGCGGAGTCCGTTACGATCGCTGGACGGCGCCACCCGATTTTGGAATGCTCGCCACTTGAATTTGGAACTTCTGCGTTTCCGTTTAGGCCCCTCTGAGAGGCACGAAAGAGGGGGTTGATGCGGTGGACCGGCGGTCCACCGCACGCCCTCAGACTTCCTCGGGTGGGAGGTTGCTGATCAGGACCTCGGCCGCCTTGGTGGGCTTGCCGGCGACCGTATAGGTGGTCTCCACCGCCTCGATCGTGAACCTCCCGAACGTCTCTCGGACGCCTGGGGTGTCGTTCAGGCTCATGATGAACTTCCCCTTGATCCCCGCCAGCACGTCGGCCAGGTGCGCGAAGTCATCGCGGCTGAACACGCCCAGGCCATAGTCGTCCTCGCACCCCCAATACGGCGGATCGAGGTAGAACAGCGTCGCCTCCCGGTCATAGCGGGGGATCAAGGCGTGCCAGGGCAGCCGCTCGATGACGACGCCGGAGAGGCGATCGTGGACCTCCTCCAATAGCGGGGCCAAGGCGGTGACGGCGAACCGGCCGCCCCGGCCATCCATGGCCACGCCGAAGTTCCGCCCCTGCACCTTGCCGCCATAGGCCACGCGCTGGAGGTAGAGGAACCGGGCCGCGCGGCGCAGGTCCGTCAGGGTCTCGACCCGTTCGGCCAGCAGCCGCTCGAAATGCTCTCGGCTGGTCACCTGCCACCGCAGCACGTCCATGAACGCCTGATAGTGGTGCTGGAGGATACGATAGAGCACCACGACATCGCCGCTGATGTCGTTGATGACCTCGCTGCCGGCCTGGAATGGTCGGCGGAGGAAGATCCCGCCCATGCCGACAAACGGCTCGACATAGGCGGCGTGAGGCACGCGGGCGATCCGGTTGATCACGCGTTTGGCCAGGTTCCGCTTGCCGCCGAAGTAGGGCGCGACGGGGGAGACCGGGCGGACTGGTGTCAGAAGAAGACTCGCATCCATTGGGTTGCACACTCATACTGCCCGTCCTCCGGCCGGAGGGGCGGGGCGGTTTATCCGTGTGCGGCCCAACTCCGCACGGCTCGGGCTGTTCCACCAGCCCGACCCCCGTCACAGCCCCGCCTGCCCGCCATGGGCCGACGGCGGGCTATGCCGGCAGCTACACCAGCATCCCCAGTCCGGCGAGCTGTAGCTTCACCGACAGGTAGGACTGCGCGATCTGATCGTCGGTCATGATCGAGGGGGTATGGGCAGCGAACGCCATGTCGGACGCATAGGTGCCGTTGCTCGCGGAATGACCTGCAAGCGTCAGCTGCTGCCCCAGGTTGGTGCGCGGCGCCGATGCTGTGCCGCCTGTCACGGTCTGGACGAACGTCCAGTTTTTCACCGTAATCGGGATGGCGCCGCCACTGTCGAGCACCACCGACCAGAATGACCAGTCGAGGCCGTAGTTCCCCGCGAAGACGTGGTTGATCAGACCTGACAGACCGGAAGGATGGATCCGCGCGTAGTTCCATCCCAGGCCGATCATCAACCCGACACCGCCCGCGTAGCCCGAGATGATCGGCGACCAGAAGCCGCCGCTCTGCTGGGTGCGGGCCACGAACAGGAAGGTCTGGTCAGCCACGTCCAGCACCCCGGTCGGGGTCAAATGGTTCACGGCCGGCGTGAGGGTGGCATAATTCGGCGACCAGACCGGGGTGCCGCCGACGCCCAACGCGGTGCCCGTGACCAGGTTGGGCGATGCCGGCGCGGATGTGCCCAGATACGTCCACAGGTCAAAGGGGACGGCGAAGGGTGGCTCGACCGCGATGCGGTTGGTCGCGAAATCACCGCTCGAGAAAACAAGACGAGACATGGCTCACTCCTCAATAGATACCGAACGCCTCGGCCAGTTCGGGGATCAGGGCGTCGCCGACGACCGCGTGGCCGTCGCCGCTGTAGTGCATCTCCGCCACGTCGCTCATGCCGGGCGCCCAGGTCTGCGGCGCCCCCGGGACTGCGATCACGGCGTTCGTGTCGACACCCCGCATCCCGTTGGCCCGTGCCGCCGCGATCCGTTGGAGCGACTGCAACCGGATGGCATCCTGGTCGGCCGTCATTGCCGGCCGTGGCGGATAACCCATCAGCACCGGCACGCCGCCCTGCCGCTGAACGCGTTCCGCCAGCAGCATGCCGGCCGCCCAGTCGGTATCCAGCTTGGTTTGCGTGGCGGCGCCGCCGTTGAAGCTGAAGGGGAACATCACCAAACCGCTGGGTCGCACCGCGTCGAGGATGTTGGCGACGTTGGCCATGTAGGTAGGCGGGTCCGACCCGGGCTGGTTGAAGTTGGCGCCGATCGTCGGAATGCGGCGCCCGAGAGCAAGGGTCGCCCGCCGGTAGAACCCCATCAGGCCACCGGGGGAACCGGTCCCGGCCATATTGGAATCACCCACACCCCAGGTCTGGAACCCCAGGCCGCGCGAGAAGGTCTGGACGATCAACGGCGCCCAGTGTCCGCCGAAGTTCGTGCCCGAGGAGGGGAACCCGGCCGTCGTCGACACGTAGTCCCCGGTTGAGGTGTAGGACGCCCATGACCGGCCGAATGCATAAGGGGCTGGCGTGAGGCCGAGCCAGGTTGTGACGGGCGGCATGGTTACGGCCACGGGAGTGTAAAACAGCGTGCAAATCTTTCCAGATTCCGGGGGTAAACAGCGTCCAATAGTTTCCACCCTGGTCCGTGCGATCATCCGGCATTTGCGCTGGAGAATCTGGGGTGTTGTTCATGGATATGATTGCCGAGATCCGGCGCCGTCGTT
>CAMCDA010000187.1 GCA_945873195.1 Asaia bogorensis
TGCTTGCGTTGCGGATCAATCGTCTGAACCGGGACTGGGACGCTTATTGGGCGGCGCTGGCCGACAGGCCGTCGGCACCCGCCAATCTCAACCAGCCAGAAGCGTCATCGAACGCCGCCGCTTGATCCCACAACTTTGGTTCGCACCCCTGGGTTGCGAGGCTGGAAATTCGTGTCCCAGACAGGATTAGGGAGAGAACGCCGTGAAAGCGATGGTATGTGAAGCGTTTGGTGGACCCGAGGTACTGGCGTGGAGGGACCTGCCGGACCCGCCTCCACCCGGAAAAGGTGAAGTTCAGGTCCGCATCCGCGCGCGTGGCGTGCAGTATGTCGATGTCCTGATGCTGGCCGGCCAATATCAGTTCCGCCCCGAGCCGCCGTTTATTCCGGGTGGAGAATCGGCCGGGGAAGTCGTGGCCGTCGGACCCGAGGTTACCAACTTCGCGCCGGGCGACCGCGTGATGTGCCGCCTGCCGTTGGGCGCCTGCGCCGAGATGGGCAACGCCAAGGCCATCCTCTGCGACAAGATCCCCGACTCCATGAGCTTTGAGGCCGCGGGCGTGTTCCGGGGCGCATACTCGACCGCCTATCATGCCCTGCTCCAGCGCGGGCGGATGCAGCCCGGTGAGTGGGTGCTTGTGCATGGCGCTGCCGGTGGGATCGGCATCTCCGCCATCCAGGTCGCCAAGCTGTTCGGCGCGAAGGTGATCGCGACGGCGTCCACCGAGGAAAAGCGGGCGGTCTGCCTGGAGGAAGGGGCCGACCACGTGATCGACTACCGCAATGGGTTCGTCGATCAGGTCAAGGCGCTGACCGGCGGCAAGGGCGTGGACATCGTCTACGACCCGATCGGCGACAAGGTGGCCGAGGAGTCGCTGCGCGCGCTGGCCTGGTGTGGGCGGTTGCTGATCCTGGGCTTCCTTGGCGGTGGTCCCACCAATATCAGAAGCAACTATCTGCTGATCAAGGGCATCGATGCGATCGGTGTCCGCATTGGTGGACTGAACGAAGCGAACCCGGCCTTGGCATTGGCGAATACCAAGACGCTGATTGATCTGGCGGGGCAGGGCCTGCTGAAGCCCCGCATATCCCATCGCTTCCGCCTGGAAGATGCCCGCGAGGCGTTGCAGGTGATCATCGACCGCAAGGTGATCGGCAAGGCTGTCCTGACGAGCTGACCCCGAACAGGCGGCCCCGGCGAATACCGGGGCCGCTCGTTCATTCAGGAGACCGTGTTGCGCGGCACGTCCCGGAAGGGCCGGTCCGTGTCCTCGCGCGGTTCCTTGGGCATCTTCAGCACGCGTTCGGCGATGATGTTCCGCTGGATTTCGTCCGTTCCGCCCGCGATCGACGTGGCTGGGACCGAGACGAAGATTTCCGCGATCAGCCCGTTCATTGGGCTGTCATCCCCGGTCAGCATCGCATCCGCGCCCGAAAGCGCTGTGTGCACCCGCGCGGCGGCCCGGGCGATCACGCTCGACGCCAGCTTACCCAGCGACCCTTCCGGGCCCTGCGCGCGGCCTTGCTCCTGCGCGGTGCGGGCACGCCTGGCGGTCCATTCCGCCGCCTTGGACATGGTCAGGACCTTGGCGATTTCCTGGCGCATGACCGGATCGTTGATGCCGCCGGTTTCCTTGGCCCGCGGCATGATCAGATCGACGCGGCCCGCCCGCTGTGGATACCATTTGTATGGCTCCATCGTCGTGGCGATTTCCTCGCGTTCCTCGGCATAGGCACGCTCGGGCCGGTTGGAGCCCTGGCCCCAGGTCCGCAGGCCGTCGGCGCCGCGGCGTTCATGCATCAGGGTGGTCGTGGTCACCGCCCAGCCGTCGCCCACGTCGGCGACCAGGAATTCGGGTTCCACCAGCGCATCCGTCATGAACACCTGGTTGAACGACGCATGGCCGTTCATCTGGCGCAACGGATGCACATCGACGCCGGGCTGCTTCATGTCGATGATGAAATACGACAGGCCCTTGTGCTTGACCGCGTCCCAGTCGGTGCGCGCCAGCAGCAGGCCCCAATGCGCCTTGTGCGCGCTGGTGGTCCAGACCTTCTGCCCGTTCACGACCCACTGGTTGCCGCGCTTTTCGGCCCGGGTCACCGCGCCGGCGACGTCCGATCCGCTGCCCGGTTCGCTGAACAACTGGCACCAGGTGTCCTCTCCGGTCATGATCCGGAGCAGGAACTTCTCCTTATGCATGTCCGTGCCGTGCGCCAGGATCGTGGCGGCGGCGAGGACACGGATGCCGGCCTTGGCGACGCCGATCGCGCCGACGGCCTTGAATTCTTCCTCCACCACCGGCACCAGGCCGACGGGCAGGTCACGGCCGTACCAGCGCGACGGCCAGTGCGGATTGCCCCAGCCGGATTCGGCCAGCTTCAGACGCCATTCCACCAGGCCCAGTTTCGGGTCCCAGTTCGCCGCCAGCCAGGCGCGGACTTCGGCGCGGACCGATGCTTCGTTGATCTCGCTCATGGAAAGTCCCTCCTACGCCGCCCAGTGCCGCATCATCAGTTCGCGGTGGTAGCCGGCATCGCCCAGCAGCACCTCGGAGCTTTTGGCCCGCTTGAACCAGAGATGGGTGTCGTTGTCCCACGTAAACCCTATGCCGCCATGGATCTGCACGGCATGCACAGCGGTCTGTATATACGTATCGCTGGCGCCGGCCTTGGCGAGCGACGCGGTCGCGGCCACATCGGCATCACCGTCATCCAGCGCGGCGGCGGCGTAGTAGGCTGCGGACTTGGCCAGTTCGACATCCATCAGCATGTCGGCGGCCTTGTGCTTCATCGACTGGAATGACGCGATCTGCCGGCCGAACTGCACGCGCAGCAGGGCGTAGGCGACCGAGTCCTCGCGCAGCCGTTCCGCGCCGCCAACCATTTCGTTGGACAGGCAGACGGCGGCTTCGACCATCGTGCGTTCGAACGCGGCGGCGGCACCTCCGACCGGACCCAGCGGCGTGGCCTGCACGCCGTCGAACGTCAGGCGGGCGAGCTTGCGGGTCGGGTCCATGGCTTTCAGCGACCGGCGGGACAGGCCCTTGGCATCGCCCGAAACGGTGAACAGCGACAGGCCGGCATCGCCACGAGATCCCGGCGTGCGGGCCAGCACCACGATCACATCGGCCGTATGCCCGTCGATCACGTTGGTCTTCTGGCCGTCCAGCCGGTAGCCGTCGCCGGACGGCGTCGCCAGCATCGTCGTGCCGGCGCCATCCCAGCGGCCATTCGCCTCAACCCAGGCCAGGGTCGCCACGGTGTCGCCGGCGGCGATGCCGGGCAGCAGCGCCTGCTTCTCCGCCTCGGTCCCCGCGTTCAGGATCGCCCCCGCCGCCAGCACCGCAGTCGAGAAGAACGGCGCACAAACCACCGCTCGGCCCATCTCCTCCAGCACGATGCACTGTTCGCCGAAGCCGAATCCGTGGCCGCCATAGGCCTCGGGGATACGGATGGCGGTCAACCCGAGTTCGGTGTTGATCGCGCGCCAACCGTCACGTTCCCATCCCGCATCCGTTTCCATCAGGCGCCGCACCTCTTTCGTCGGTGAGCGGTCTGCCAGGAAACGGCGCAGATTGGATCGAAACTCTTCCTGCTCGCTTGAGAAACTGAACTTCATGAACAATCCCCTCTCTGGGTTCAGTATAGGGGCAATCCGTCGATCGCCAACCGTCGCGGGCGGTCTACTCGACCTTCGCGCCGGACAATTTCACGAGCGGACCCCAGCGCTCATACTCGGACTTCACGAAGGCGGCGGCCTTTTCAGGGGTCGTGTCGGGCACAGGTTCGGCACCGATTTCAGCCAGCCGGCTGTTGATGGTCGGATCGGCCAGAGCCTTCGTGACGGCGGCGCCCAGCACGGTGACCGCTTCCTTGGGCGTGCCGGCGGGGCCGAACAGGACGGTCCAACTGAACGCGTTCATCTCCGGAAAGCCGGATTCCGCAACCGTCGGGATGTCCGGCAGCGCATAGGCGCGGCGTTGCATCGTGGTGGCGATGATCCGGATTTGCCCGGTCTTGGCGCCCCCCGTCAGGACGGCGGCGGCGTTCCAGTCCATCTGGATGACGCCTGCCATCAGGTCCACCATCTCCGGGCCGGCGCCGGCATAGGGGACATGGACCGTCTCGACCCCGGCCCATTTGTTGAACAGGGCGCCCATGATGTGGTTCAGCGACCCGACGCCGGATGATCCGTAGTTCAGCTTGCCAGGATTGGCCTTCGCGAAGGCCGCCAGTTCCCCCACCGTCTTGAACGGCTGAGCGTGATGGACGGCCAGCGCCATCGGGGCCACGGTCACATGGGCGATCGCGGTGAAGCTGTTGACCGGATGATAGGCGATCTTCGGATAGATCCACGGGTTGGTGGAATGGGTGGAGCTTGTGCCCAGCAGCAACGTGTATCCGTCGGGCGCCGCCTTCGATGCCAGTTCGGAACCCAAACTACCACCAGCCCCGCTGCGGTTTTCGATGATCAGCGGCTGGCCGATCGTCTGGCTGATGTGGTTGGAGATCAGGCGTGCCGTGATGTCGGTCTGTCCGCCCGGCGCGAAGGGCACGATCAGTTTGACCGCGCGGGAGGGGTACTTGTCCTGCGCGATTGCCGCCGTCGTCAGGCTGAGCATCGCGGCAAGGCCGGTCAGGGCCAGTCGTATCAACTTTTGCATGGACCGTTTCCTTTTCTTCTTGTGAACCCGGATCATCCGTTCGCTCGGCGCATCAGGTCGGCGATGTCATCGATCACGGGCATCAGCTTGTCGGCCGTGTCGGATTCCAGCGGGAAGACCACGCGTTCCACGCCCAGGTCCTGGTATCGCTTGATCAGGTCCGTGTCCTTTCGGCTGTGCCAGACCGTGATCGCGATGGAGCGTGGGTCGCGGCCGGCTTCCTCGGCCATCCGATGGAACTCCGGTATCATATCGGCGATCTGCCGGTAGCTGCCCCGCCGAGCGGCTTGCGGGAGCCAGCCGTTGGCGTAGCGGATGGCGCGACGGGCGGAGTAGGGGAAGGCGCCGCCGACATAGATGGGCGGGTGCGGTTTCTGCACGGGCTTGGGCCAGGCGTTCATGGGACCGAAATCGACCAGTTCGCCGTGGTATTCGGCGACGTCCCTGGTCCAGATCTGCTGCATGGCCTCGATGTTCTCCCGCGCCCGCTTGTGGCGGGTGGTGAATTCGGTGCCGTGGTTCTCCATCTCATCCTGGTTCCAGCCGTTGCCGATTCCGAACAGGAACCGCCCGCCCGAAACCTGGTCGATGGACGCCACGAGCTTGGCGGTCTGGATCGGATCGCGCTGCGCGACCAGGCAGACGCCGGTTCCGAGCATCAGGGTCTTCGTCGTGGCCGCGGCGGCGGTCAGGGCAACGAAGGGGTCCATGGCGTCGTAGTATTTCTTGGGCAGGTCGCCGCCTCCGGGGAAGGGCGTCCGCCGCGACAGTGGGATATGGGAATGTTCCGGTGCCCATACGGAGTCGAAACCCCGCTGTTCCAGCGCGGCGGCGAGTTCCCCAGGCGCGATCGCGTAGTCCGTGAAGAACATCGAGGCGCCGAACTTCATCACACATCCCTCCGGTTTGTTGGGGCGCATGATGCACGACGCGGCGGGAACGCCAAACCGCCGGGGTCGTCCCCCACCCGCCGAACCAGGGATTCGGCGGGTGAGTTGTCGTAAACCATATCAATCCGAAACAGGAACAATATGGAATGTAGAATCAGCGGCCCGTGAACACTGGCTTGCGCTTTTCCAGGAAGGATTGGGTCGCTTCCTTGAAGTCCTCGCTGCCCTCGGCTTCGCGCTGCATTGCGTCCATGCGGTCTTCATTACGCTCCGCGCGTTCAAGGCCGAGCTGATTGATGAAGTACTTGGAGGCGCGGATGGAGAGGGGCGCGTTCACCGCCAGGCGTTCGGCGTAGGCAACGGTGATCGCCTCAAGGTCGTCCGCGTCGACAACGCGGTTGATCAGGCCGATGCGCAGCGCTTCCTCGGTCTTCAGGCGCCGGCCGGAGAACATGATGTCCTTGGCGATGCTGGGGCCGACCAGGTCCACAAGCTGCTTCAGCCCCTCGGGCGCATAGGCGATGCCGCGCAGCGCGGCCGGGACGCTGAACTGCGCGTCGGAGGCGGCGAAGCGCATGTCGGCGTTCAGCGCCATGCCCAGGCCGCCGCCGAGGCAGAACCCGTAGATCATCGCGATCACCGGCTTCTCGACATCCAGCAGGGCACGCCGGAACTTCGAGGGGGCCTCGCGGGCCAGGCGCGCGGTCTCGGGGTCGGCGCGGGTCTTGTCGAAGGACTTGATGTCACCGCCCGAGATGAAGGCCTTCCGGCCCGACCCGCGCATGATGATGACCTTGATGGAGGGATCGGCGGCGTAGTCCTCGATCACCTTCAGGCCGTCTTCCGGCATGCCGGGGGACAGGGCGTTCAGCTTGGTGGGGTTGTCGAAGATCAGCCAGCCAATGGGGCCTTTCTTCTCCGCGCGGATCAGTCCGGATGTCAGGTTCATTGCGGTGTCTTGCCTTCTGTTTGTGGGACGGGGGATGTGTTGGCCTCCCCGGGTACCCAATGGATACGGCGGGCGGGCCGGGTCATCAATGGTGAGGGGAGAACGGCCGGACAGCGGCCATCAGGTGATCGGTCGGCGCGAGCCGCGGTCCCTGCCCGTCATCTGCCGGGGGGACAACGATCACGCCCCATTCCGGCAGTGTCCGCAACGATGCCTGGGCGATCGGATGGTCGAGCAGCGGCTGGTTCAGCGAAGGCCCGACGATGACCGGCGTGCGGCGGCCGATCGCCTCGGCCACCACCGACAGGGCCAGCGTGTCGGCGATCCCATGCGCCAGCTTGTTCAGGGAGTTGAAGCCGCAGGGCGCGAACAGCACGACCCCGCGCGGCGGGCGGGGACGGATGGCCAGGTCGAAATAGGACTCGACGACTTGTGCGCCCGGCACGTCCGCGAGTTCCCGTCCCGAGACCACCCGGGCGGCGTTCGGCGTCGGGATCGCGATCACCGTTCGGAAGCCCAGGTCCAGCAGGCCCCGCAGCAGCTCCGGCCCGCGAGCGGCCGTCGTGGTGCCGCTGAGGATCAGGTAGGCGACGTCGAAACGTTCATCGGTCATGGCTTGGGGTCCTCCCGTCCGGCTATGTTGCATCCGTTGAGCCGTGGTCGGAAGGTCCGGCCATACGACGAGACCGGGGGAGCCGATGCGAACCGTCAATGTCCTGAGCCTTGTGCGCACCAGCGCGGCCGACCGCGCGATGATCGCGGCGGTCGATCCCGCCATCCGCCTGACCGACGCCGGCGGCTGGTTCGATGGGGAGTTCCGGGAGACCTGGCCCGCCTTCACCGCGACCCGCTACCTCGCGCCCGGGTCGAACGGGTCTGGCACGCGGGCGGAGCGCGACCAGATGCTGGCCGAGGCGGAGGTGATCCTGGGCGGCTGGCCGTTTCCCCTCGATGTGCGGGCACGGTCGCCGAAACTGAAATGGTTCCATCAGCGCCCGGCGGGGGCGAGCAACCTGCTGACCGGGGACCTTTGGGGCAGCGATGTCCTGGTCACGACCTCGCGCGGGCTGGGGAACACGCTGGCCATGGCGGAGTATGCCGTCGCCGGGATCATGCACCTGGCCAAGGGCCTGCATCGGGTGGAGGTCGAGCGGGCGGCGGGCCAGTTCAACCACCGCGCCTACCGGCCCTTGCTGCTGGAGGGCAAGACGGTGCTGGTCGTCGGCGCCGGCGGGATCGGACTGCCGGTCGGGCGGCTGTGTGCCGCGCTGGGGATGCGGGTCGTGGGCACGCGCCGCCATCCCGAACCAGGCGCCCCATTGCCGCCCGGGTTCAGCGAACTGGTGGGCGCGGGGGACCTCGATCGGCTATTGCCGGAGGCCGACTTCGTGGTCGTCGCCTGCCAGTGGACGCCCGAGACGACCAACCTGTTCAACGCCGCCCGCTTCGCCGCCATGAAGCCAGGCAGCGCCCTGGTCAACGTCGCGCGGGGGGAGATCGTGGACGAGGACGCCCTCGCCGATGCCCTGGCGCGGGACCACCTGCGCGGTGCGGTCATGGACGTCTATGTGGGCGAGTTCGAGCGCCCTCCGATGCACCGGCTCTGGTCCGACCCGCGGGTGATGATCACCCCGCATGTCTCCAACGCCAGCGACCAGGACCGGCATGGGGCGATTGAGCTGTTCCGCGACAACCTAGCCGCCTATGTGGCGGGGCGGCCGTTACGGAACGTGCTGGACTGGACGCTGGGCTATTAGGCCGGCGGATGCATCCGCGGCAGGACCGGACCCGTCCCGTCGGCCCACAGGGTCATCCGGCGCCACAGCCGGCGCAGGCCACAGGCCATGTCCTGCGTGAGGAGTTGCTGACCCTTGATCGAGAGTTCCATCGTCCTGGCGCAACCGCTGAGGAAATCGTCGTTCTGCATCTGGGTCGTCCTCGTCCATGGGACCGGATGGGTCCAGTTTCGGGGAGGCTTTGATGCAACGCAACATACACAATGCGCGATTCTAAGGCAATTAAAATTGTCAATCCATTATTTGTGCAACCGTGGTGCCCGATATCACGCAGAAGGCTGAATATTCATCATCAGACGATATCGCCCTCGAAGGGCGGGAGCAGATCGGGCGCCTCGAACTCCAGAACCCACAGGTCCGGATCGACCTTCACGCGGCGGTCCACATAGGCGTTGACGGTTTCCTGATCGACCGCGCCGGGGCCGGTGGCGCGCATCCAGGCCAGGCCGCCGGTCTTGCCGCGCACCTGGGACAGCACGCTCATGCCCGCCCGCCCATGCAGGACCACCAGCACGCCCCCGGCATCGGGATCGCCCTTGCGCAGCACCATGCCCGGCCGCCCGTCCTTGTCGCCAAGGCGGAGCGCGATGCTGACCCATAGACCTGCCTTGACCCGAGGCTCCGGTTCCATGCCGTGTCTCCTCTATGGCAGGGCCAGGCCGCCGCCCTCGATGGGCAGGGCATGGCCGTTGATCCCGCGCGATTCGGGCCGCAGCAGCCAGGCGACGGCGTCGGCGATCTCCGCCGGGGTGGCGACCCGGCCATTGGGCACGCCGGCGGCCGCCTGTTCGGGGGTGATGCCGAGTTCCTTGTAGCGCTGGTGCGCCATGTCGGTGTCGACCCAGCCGGGGCAGAGCGCGTTCACCGTGATCCCCCGCGCCGCGACGGCCAAGGCGAGCGCCCGGGTCAGGCCGACGACCCCGTGCTTGGCGGCGCAATAGGCGGTCTGGTCGGGAACGCCGCGAAGGCCAAGGACGGAGGCGATGTTGACGATCCGCCCCGTCCGGTCGGGCAGCTTCGGCACCGCGGCCTTGCAGCAGTAATAGGTCCCATTGAGGTTGCTGTTGACGATCGCGTGCCAGAGCGCGTCGTCGCCCTCCAACGTATTGGATCCGGCGATCCCGGCGCAGTTGACCAGGGCGTCCAGGGACTCGATCCGATCGAACAGCGCGCGCACGGCGGCCGGGTCGCCCACATCGCAGGCGATGAAATCAGGGTCGGGCGTGGCCGGGGCGTGGCGGGCGATGGGGATGACCCGCCAGCCATCCGCCCGCAGGCGGGACGTGACCGCCCCGCCGATGCCGCGCGTGCCGCCGGTGACGAGGGCGGTTTTCACTGCGCGGTGCCTCCGCCATCGACGGGCATGATGACGCCGGTGATGAAGGACGCGGCGTCGGAGGCGAGGAAGGCCACGACCTGGGCGATTTCTTCCGGGTCGGCGAAGCGCCCGAGCGGGACTCCGGCGCGGTAGAATTCGTGGGATGTGGTGGGGTAGCGGGTGGGGTAGGTGGCCGACAGGTCGGTGATGACCTGGGACAGCATGGCGGTGTCGGTGCTGCCGGGGGCGATGCAGTTCACGCGGATGCCGGACTTCGCCCAGTCCAGCGCGGCTGATCGGGACAGTTGCGCGATGGCGGCCTTGGAGGCGCCATAGGCCGCGCTGACCTGCTTGCCGATCAGAGCCTGGTCGGAGGCGATGTTGACGATCGCCCCCTTCCCGCGCGCCGCCATGCCCGGGATGACCGCGGCCATCAGCGCGTAGGCGGCGAAGAAATTGACCCGGAACACGCGTTCCAGTTCGGCCAGCGGCGTTTCCGTCACGGCGCCGAGGACGGTGATGCCGGCGTTGTTCACCAGGATGTCGATCGGCTCGTTCTCAGCGACCAGGGTGGCCAGGCGGGCTTCCAGCGTGGTGGTGTCCGAGAGGTCGAATTCCGGCAGGTCCACGCCGATGACCGTCACCCCGTCCCGTTCCAGTACGCGCGCGATGGCGCCGCCGATGCCGCCGCGATGGCCGGTGACGATGGCACGCCGTCCGGCGAGTCCGTAGCTGATCCGGGGGTCTGTGGGCGGTTGCATCTTGCCTCCTGTCGGTGCGGTGCCATTCTGCGGTGAACGTGGGCGGGATGCTACAGAGAGGTTTCCAGGGTGGTGATGGGGGTGCGTGGGATGGACCGATCCTCACCGGACATGGGGTTGGACCGTGTGGATTTTTTGG
>CAMCDA010000188.1 GCA_945873195.1 Asaia bogorensis
ACTCGCGTGGCTCAACCGATGCCGGCGGTTGGCCAAGGATTTCGAGAACCTCACGTATAATGCGTTGGCGTTCCTGCGGCTGGCGGCGATCCGGATGATGCTCCGAAGGCTATGTAATCCTTGAGAGACCTTCCGGACGGACTCTGAGAATGCCTGCGCCGCCACGCACGTGGACACCTCATGTGGCCAAGGATCGGCTGTACGACGCGCTGATGACTTTGGAATTTCAGCAGCAGGTCATCGCCAAAATTCTCCGGGCCTATCCAGACAAGCGCCGCCATTTGTTTATTCACATACCGAAATGTGCAGGCAGCGATCTGTCTTACTTTATGACACGACGCTATCCGTCATTCGATCGTCGGCTCGCCAACCCGGCCGTGACGCCGCCCGCTGATCTGATCAATGGGCTGGGCCGACTGGTCCGGACCCTGCCGTTCAGTGACGATATCTTCGTGCAGGGTCACGTCAACCTTCGATACTATGAGATGCACGACCTGATCCGACCGGAAGATGAAGCATTTTCAATTCTGCGTGATCCGGTCGGCATCGCGATTTCCCATATCAATTATATCCTGACCCGCTTCCGAAACGATGCCAAGGTAGGTACCGCCCGCCCCGACACCCTGGGCTGGTTGCGGGTCCTGGGCCTTTCGTTCGACCCTGACATGCTGCTCGGCATGGATGCCGTGTCCCTGGCGCACACGATCCTGCGCGAACCCCGCATCATCCTGAACAACCACATGTGCTTCTGGCTCGGTGGCGGTTCGGCCGAGACGGTACTGGAACGTCTGGCCAAATGCGCGGTCGAACTGACCACCATCAAATCTTATGAGCCCTGGCTCGCCAGCCGGTGGGGCATCGACCAGAGTGCCCGTCGGAACGAGTCGCAGAAGTTCATCTCCGCGCAATCGCTTTCGGCTGACGACCTCGACTACCTGCATCAGATCAGCGAGGAAGACACCAAGCTGTATCAGCATGTCAGCGAACGCCTACGGGTGGCAGGCGGCGTTTCCATCCGGATCGACTGATCCCCGTCGCATGCGGCCGGACCTCCCTCGCCTTCTGAGACGAGAGGCTGGGATGGCGGTGGCGGTCACGCGGATTACGAAAATTGGTGGCGGCTGAGACGATTTCGCCGTAATTGGGACCAGAAGCACGAGAGGTCCCATGCTGCGTGGCCATATTGATGTCATTTCAAATGCCGAAGTCTCCGGATGGGCGATGGACAATGCCGCCCCTGATCAGCACGTTGAAATCGCGATCTATATAGACGGCAAACGAACCGCCACCGAGATCTGCGACAAGCCACGGCCCGAACGGCGCGGCCCCACGGGCCGGGTCATCGGACCGCACGGCTTCCATTTTAAGTTCCCCGAGGCGCTGAAGACCGACACCGGCACGCGCCGTGTGACGGTCCGCTACGCGTCAACCGGCGCGCTGGTCGGCGCCGGTGATCTGCTGCTGCCCGCCGACGCCAAGCAGGTGCCGCTGGATCTGAAGGCGCGCCTGCCCAATGTCTTCTTCCGTCTGCCCGGCCCAATGACAGCGCGGGCGGTGTTTGATCTGCTGGCGATGTACGATCCGCGGATTGGTCTTTACAACCTGTTGAATCAGATCGACTTCACCGAGGTCGCGGCGCAGGGCATCGACTATGCCCAACTGCTGCCAAACGACAAGCTGCCCGAGCACAATGGGGGGTGGACCCCGCAAGCGGCGAAGGACCGGCTGTATGACGTGCTGACCTCGGCCGCCTTCCAGAACCAGATCATCGCCCAGATGCTGAAGCTCTATCCGGAGAAGCAGCGCTGCCTGTTCGTGCATATCCCGAAATGTGCCGGCAGCGATCTGTCCTCCAATCTGACGCAGCGGTACCCTGCGGTCGATCGGCAGTATGCAAATCCTCTCGCCACGCCCAAACCTGTCCTGTTTGATGAGCTTGGACGGCTGGTCCGGTCCCTCCCCTTCTCGGACGGGATCTATGTCCGCGGACACGTCAACCTGAGCTATTACGAATCGCAAGGGCTGATTCGGCCGACCGATCGGGTGTTCACGATCATGCGCGATCCGATCGGGATCGCGATCTCCCACGTCAACTACATCCTGACCCGGTTCCGCAACGATGCCCGGATCGGGCGGGCCGGGCTGGACACCAAAGGCTGGCTGCGCGTGCTGGGCATGCCGTTCGAGCCGGAGACGCTGGAAAAAATAGACGTCGTCGAACTCGGCCGTCGTATCCTGCGAGAACATCGGATCATCCTGAAGAACCCCATGTGCTTCTGGCTGGGCGGCGGTTCGGCCGAGAAGGTCCTGGAGCGGCTGGCTCGACATTCGGTAGAAATAACGAATACGGAATGCTACGAAACATGGCTGTCCAGCCGCTGGGGAATCGGGCGGAGCGAACGAAAGAACGAATCGGTAAAGTTCCTCTCGGCGTCATCCCTGCCGCCCGAGGATATCGACTACCTGCACGGGATCAGCGACCAGGACGAGCCGTTGTTCCGCGAGATCAGTGACCGGTTGCGCGAGAGCGGCGCGACCTCGGTCAGGGTTGGGTAGGGAGCATTCCCGGTTCGATGGTAGCACTGAACGTGCCGTGTCGGCTCCCGGGACGGCCGTCCCGTTTTTCTTGCGGGGCGAGGTGCGTTCTGTATAATGCGACGTTGTGAACGACTGGAGGAAGCGGACGCCCATGCCATATCCTGACAAGCTCCCCGCAAGCGCGGTCGGGTCCCCGCTTGGCGTACCAATCAACACAAATGTCTGAATCTGAAAGCGGCAATCCGCGCGACGTCGCCGACTGGGTTCGGCACATGCCCCTTCCGGCCCCGTGCACGACGCGGGAGGTCTTTCATCTACTTGCCCAGTTCGATCGGGATGCCGGTCTGGATGATCTGCTCGAACGCGTTGATTTCACCGGCTTCGGCCCATCCGAAATCGCACAGGTCGTGTTCGGTCGCCCGTTGCGCGACCGACGGCAGGCCGTGGCCACCCAAGGCTTCGACGCACGGGCCGCGTTCAAGGAGGCATTGCTGTCGGAAGAATTCCGCAAGCAAATATTGCCCTCGTTTCTCCAATCATTTCCAGATTTGAAGCGCGACGTCTTTATTCACGTTCCGAAATGCGCCGGCACGGACCTGACCATGAACCTCGGCCGCCGGCAGATGCCGCTGCCTTCGGTCATGGAAAGCCCCGGCTGGCTGTCGGACGATGAATTCCTGTCGGTGCTGGGCGGCCTCGCCCGTGCGATCGTGTTCCACAAGCGTATCTTCGTTTACGGTCACATGGAGTTCGGCACCTATCTCGACCGCTGCGGCCTGCGGCCGGGCGATAAGGTGTTCTCGATCATCCGCGACCCGATCGCGTTGATGGTGTCCCAGGCCAACTACGCCATAGGGCGGCTGCGCCAGGACCCGCAAGGGCGTGACCCCGACACGATCGTGACGATGACCCATCTGGGCCTCACCAGCCTGCCACCCAACCCGTCGGACCGCGATCTCAAGGACCTGGTGGTGCAGGCGCTCCTGCATCCGGCGGTCGCCTTCGCCAACCAAGCCTGCCGCCACCTGTCACGGTCGCGCAACCTGTCGTTCGAGGCGGCGATCGACATGATCATCGCCAACGATGTCGAGGTCACCACCACCGAACGCTACAACCGCTGGCTAAAGGAGCGTTGGGGCATCCCCCACAGCGCCCGCCACAACCGGTCCGAGCAGTTGCTGACCCTGCATGAAGCCCGCCGCTTCTATGCCGCCGCGATGTTCGAAGCGACGGGGGAGGATCAGAAGCTCTACGACCTGATCACCTGGGGCCTGGAAAAGACCGACTCCGCGGCGATCACCGGCCAGCAACTGGCCAAGCTGATTGCCCCACGGGATGTGGTCGCCTTCTCGACTGAACTGACCGGCGATCGTCAGCAGGCCCGCGAAAAGGGCACGCGCGGTCTGTTCACGGTGGAGGAGCCACCGATGGTGGCCCGCTATCTCGTGGCTCCGTCCTTGCTCGCCCCCGGCAGTCCGACATTGGAGGATGTCTACGGCGCGTCCTTTGGCGCCGGCAACAACGGGACCGAGTATCTGCGGACCGGTTGGTCCACGTCCGAACGCAACTTCACCTGGTCGATCGGCAGCGAGAGCGTGATCGAACTGCCGCCCTGCGTGGGGGAAGGTCCGTTCATCCTGCAACTGATTATGCGGCCCTTCGTCGTGGCGACGATCCTGCCCACCCAGCGAGTGGAAATCGGCGTCAACGGCCAGGCCATCGGCGCCTGCGATATCCGCACGATGGCGATGATCGAGTTTGAGATTCCGGCGGCGGTCGCCGCCTCCGGCAACCCCCTCACGCTCACCATCACGGTTCCCGGCGCCGCTCGGCCGCGCCCGTTGAATGGCGCGGAAGACGATCGCGTGTTGGGTATTTGTCTGGAGCGGGCTATCTTCCGCCGCCTGCGGCCCGCCGGACGGTGACCGACCTTATTCCCGGCCCACGCCCGACCCTGCTGCTGTACGATTGGGACAATACGCTCGTGGATGCATGGGCCGGCATTACCGCCGCGCTGAACGCCGTGTTCTCCGCCTTCGACAAGCCGCTATGGACAGTGGACGACACGCGGGACCGCGTGCGCGTGTCCTTGCGGGAAAGCTTCCCCGTCATGTTCGGCGACAAGTGGGAAGTGGCGCGGGACCTGTTCTACAGCACACTGACCGACAAGCACCTCGATCACGTAACACCCATGCCCGGCGCGCGGGAGGCTTTGATAGCCGGCGTCGCCTTCCCCCAGGGCGTGGTGTCGAACAAGGCCGGCGCGTTTCTGCGCCGTGAAGTCACCCATCTCGGCTGGGACCCGCATTTCACCGCCGTCATTGGCGCGGGCGACGCGCGGGCCGACAAGCCCGATCCGGCCCCGATCTTCATGGCCCTGGAGCAGATGGGACACAAACCCAGCCGCTCGGTGTGGTATTTGGGAGACACAGCGCTCGATATGCAGGCAGCGCGGGCGGCAGGTGTGACCGCAGTGCTTGTCGGCAATGCATTACACGACGGTGGCGTTGAACGCGCGGCGCCCGATATCCATGTGCAATCGGCGTATCAGCTCTCCGAGTGGCTCATCGCGCTTACGGGCCGCTCTTTGGACTGATACACTGAGACCGTCGACGGCCGAGCCACGAGCCGTCGGTTTGGAATTTGTGCATCACAAGAAGAAGGAATTGGACCGTGGCCAATGAGAAGTCGCAGAATGTTCAGGACGTATTCCTGAACCACGTGCGAAAAAACAAAACGCCGGTGACGGTGTTCCTTGTGAACGGTGTCAAGCTTCAGGGTATCATTACCTGGTTCGACAATTTTTCCGTTCTTCTCCGGCGGGATGGCCACACCCAACTCGTCTACAAACACGCCATCAGCACGGTCATGCCTGGCGCTCCGATCCAACTCTTCGACCCGACGCGGGTTGAAGGCGCGGTATCCAGCACGACCCTGACAGTGCGGGAGTTGAGCCCTGCCGACGGCGGTGGATGAAGGGAACCGCGACCGCCCAGCGGATACCCAGAAAAGCAGCATGACGCATGACGGCGCGGGTCCGACCCGCGCCGCCGTGGTTTTGCCGTGGGAAAAAGCTGAACGTCAGGTCGCGGCGAACGATCACCTGCGCGCGGCGGATGCACGCATGGCGGAAGCCGTTGGCCTCGCCGCATCCATCGGGCTTGTGGTCGTGCATTCGGCGATCGTGCCCCTGCGACAACGCAGGCCCTCCACCTTTTTGGGGGAGGGTCACGTCGAAACGCAGGCGCGCCAGATTGAGGAAGCGGGGGTCACCGTAGCGATCGTGGACGCAACGTTGTCACCCGTGCAGCAAAGAAATCTGGAACGCGCCTGGGGCTGCAAGGTCATCGACCGCACCGGGTTGATCCTGGACATTTTCGGGGAACGGGCGGCGACTCGCGAAGGCACCTTGCAGGTCGAGCTCGCGCATCTGGAATACCAAAAGTCACGGTTGGTGCGGTCCTGGACCCATCTGGAACGCCAGCGCGGCGGCTTCGGCTTCCTAGGCGGCCCCGGTGAGACTCAGATCGAGGCTGACCGGCGCTTGATCTCCGAACGCATCGTGCGGTTGAAAAAGGAACTGGATCAGGTCCGGCGAACACGCGGCCTGCATCGTGACGCGCGCAAGCGCGTGCCGTTCCCGGTTGTGGCGCTGGTCGGGTACACAAACGCTGGCAAATCGACCCTGTTCAATGCAATGACCGGGGCCGAGGTCGTGGCGCGCGACCAGTTGTTCGCCACCCTCGATCCCACCATGCGCGGGCTGCGGCTGCCGTCCGGGCGACGGGTGATCCTGTCGGATACGGTCGGCTTCATCAGCCAGTTGCCGCATGAGCTCGTCGCCGCCTTCCGCGCGACGTTAGAAGAAGTGGCGGCCGCCGATGTCATCCTGCATGTCCGTGATGCCGCGCATCCGGAAAGCGCCGCCCAACGTACGGACGTCATCACCGTCCTGGACGACATGGTGGAAGAAGGCACGCTGGACGCCGCCTGGCCCGAGCGCACGATCGAGGTCCTGAACAAGGCCGATCTTCTGGGTGGGGTGGAACAGGTGCCGCTTCGCACCGGCGCCGTGGCGGTCTCGGCCATCACCGGCGACGGCCTGGACATGTTGAAGGCCGCCATCGACATCCGCATCGCCGCCGGCATGGAGGTCGTCACCTACGACATCCCCCCAGCCGATGGCGCTCGGCTTGCCTGGCTGTATCAGCATGGGGAAGTCGTCGACCGGCGGGACGATGAAACCAAGGTTCACGTGAAGGTGCGGCTGCTGCACGCCGACCGCGCCCGATTCGAGCGAGACGCATGAGCTTTTCCGTATCCCAACTCGCCACCGTCGAAACCGTGCTGCGCGACGCCGCTCGGCGGGAGATCATCCCCCGGTTCCGCAACCTGGCCGATGGCTCGGTGCGGACGAAAAGCGGGCCGCTGGACCTGGTGACCGAGGCCGATGTCGGCGCCGAAGCCCTGATCACAGCCGGCCTGCGACAGGCGTTCCCCGGCTGCGTGGTGGTGGGGGAGGAAGCGGCGACGGATGACCCAAGCATTCTCAAAGGCCTGGTTGGCGCCGATCTGGCCTTCGTGGTCGATCCGGTGGACGGGACGGCGAATTTTGCCTCGGGTCTGACGCTGTTCGGCGTGATGGCCGCGGCGATCGTGCGTGGGGAGGTCGTGGCGTCGGTCATCCATGATCCAATGGGCGATGACAGCGCGATGGCCGTGCGCGGCGAAGGCGCCTGGATCGAGACGCCGGCTGGCAAGCGGCGGGATCTGCGTGTCGCGGCGCCGGCGCCGGCGGATCGGATGGCCGGGAACGTGGCGTGGCGGTTCCTGCCGGAGCCTCGGAAATCCACCGTCTGCGCCAACCTGCCAAAGATGGGCGGGGTCTGGGACTACCGGTGTTCGGCGCATGAGTATCGGATGGTGGCTGCCGGGCATTGCCACTTCCTGTTCTTCAACCGGCTGTATCCTTGGGACCACGCGCCTGGCTGGCTTCTGCACCGGGAGGCCGGGGGGTACGGCATGCAACTCGACGGCACGCCCTATGACCCGACCCGGACGGATGCCGGTCTGATCTGTGCGCCGGACCAGGAAAGCTGGCAGGCGGTGCGGGATACGCTGCTGGGTCCTGGGGGCTAGGACGGTCGGGCGGTTTTTTCGGATGGTCGTACCCCATGTCTGGTGAGAAATCAGGTGCTCCCCGGCGGGTCGCGGGGGAGGAATGTCATCCTTCCTCCTCCCCCCTTGAGGGGGAGGGCCGGGGTGGGGGGTCGATGCCCCCCGGACACTGCCGCGATACCCCTCCCCCCAACCTCGGTCCGCTTCGCGGCCCAAGCCCTCAAGGGGAGGGGGGGCAGACTGACCCAACCGTCGGAGTCCACGTCATCGGTGCCTCAGGCCGGTCCGGCCAGGCGCTGTGCCAGGCGCTTCGCCAGGCAGGTACCCCCATCATCCCCGTCGTCCGAGACCCCGCCAAATGGGCGGCCACCGCCCCCGAATCCTCCCACATCGCCGACCTGCTCGACGCCTCCGCCCTCGCGACCGCCCTCGCGGGAGCCACGCGCATCGTCTCCTGCGCCCACGCCCGCCACATCCCGGCGATCCTCGCGGCCGCCCCGCCCTCCGCACGCCTCGTCTTCCTCGGCAGCACCCGCAAATTCACCCGCTGGCCGGATGAACACGGCAACGGCGTCCTCGCCGGAGAAGCCGCTCTGATGGCGTCCCACCGATCCGGCGTGATCCTCCACCCCACGATGATCTACGGCGCGCAGGGAGAGAACAACGTCCAGCGCCTCGCCGCCCTGATCCGCCGCCTGCCGGTCGTGCCGCTGCCAGATGGCGGGCGGTCGCTCGTGGAGCCAATCCACCAGGACGACGTGACGCGCTGCATCCTCGCCGCGCTGGGCCGCAGCTGGGACGGCCCGCACGCGCTGACCATCGCGGGGCCGGAACCGATCGCCTATGCCGATTTCATCCGCGCCATCGCCGCGGCCAGCGGCCAGCGCCTGCCGCGCATCCTCCCCTTCCCCGCCGCCCCCCTGATCGCGCTCGCCGGTCTGACGCGCTTCCTGCCGGGCCTGCCAACGATCGGTGCGGCCGAGGTCCGCCGCCTGCTGGAGGATAAGGGCTTCGACGTCGCCCCCATGCGCGAGACCCTCGGCGTCACGGCGATGCCGCTCGCGGAGGGGCTTGCGCGGACCTTCGGCGCTCCGCACGATCGCGCCCCATAATCAAAAGGGGTCCCCGATGCCGATCATCAACCGCATCGCCGAATTCCACGCCGAGATGACCGAATGGCGGCGCGACCTGCACGCCCATCCCGAACTGTCGATGCAGGAGTTCCGCACCTCGGCCATGGTGCAGGAGAAACTCCGGGCGTTCGGCGTGGATGAGATCATCACCGGCATGGCGGAAACCGGCGTTGTCGGCGTGATCCGCGGACGTCCCGGCTCGGATCGGGCGGTCGGCCTGCGCGCCGACATGGATGCCCTGCCTTTGCACGAGGAAACCGGCGTCCCCCATGCCAGCCAGACCCCCGGCGTCATGCATGCCTGCGGCCATGACGGCCATACCGCCATGCTGCTGGGCGCCGCCAAGTACCTGGCCGAGACCCGCAACTTCGACGGCACCGTCTACCTGATCTTCCAGCCGGCCGAGGAATTCGAGGCCGGCGGCGACAAGATGGTCCAGGACGGGCTGTTCACACGCTGCCCGATGGAGATGGTGTTCGGCCTGCACAACTGGCCAGGCTCCCCCGAGGGTCGGTTCCTGTGGCGGTCGGGGCCGATCATGGCCGCGGTGGCCTTCTTCGACATCACCATCACCGGGCGCGGGTCGCATGGGGCGTTTCCGCACCAGGGGATCGACCCGGTCGTGGTCTCCGCCCAGATCATCAATGCGTTGCAGACGATCGTATCCCGCACCATCGAGCCGATCGAGGGCGGCGTCGTCTCCGTGGGGTCGATCAACGGCGGGGATGCCTACAACATCCTGCCCGAGCGGGTGACGATGAAGGGCACCGCCCGGTGGTTCAACCCGCGCGTGGGGGACCAGATCGAGGCCGGCATGCACCGGATCGTCCACGGCATCGCCGAGAGCCTGGGCGCCAAGGCGGAGCTCAATTTCTTCCGCCACGCGCCCGCGACGGTGAACGACCCCGACGCCACAACCCGCGCCGTCCGCGCCGCGATGGCGATCGGCGCAGAAGGCCAGGTGCGCGAAATGCCAGCCCCCACGATGGGCGGCGAGGACTTCGCCTATATGCTGAACGCCAAGCAAGGCGCCTACATCATGCTGGGCTCGGGCACCGGGAAGGACACCCCGCAACTCCATCACCCGAAATACGACTTCAACGACGAGGTCCTGTCCGTCGGCGCGTCGTACTGGGCCACGCTGGCGGAGCAGTTCCTGGCTCGGGATGACAATGGGTGAGGAAGTGCTGGGGTTTCACCCCAGACCCCGACCAGGGGCTCTGCCAAAGGCCTCGGCCTTTGGAAACCATTGGTTGGGGGATTGGGGGAGGGGCCGACCGTGGTGGTGACAGGTCCGTGTTGGCCCCTCCCCCAATCCCCCCAAAACTAACCGGCTCCAAGGGCCGTCGCCCTTGGTGGGGGTCGAGGGGGCAAAGCCCCTCGCGGGGTCTCGGGCGGAGCCCCGGCACTTCCCACCATAGCGATCTGGCCCGGAGCACCTACTTGCATTAAACCGAAGTTCCCTCTTCAAAAAACAACAAACCACTGATAAGAAATTACAATTTGAAGTTCGCAGCTGGCCTTACTGTCTACACCGCGATCCCCAGAAGGTCGAAGGCCCGGCGTTGGATCGCGGTTGGCCTTGTCATCACCGTCAG
>CAMCDA010000189.1 GCA_945873195.1 Asaia bogorensis
ACGCCTTTGTCGAGCTGTTGATCATGGCGCGCGACGTTGGTCTGGAGGCATTGGAGGTCGCCTGTGAGTTGGTGTTGGAGGGCCATGTCGTCACCGCGCCCGTGGTGATGAACGCCATGCGCCGGCTGCTGGCTCCCGCTCAGCCCGACAGTCTGGCCATCCCCGACATGCTGAAACTCCAGATCGAACCCCGTGCCGATTGTGGCCGCTACGACCATCTGCGCGAGGTGAGCCATGCCATCCATTGACCGCGCTGGCATTGACCGTCCGGGCACCGATCGTCTGGCGCAACTCAACGCGCTGCGCCTGCATGGGATGGCAACGGCCTGGAGCGAACTGCTGGCCGAAGGGCCGCGGCGGCCAATGCAACCGGAGGCCTGGCTGGATCGACTGATCGAGGCCGAACAGGCCGACCGTCAACTGCGCAGTCTGCGTTACCAGCTCAAGATCGCGCGCTTCCCGGTGCATCGGGACCTGACTGGGATCGATTGGGCGGAGACACCGCTGCCACAAGCGCAAATCCAGCAACTGGCCAGCGCCGCCTTCATGGAAACCGCGCACAACCTGATCCTGGTGGGCGGCACCGGAACCGGGAAAACCCACATCGCGACAGCCCTGGGCGTTGCGGCCGTCCATCAGAGCAAACGCGTCCGCTTCTACAACGCGGTCGATCTGGTGAATCAGTTGGAGCGGGAAAAGCTGCAAGGGAAGGCCGGGAACATGGCCCGCCAACTGGCCCAGGCCGATGCCGTCATCCTCGACGAACTTGGATACTTGCCGTTCCCGGCCTCGGGCGGCGCCTTGCTGTTCCATCTGATCAGCCAGCTTTACGAGAAGACCTCGCTGATCGTCACCACCAACCTGTCCTTCGCCGAATGGGTGGGCGTCTTCGGCGATGCCAAGATGACCACGGCGTTGCTCGACCGCATCACTCACCACTGCGACATCCTGGAAACCGGGAACGACTCCTTCCGCTTCAAGCAGCGCAAAAAACAGCCGAAACCGGCCTGAATAACTGGAAACTTTTGGGCGCTGTTACCTGGAAACTATTCAACGCTGATTGACATCCCAGGAGTCTCCAACGCCTCATCAAGCGCCTGCGGAAGCGGCCTGGCGCACATCCATTGTTCAACGTCGGTTCCGAACACGCGCAGGGAAGCCGGTAGTGTCAACACCTGCCCAAGCTGGTCGAGGAATTTGATGCCATCATGCCGGTTCAATTTGCCCGCATCTGCGGCCGTGTCGCGCGTGATCAGACAGGATGGGCACGCTGTATCGCAGGAATTGCCGCATTTCAGGATTGAACGTGCCTGACGCACCAGGGAAGGAAAATCGCGCACAGCCGCCGTTGCATATCCGGCACCGCCAGCAGCGGTATCGAACAGCAGCAGTGACCATGCCTGTTGCCCGTCCGGGCCTGGCCGGGTTTCGACAGCCCAGCCAAGTTCATCGCGCTCGATTCCGAGTTCGCGCGCCAATCCTTCCCGTAACGCGACCGCACATGTGACGGCGACGGACTCGTCCTTGATGCCGGTGAGTTGCAATTCGCAGACATCGGTGCGGCGTGAATAGCCAAGTCTCAGATTGCGCTGGATAGCGAAACTGCCAGGTTCGGCATCGCAAGTGAGATGGTCACGCCCGCGACGAAGCCGCTTGTGTGCACCAAGGGGAGACGCCTTCGCCGCGGCAACTCCGGTTTCAGGCTCGGCCCGACCGCATCGCAAACAGATCGCGTAACCTTCGCCGTTCGGCCCACGACTTAAACCAAGAATGAGGCCATTTGCCGTGGCACGCATGCGTCCAGCATCAGGATTGTCGAGAACGACCCAATCCGCGTCGGGAACCGACACCAACGGCGTGACAACAGGCACGAAGCTTACAGTTTCGGCGTCCGCGCCCGGGTCCTCCGACAGATCGGTTGAAAAACCGGCCGGTTGCAGAACGTGTTCTTGTTTTGGATCGGATCGTCCGCAGGCTGGGCATAGCTCCGGCCTGCGTGGTGAATCGCCCGCAGCGCCGCACGGGCAATTCCAGAAGTATCGAAGCGATTGAATCTCCCTTATGTCACCCTCGGTGGCTGGTCGTTGCCAATTCAGTGACAGCCCAGCCGAGCGATACACCAGACCATCCAACACCACGTCGCTTCCCGGGGCATATTCGCGAATCGCCATTTCAACGCCGCGCGTCGGAAAATCCCGGTTCCACGTACCAGCGTTATCCTCCCGCTCCTGATGCCCCGCCCGCGAGGCCACGCGATCTTTTGGCGCGAGGGCGACAAAGGGAACAATCCCGGTCGGGAAGCCATGGCCGGGCAAGAATCCAGACGTGGTCAGTTCCCCCAAAAGGAAGGCATTTTGTATTCGCCGCAACTGAATATCAATCGCATTCCTAGCCGCTCCCTCCGCTCCGACAAGGTCGGCCGCCACCGCGTCCCGTTCCGTGCGCCACACTCGCGCAAGCTCTTGGACTTCCTCGGCGCAATGTTCCATCAGGTCCGGACTACCAGCTAATCCAGAGTCCAGAACGAGACACTCCAGGGCCTCATTCAGGGCCTGATCATCGAAACGGGAGCGTAGCCAGGCAGCAAACGTACTGGACGGCGGATTTTCATCCCCGGCTGGACCAAAGAACCAAACCGATGGAAGCCTGGTTCTTTCCTGTGCCGCTGGACATTCGGGCGAGGCCAGGAATTTGCTAAGCAAGAAGGCATTGACGTGCCGCCGCACAATCGGCCGGCTTTCCAGGGCGACACGCGGTGGACGGATTTCCCGATCCAGGACAGCCGCTGGGCGATCGAACATCGCCCAGCCCAACGGATCGTCCGGACAATACGTGAATGCAACGGCCAGGGGTTCCTGGCGACGGCCAGCCCGGCCAACGCGCTGGCGATAGCTGGCGGGAGATGGCGGAACATTGGTCATCGCAACCGTCGTTACACCGCCAATATCCACGCCCATTTCCATGGTGGTGGAGCAAGCCAGAACGTTGATCCGGCCGGCTTTGAAGTCCCGTTCATAATCGCGCAGCCGGCTGCCCGGCTGTTGCGCTGAATGTTCAGCGATACGCACAAATGGCGAAAGTAGCACCAGGCGATCATGCAGGTCCGTCCAAACGCCTTCCCGACGCAGTGTTTCGACCGCATCCTCACGCAGCCAAATTTCCGTCTTAGTTCGGCCGTCCTCGCCGTTTGCATCCCGCAGCCAAGGGTAAGGAAGTGGTGGCATGTGGAGGGTGCTGCATTCGAGTGGGCGCGAGTCAGGAACCATCGGGATATAGGGCGTGATCCCACGGAAGCATCGATCCAGCAGACGCAATGTGATAGGGCAGCCATAAATTTGTTCCATCCGGACCAGCTTCGCCCTGGTAAGATCGAGCCGAAAATTAGGCCAGAGAGCTTGCATCCCGATCCCGGATCGAAGGGACGTGAACGCCCGCCCCAGAGCGTCGTTCGCAAGGTTGCGTGTTCTCGCATCGTCCAGATTGAGCCGCAATCCGCGAGCAAGTAGGCGTACAAGACGGGAGCGCTGGAAGCCAGGGGCCCGAACCATGGGCCAGCGTAACTCAATCTTCGTCAACGAACGGTCAGCACTGGTGTCCACGAAGACTCGTGGGAAAGCACGCTGGCCGACCCAATTGCGAAGACTATCGGTTATATGGGTGGCCCGGCTCGCGCGCAGCAAGTGTGTAACGGTAATGGAAAGAAAGTCGCGCCAGTCCTCCACGGTAGCACCGCTCTCCGCGAAAATCTCAGGGATGTCCTCGGCATTCTCGACCGTGTCTAAGCGTAACGCCACCAGCCCCATCGTTTCGAGATTGTTGCTGCGGGTTGGGCGTCGCAGGAACTCGGAATGAAGCTGTAGGTCAGCCAGAGCCTCATCGCCTTGAAATGCCGGATCGCGATCAGCCCACATCTGACAAAGACCCGGCTGATCGGCATTTCGTGCTGCTAGCTGCCGCCGTGCTTCGCTCCAGCTGAGGCCACCGGCCCGAATCTTGGCGAGCGAAGCACGTGTCTGGTTTATCACCGCCGACATGCCAGGTGCCGTCGCGAGATTTTCAAAAATTCTTAGCTGGCCCTCAAGTTTGGCTCTCTCATCGGCCGCGCCGACGTCACCGACCGTAACCGCATGCAAGAGAACGGCGCGGGCGTAGCTGCGCTCCGCCTCCCGCTGCCAGGTTGCGGCAAGGCGGGCGGTTCCTTGGCGATTGTCCGAGAACGTAAGCATCTGGCGCCCATGATGTGGGCTGCGCGATGCGTTCTCGCCTTCCGGCGCGGCATCGAGCAACACATTGGCCGCGTTCCCCACCATGAAGGGGCCACCCAGCCGCAACGGCCGGAACAAGCGGCGAACTTTGCTGTTGCCGGCGCCGCAACAGGGGCATCCGTCATCTGGCTCGTGGCGACCGAGCCGCACAAGGTCATCCCGTTCGGTATCCGGCGTAAGACCGGTGACAGGATCGATGGCCAGCAATGTGCCACCAGGCAGCGCGGGCATGGCCAACAAAACGCGACGATCGTCTTCTGGCTCCGAGTCTCCCTCAGGCTCGGATTCTTCCGCATCAGCTTCGGCCGCAAAATCATCCAAGCGTCGCTTTTCCCTGAAGCGAACAATATGTGTGGCCGCTTCATCACTTCCCGCCTCCAGGAACGGTGTGCCACACTCATCGCAAAGAACAACTTGCAGTGTCACACCACCACACTCAGGGCAGCTTGGCGTATCGCGCACAATGATATTGCCAAACGCCCAATCCGGATGGTCAAGCCGCGTTCCAACCCGCCCGTTGCAAGCCGGAGAAACACACGCCCAAACGCCAGGCTGTGCCCGATGAAATAAGTGCAAGCGAAGCGGTAAAAAGCCAGGTTGCCTCGGTTCCGCCGACAATGCAGCGTAGCTGAGCAATTCAAGTGGCTTCCAATCTCCGCTCAGCTCGGCAAGCTGCGAAAGAGTGGCTGGCGCCCGTGCAATCGCATCACGCACGCGGCGCGCTGCGGGATCGTCGGCCAAACCACCATGTTCGCCGGCGACCAGCGGCGGCACATGACGCTCTCCCACCACGACATGAACATCGTCGGTGGCACGGCCGGACAAGCGTGCCAGGAACTCTCGCAAGCCCTGTCGTGCCGCCTCGCCTTCGCCAAGCGTCGCGGACGTTGCAACGAACCGCACCTGATCCGGCGTCACGCCAAAAGCATGCAATGTACGGCGCAGCAATAGCGCCATCTCCGCTGCCTGCGATCCTACAAAGGTATGCGCTTCATCCAACACAATCCAGCGTAAGCGGCCACGCGATTGCGCCAGAATTGGATTGTCTGCGGCGCGCACGAGCATGTACTCGAGCATCGTCGCATTGGTAACCAGGATTGGCGGCGGCGCCGCGCGTAATGTCCGGCGATCCCGAACCTCCCACGGCGTTCTCGCGGCTTCATCCCCGCGCATTTGTTCCGGCGTGTTGCCATTGTAAAGACAGAAGCGCACGTCGCTGTCAGATGGTTCCGTCCAATCCGAAAGGCGATCACGTTGGCTCGCGATCAATGCGTTAAGCGGGTACAGGAAGAGTGCTTGCACGCCGATCAGGCGGCCTAACCGTTCGCGCTGGCGATACAGATCATCAAGGATCGGGACCAGGAAGCACTCGGTCTTGCCCGATCCAGTCCCGCTGGTAACCACCAAGGGGCGCGGAGGATCCTCGCGCAGCTTTAGCCAGGATTCGACTTGGTGACGATAGGGAGTGCGACGCCTGGGAAAGGTATTCCGTTCCACACGGTCCGTTGCCGCGATCGGCTGATCCTTGGCCAAAGCCGCGACAAGCGCGGGATGCAACAACCCGGTATCGGTCAGTTGCTGCATCGTCCGGTCGGCTGCTTTCCAACTGAACATTGCTTCAAACAGCGGTTCGGCCAGGAAAGAACCAGGCACGCCGGCGGGAAGCCGAACGCGGTCGCGCAAAGCCTCCCGCAAGGGACCATGCACGATACGGTTGCGCGCGATGGCGGCGTCTGCCGCCCGCGTGGATAGGTTGTTTATGAGTGCGGCGATATCGGCGGTTGGCATTGGGCGAGCCTTCAGGGCAGGGTTCCGGCTGTCGCGACAGCCAGCTGAAACGCGGTGCGGAACCGAAAATCGAATTCGTCAGCGTCTTGTTCCCGACAATATCGTAGCACGGCGATATCCTTTTCAACTGGCGTGGTTCTGGCGACGATAAGGCTGGCCGCATAGGCCGGTGCATCAACCCGCACGTCCTCCGGCAAATTTTGCCAATCGTGGGTCGCTGCAACCAGTCGCTGCCATTCATCGTCAGTTACACGACGAACACCGACTCTTGCGCGGAGCATCCCGACGAGCTCCGGATGGCGAAGCTGCGAAAGCGGCACCTCGTCATTGCCAGGGTGCAATATTCCATTTGCTTCTCGTGCTACCCAACAAGCGGCGGCAACCTGAGGACAGCGATCGGCCAACTGGGCCAATTTCGCATTCACCGCTTCCCTGGCATCAGAGTCCGAGAGGCCAAGCACCCGAAGTGTAGTCAAAAAATTTCCAACGATCCGCCGTAAAGCATTGATATCGGAAAGACACCAAAGGAACGGAAGCTCATCCTCAAGTTCCACAACGTCCTGGAGCGTCGCGTCATCTGCCTCCCACAATAGCCGAACGGGAATGACCGGGTGTCGTGCGACTGCCCGTAACGCATCCAGCGATAATGCTGGAATCAAATGGCGGCGGGACAACCGGATGGCATCCAGAAGATACCGCAAATCCGCCGAAGCCGCTACGCCGTTGCGGTCCGCGATTGACTGCATCTCCTGGGTGAACGCAGACAACCGGGCCTCGGGATGATCGATCAGCGCCAGACGCGAAAGTTCGGTTTCTCCCGGCGCGGCAGGACCGCTGACCCAAAGCATTGGTCGAAACCATCCCCTAGCCGGTCCGCTACCGACCACCAACCATGTGTCCGGCGTATCGGGACCGGGCAGAGTCCAGGTGGCATCCGCGTATCGCGGCAGGGTGAGCGGTTCTGTGCCGGGTCGCGTCACAGATACCGCCAAAAGTTCAACGTCCTTGGGGACCAGTAATCCATCGCTATTTCGCACCGTGCAAACACCCCTCGTCGCGTCCGATTTAAGCACCGCGCTATAGGGCCTTACCTCAATATGGCGTCCGCCGGTTCCATTTCGTTCGACATACATTCGCGTGTTGGCGTCTTGCACACCGACCGTCGCGAATTGTCGCAACAGGCGCCGCCGCACCCGATGCAGCGGGAGGTCATCGTAGAACCCGATACGGTCGATGACTGTTGGTCGCCCGACGCCGCCTTGGACCCGAACGATCAGTTCAGCACGGACGCCATCATCACCGCCGGACACGGCTCGACAATCACCAAGATCAGCAAAGCGGATTTGCGTTCCACGGTCTAGTAAGACGCCGTCGTGCAGAATGGCCCCGGAGCCAGTTGGCACTCGAACTCGATGGCGCAATGGTTGGGTGTCCATCTCCGACCGTGTGCGCACGATTATTGTTGCCTCTGACAGGTGGGGCCATTCAACGGTTATCCTCACGCCGCCGTCCACAACATTGCGTTCAACCTCGGCCGGTCCCTCGATCGCCACATCTGGACCAAGATGCAAAACGTCTATAACCGTCCGCCGTTCGCCGGCTCGACGCGCTGCAATCCGCGCATTACCCGGCAGCACGACAATGTCACCCGTGTCCCAAACCACCCCGTCGCGCCTCACCGCGAGTTGCAGGCGTCCAAGCGGCCATTGGTCAAGCCGCCGCCAGCTTTCCTGGCGCGTTCTGCGCCAAGAAAGCGCACCGTTACCCGCGCCAACACCGGGTGCGCCAAGCGAAACGAATGGCGCCAGCACGGTCCATGTCGGTCGGAGCGGATGCAACGCCAACGGATGCTCTTCGTCCGCCGTGTCCCCAGGGCTGAATTGCAGGCTCAGGCCGCCCGCTGTCTCATGCCACAGGCAAGGACGTCGTAAACACGCCACCAAGCGGCGCGTCCCAATCACCGCCCCGATCCAGGATGGTTTAGAGTCTGTCAACTGGCCGCTGCCGGGGTCCACCGCCAGATACAATTCGGGCAATCGGGACCGTCTGCTGCCGGTGCCCACAATCCGCAGCCGGGAGGTTTCGTCCAGCCCATCCATGTCCGGGGCGTCAGCTTCCATCACCCATGGAGCATCTGGTAGCGGATCACCGCCAGGCAAAATCAGGGTTCCTCGCTCCAGCCCGTCACACTGCAGGCGAACCCGCACGGACTCATCCCATGGCACTGGCAGCGGACGCTTTTGCAACGGAGCAAACCGAACCATGCCGTCGGTATCGCGTTCCAATATCCCGATGGCAACGCCCGCGTCGGAACCGGTGTCAAGAAACATCCTCACTCGGGTCACGCTATCGTCAGAAAACATTGAATGCGCCAATGCCGATGCAGGAAATTTACCACCGGTTTCCAGGACGACCGCGCAAGTCCATTCGTTGCCCCGGCGCGCCAGCACCCGGTAGCAAAGCCGACTCAACGTACGGGCCGTTTGCTTACGCGGTTGCGCAATGAGCGACACCAGCAACTTTCTTACCCGGTCAGACGCGATGTCCAAAGGCAAACCAGCCTCCCAGTCCGGGTTGGCTTCCAGCCATGCCAGAAGTGTTTCCGGCTGGAGGTGGCGCGTGCGATGACGCACCTGGGCTATACCCAATAAGAGATCGGTCGCCAGTTCGAGAATTTCGTCGTCCTGCCAAGTCCCGGGCAACTTCCCACGGTGCATTGCGGTTTGCCGCAGAGCGGAAGTGCGGTCATCCGCGTGGTAATCCTCGATATCCGCCAACGCGCCCCGCAAGAATCGGCCAAACGCCTCCACCTCGCCGGTCAGAAGCGCATCTGGAATGCCACCTTCCAAAACAAGACTCTGCAGATACCGAGTACTTGAGTCACCTTTTCTCAGGCTGCGTTGCCAGTACTCCAGCCCGATCGCGGTGAGAGCACGGCAAGTTTCCTGCGAGAGTGCCACGCCAAGCGCATCGGTCACCAAAACCCAGGACCTGGGGCCGCCCGTCCAGGTTCGGCGAAGAGTTTCAGCAGCGAAGAGACAGAACAACCCAGCCTGATGGGGATCCGGCGGATCGTGCGGAGGCATATAACGATGCAGCAAGTGTCGCATACGCTGACGTTCGGGTTCGGTGGCACGCCATTGCCAGAGCGGCTTCCCATTGAAAACGCCAACGGATCCCCGCGCCCGAGCAAACTCGCCTTTCAGCCACGGCGTCCCGAGTAGTTCCCCTCCCCGCATGAAATGGATCCTTCCTGAGTTACATCATCCCGTCATGGTCATCGACCCATTAGTTTTGAACACACGTTACCTCGGGATCACCATAACGGCTACCAGTTTCTTTGAGGTGACATTACCCGTGCCGCCCCGGCCGGCCGATGGTCGGCAGAGCGGCCGAGGATCGTGGCACATCCGCGGACCGGCGCGATCCATATCCCGGAGGTGCCAGAACACGTCGAAAGCCCGTTGCCCCGCCCCCGGTGGCCGCGCCCGGGATCGCGGACGTCCCGGCGGGAATCATCGGGGTCGAGGCCTTTCAGTTTCGCCGTTTCACTCAGCGTATAGATCGTCGCGGCGGATTCGCCAATCAAGGGTCGCTTCCTGTTCGATCCACGCGACGGGAAACGCCCCATCAACACCGAAAGCGTCAACTCCGGCGCCTGCCGCCCGTCCAGGAGTGGGGAGCGGAAACCTATGCAGCCTTCCGCTCCGTCGTCAGTACCGCGAAGGCAAATGGCGCTTCCCCTCCGTTCGGACCTCGAGGCCGTCCAGTTCCTGCTGTCAGCCAGGCAGCCCGGGAGCGTCCTCGACGGGGTTGGGTGAGCAATTACGATTTTCTGGCAGGCATCATAGCTCGGTGAAAAAGCTTCACCCGATTCCCCTGGCCGCCATAGGCCCAGCCGTCAAGCCGGGGGAGTTGAGCAGATACCACCGCAGAGGTGCCCTACATGGCAACAAGTCTGCCATTACTATCTACGGCACGAATGGGATCATTGCTCGACGTCTTCCACCAATCGACGTCTTGTTGGATCGTTCCAATCGGGCCTGTGGAAACCTGCTGCCATATGCCATTGACACACTTCTCAATGTAGCATGTTTCCATGTTGCCCATATCTCGATCGCTAGATTTTCTCATTTTTTTATTCCTCAAAAATTGTGATTGGAAGTCATCGCGCAGCGATGGGGGGGGTTGTCCCGTTCTCTGTTGAAACTCCCCTGACGGCCATCGCCCGATAAGACCCTACGCAGCGACGGCTTCGGGAGCAACGCCCCTGTCGACGTCCTGTTGTGTCTGGATCGCACGGAGTGCCGCCTGCAAGACCGGCAACTGC
>CAMCDA010000190.1 GCA_945873195.1 Asaia bogorensis
CTCCACCGCCCGGAAACAAGGTTGGAATCTTCTCACGGCCCTCTCGACCACGCCGGCTTCACTCATCCTCGCTTTATCCGGATAACGCTGGCCCCGCCGTACCTCCACGAGCGCCTTTCTTGCTCACGGTGGGGGGCTTGGGAGTTACAATATCCGGGCCTTTCCGCGAGGAACGCATGCAGCCCGTCCAATGAGCGGTCGTGCATGACCTCCACCGTTTCCGGCATGTCGGCATAGACGGCGGCGAGGTTGAATTGGCAGCCCAGAACCGGGAACACCGTGACCGCGTATCCCATCCGCGCCATGGCGTGGATCACGTCATTGGAGCGCACAAAGCCCGAGCCGGTGATGCGCAAAGGCACGGAATCATCGATATACAGAACCCGCCGAGCGGTCGGGTTGGTGGGGCGCGCGGGAATGCCGGTGCGGCGGGACAGGAAGGGTTGGTGCCGTTCCCGGAACGCCGCGCAATGTGCGTCCGTGTTGTCGGACTGTGCCTCGATCCGCGTTTCCACGAAGATGGCCGGATCATAGACCACGCGCGAGTCGCGAGCGCGCAGCCGCAAACCCAGGTCCGCCGCCGCCCGTTCCAGTGACGGCGCGGCCTCATCAAATGCGCCAATCCGGGTCAACACCTCGGTGCGGCCGAACATGAAATGCGCGGGCGCGAAATCGACGTCCCGAAGGAAGTTCACCTCGGGGGCAAGCGGGGAGACACCCCGCGCGTGATAGTCGAGCGTGCCGTCATCCCAGGCGGTACCGCCCGCGTCCGACACCAGCCCGGATGCCGCGACCGTCAGACCGCAGATCAGATCAACGGACGCGTCGCTCTGGAACCGGTCCAGCACGCGGGCGATAGCGCCGTAGGAAGGCCGCGCATGCTGAGCCATGAAGAGTATGGTGGGCGCCCGGGCGCAGTAGAGGGCGGCGTTGCGGGCCGCGCGCTCATCTATTGCAGAGTCAAAACGGACCAGCTGGGCGCCTGAAACGTATCGGCTGATGTGCCGACATTCATCGGTGGAGCCACGATCGACCAACACCAGGTCGATGTCACCCGGGAAGCTCGCGCGCAGGGCCGTGAGCGTGACCATCAGCGCGGCGAAATCGTTGCGGATGGTCACCACAACGGTGATGGCCGGTTCCCCGGCGCAGACGAAACGCAGGCCTTGGCGGCCGAGCATCGGGAGGAAAACGGAGTCCCGATCGAGGTGGACGGCCGGCGGCGTTTCCACCTCCACCTCCACCTTCTCCTCCACCACCGCGCTCGGCCTGCTCAGCAGTCCGCTCGGCGCTCCGAACCGCAGCCAGTGGGTGAAGGGATCAGGAACCTCCCGCCGTTCCAGCGCGACGCGCGCCGGCTCCTGTTGGGCGTACCACTTGAGGTCCACGGCGGCGGACGGCGTGCGGGATTCCCGGGCGCCGTTCAGCAGGAAGTGGACATAGCCGTTGCGAATCTGACGCTGCTCGATCGCCAATGCCACGTCGGAATAGGTGCCGCGATACCAGGCTTCGGAAAAGTCAGAAAGCGGGTCGAAACGTTCCTGCGTATCATTGCAAAGGTAGTGTTCCAACGCGGAGCGGTACGTGCCCGCCGCGATAGACTGGCCCACCATCGGGTAGGTTCGCACATACCAATCCGGGTCGAAATACAACGTGCTGCGAGGCTCGCTCGGGAACTCTCCCAACCGAGACAGGTAGTATCGGTAGGAACCGATTTCCCGAATGCGCCGAACCGTCTCGGGGTCGAATTGCGATTGGAAGAACGCCGCGTCGAAAAGGGCGTGTCCGAACCGCCCTTCGCGGTTGCCGTTCCGAAGATAATGGTCGTATCCGTTCGCGAGGCGGCGATCTTGCAGGACGTCGTCGGTAAGGTCGGGATTGCGGCGGCGATACAGCCGTTCGTCGAACAGCCAATGCGGGCGTCTGTCCAGACAATGGCCACTACGGCAGTAGTGATCCATCCCGGACGCGACTTCCCCGCTTTCCAGCAGAGGCAGCATCGCGGGGTGGGCACGCCGGTACCAGGGCTCATCAAACCAGCGGTTCGGGGAATGGGACAGTCGCTGCCCCTCGGCCAGATAATAATCGAGCAGTCCCTGATCGGATGGATCGACCAGCCAACGCACCGCATCGGCATAGCGAGCGCGATACCACTCGGCGTCGAACACCGCCCACGCCGGCGTGGGGCCGGTCGCAGGCAGCTTCACGACGTCAGCGGCGGATTTGTCGAGCGGCCAGGTCATATCGCGATACGGCCCAGGCGCACCTAGACCCTCCGCTTCCCGACCAGCACGCCGTCCTGTTCCAGGCTGGCGATCTGGTCATCCGTATAGCCATGCTGGCGCAGCACTTCCCGCCCATGCTCCGAGAATTTCGGCGGCGGGCGGCGCGTGCCGCCTGGCGTGCGGGAGAACTTGATGGGCGTGCCGATGCCCTTGTACCAGTCGAGCTCGGTTACCATCTCGCGATGCTGGGTATGCGGCGCGGCGGTGGACTGGTCGACCGGCAGAACCGGGCCGGCGGGGACACCGTTGCGGATCAGGCGCATCGACAATTCGTTGCCATCCTGCGTCGCGAAGGCAGCCGCCAACACCTTGGTCAGGACGTCGCGGTTGACCTGGCGTTCGCCGTTGTTGGCAAAGCGCGGATCGTTCGCGAGCTCCGGCTGGCCAATCAGTTCGCACAGCTTGCGGAACTGGCCGTTGTTGCCGCTGGCGATGAAGATTTCAACCGTCTTGGTGGGGTACTTGTCGTACGGCACCAGGTTCGGATGCGGATTGCCCGTACCCGCCGGCCGCTTGTTGTTCAGGAAGAAATTGGCCGCCTGCGGGTGCAGCAGGGACATACCGCAGTCGTACAGCGTCATGTCCAGGTACTGGCCCAGGCCGGACGTCTTCCGCTCATGCAGTGCCATCAGGATACCGATCGCGGAATACAGGCCCGTGCCCATGTCCACCATGGCCGTGCCGAGACGCATCGGGCCAGTCGTGGGATCGCCATTGACGCTCATGAGGCCGGTCATCGCCTGCAGGATCGCGTCATAGCCCGGCAGCCCGCCCAGCGGCCCATCGCCGCCGAAGCCGGAGATGCGGCAATGGATCAGGCTGGGGAAACGCTGGGACAGCACTTCCTCATACCCCAGGCCCCATTTTTCCATCGATCCGGGCTTGAAGTTCTCGATCAGGATGTCGGCGTCCTGCAACATCTTCAGCAGCACGGCCTTGCCGTCCGGCTTGCCGATATCCAGCGCGATCGAGCGCTTGTTGCGGTTGACGCCAATGAAGTAGCTGGCGTCGTCGCCGTGGAACGGAGGGCCCCAATCGCGGACCTCATCGCCCTGGGGCGGTTCGATCTTGATGACGTCGGCGCCGTGATCCGACAGGATCATCGTGCAGTAGGGTCCGCCCAGCACGCGCGTCAGGTCGACGACCTTGATGCCGGCAAGGGCGCCGGCGGACCGGGCGAGGCCCTTGTTGTCCGCTCCGGGCTTCATCGATCCATCCATCAGGCTGCTTGCTCCTTGTCATCGCCCCAAACGCGGCGGCAGAAATCGGGGTATGTTTCGCGCATTTCATCACAGACCGGGCCGCGCAGCAGCGCGAGTTCCCGTTCCGTTGGGTCTTGCGTCTGCGGCACGTCGGCCGCTTCGTCGTAGTCGAAGCCGGTGGCTTCCCGGATCGAGGCCGCCGTTTCCCCGGGGTTCACGGATTCCAGCGTGAAACGGGCACGGGCGGGATCGAAGCGGAACACGCATTTGCCGGTGACCAACGCCTGCGCCGTGCCACGGCGGAACACCCCGGGGGGCGAGACGCCCGGCGCCGACACGATGTCAACCTTCGGGACGAAGACGCGGGCGGAATGTTCCTCCCGGAACAGGATCGTGCGCGGCGTCATGAAATACATGAAGGCGGAGCCGAAGCTGCCGGGAAAGCGCACATCCATCCCCGGCCAGGCGCCGGTGCCGATCAGGTTGATGTTGGCCTGGCCGTCGATCTGCCCGCCGCCGAGGAAGAACAGGTCGATGCGCCCCTGACCGGTCAGGTCGAACAGCTCCCGCGTGCCGGCGGTCAGCGGGTTGCCGCTGTGCTTGTGCAGCAACGACAGCCGTACATTGTGCCCCATCTTCTTAACCAGCCAGCAGGCGGCGGCCGGGATCGGGCTGGCCGCACCCACCGCGATATGACGCGCGGCTGGAGCGGAAGGGTCCAGGATCAGGCGCGCCAGGCAGGCGGCCATCCGTTCCTCCAGCCGGATCACTCCGCGGCCCGCGCGACAGGTTGGACATACACGTAACGATCGAGCCAGGTGCGGAAGCCTTCCTCGGTCCGCGCCAGCTTCGCATACTCCGCGATATGGGCGGGATCGGCGGGATACTGGTCGAGCAACGCGGAGGGCCAGCAGCCCCGTTCCGCCACCGCCACCGCTTCGACATAGGCGGCCGAGATCGTCCCGGCGGCGTAGCGTTCATCTTCCAGCAGGTTGATGTCGGTCACGGTCTCAACCGTAATGAGCGACGCCTTCGACGCATGCGCGATCGTCGCGAGTTCATGCCGGCGGCCGACATAGACGTTGCCTTCCCGGTCCGCCATCACGGCGTGGAACAAGGCAAAGTCGGGGGACAAAGCCGGCAGCAGGATGATCGGGTCGCCACCATCGGCGAAGGGATTGTCCATCACCTTCCAGTCCGGCCGGTGCGCCAGGATATCGCTGCCGATGATGCCACGCAGGGGCATGAAGGGGACACCCTTTTCCGCGGCCTGCAACATCGTGTGAATCGCCGGGCAGGTCGCATCCGTCACCTGGATCGCGCCGGAACGCAGCATCGCCGAAAAGCGCGGCGCCATTCCGGCTTCCCCGAGCGTCACGGCGGAAGTCTGGATCGCGCTCACGCAGCCGGCGCCGATCAGGATTTCACTGGCGAAACCTGACACGGGCACGCCGACCAGACGCAAATTCCGCTTGCCGGCCCGGACAATGGCGCGGGCAAGCGCGTTCGGGGTCAGGGAGTTGTCGGGGGGGATCGCAAGCAGCGCGCCGTCGGGGATTTGCGCCGCGAGCGCGTCAAGGCTGACCGGGGTCATGGTGTTCCTTCTCCCACACGGTATCGGATTGTTTTAGGCAACCCGGCGCCGCAATGCCAGCGGGACGGAACGATCATCCGTTCACCGCTCCAGCGGAGCAGAACGGTCGCCGAGGGGGACATTTCCGTGTCCCACAACGAAAAAGGGGGGCCGAAGCCCCCCATTCTCAGACGAAGTGTTCCTTCAACGGGGCGAACCCGTTGAAACTTTGGCTGGCGTAGGTCGTCACATAGGCGCCGGCGGAGAGGATCTGGACCAGATCACCCGAGCGGAGCGCCAGCGGCAGGCGATAGTTCGCCTTCTCATACATGATGTCGGCGCCATCGCAGGTCGGTCCGGCCACCGCGACGGGACCCATCCGCGTACCGTCATGGGGCGTGGTGAAGCGGTACTTGATCGACTCGCCTTCCGTTTCCGCCAGGCCGCCGAAGCGTCCGATATCGAGGTACACCCAACGAACCGGGCTGTTCTTGTCGCGCTGGCTGACCAGAACGACCTCGGCCGACACCAGGCCCGCGTCACCGACGATGAAGCGGCCGGGCTCGACCAGCATTTCCGGCAGATTGTTGCCGAAGCAGCGAGCCATGGCGGTCATGATGGCGCCGGCGAACTGCTCGATTTCCGGCACGTCGTCGCGATACCGGGTCGGGAAGCCACCGCCCAGGTTCATCATCCGCAGCTTCACGCCGGCCTCGGTCAGGTCGGTGAACAGCATGCCGACCTTGGCGATCGCGATTTCATAAGCGCGGGTCGTGGTCTGCTGGCTGCCGACATGGAAGGACAGGCCATAGGGGTCCATACCCATCTCTCCGGCGCGGATCATCAGATCCCGCGCGGATTCGATGGTCGTGCCGAACTTGCGCGACAGCGGCCAATCGGCGCCCTCGTTCTCGACGAGCACACGGCAGTACACGCGCGCACCGGGCGCATGTTCGGCCAGCTTCTCCAATTCCTCGGCGGAATCGAAAGCGAACAGCGTCACGCCCGCCTTGTGGGCGGCGCGGATGGCCGACACCTTCTTGATGGTGTTGCCATAGCTGATCGCCTCGGGCTTGGCGCCGGCGGCGAAACAGGCCTGGATTTCTTCCCAGGATGCGGCGTCGAAGCAGCTCGACAGGCCGACAAGCCGCTCCAACACCGGGGCGGCCGGGTTGGCCTTCACGGCATAGTAGATGCGCGCGAGCGGCAGCGTGTGCTGAAGCGCGCGGAAGTTCTCCTCCACGCGATCAACATCCAACACCAGACACGGCGTTGCCGGCTGATGGTCAGCAAGAAACTGGGCGATTTTGGGATTCATCGCACCCGGCCCCCTCAGTTGGACGCCCACCTTTTCAGGCGATGGGCGTAGTTGACGAAACGGTCGAACGAACCAGCGACCAAACGATTGCCAGAACGCTTGACGTCGTTGCGTAACCACAGAGGGCCAGAGGCACGTGCGTTGCTGCGTGGGGGGTGAATTAGGGGTGCGCGGCCCCCAGCGCAAGTGGGAATTTTGGTGTAAGCCGTGAAATCGACACCCCAGTTCCAAGCGGGGTGTCGCGGCGGAGGATAGAGTTTGGACGGCATCCAGCCAACGGAGCCTACAAAGGGGGAAAAAAACCCGGAACGCCGCCGGATTTCGCCGCGGGGTATTGCCGAGCTGATCGGGCGAACCGTCTGGGCGAGCCTGGCCGATCGGGTTGCGCTCGCCGCCGCGGGCTGCGCCTTCTGGGGCATGATGTCGCTGTTCCCCGCGATCAGCACCATGATCTCCGCCATCGGCCTGGTGCTGGACCCCGAATCGATCGAAACGCAGCTCCATCTTCTGGCCGATCTCGTGCCTGAACCCGCCTTCGACCTGATCGAAGGCCGCGTTCACGAACTGCTGAGCCACCCGCGCGCCAGCCTCAGCACGAGTCTCGTCGTCAGTTCCCTGCTCACACTCTTCAGCAGTGCCACCGGCACCAAGGCGATGCTTTCCGGCGTCAGTGTTGCCTACGACGCCGAGAACGGCCGCGGCTTTCTGCACTTCCAGATCGTGGGCCTGGCCATGACGATCGCCGCGGTACTGGGCGGCACAACGACGCTGATCCTGTTGGTCGGGCTGCAGCCCAGCCTCGCGCTGCTGGGCCTGCCGGTCGACACCGCCTCCTTCGTTCATATGGTCAGCCTGCTTCTCATGGTGCTGGCATATGCGATCGCGGTCGGCCTGCTGTACCGATTCGGACCGGTGCGCGGACCCGTCCCAGGTCGCGCGGTGGTGCCAGGCGCGATTCTCGCCACGCTGCTCTGGCTCGTGGCGTCCGAGGGGCTGTCTTTCTACATCGCCCACATGACCAGTTTCGGCGCCACCTATGGCTCCCTGGGCGCCGTCGCCGGTGTCATGTTGTGGCTCTACGCTACAGCCTATGCCGTCCTGCTCGGCGCGGAACTGAACGCCCAGATTGAGGCGTTTCGGCATGGCAATTGAACGCCCGGCCTGATAGTGGCTGTTTGGGAAATGCAACGGCAAGGATGCAGGATCGATGTCCAACTGGGACTTCGGGTATGTCACCGATACGGTCTACACCAACCAGTTCTATCGGGAGACGACACCCTCCTGGCTGGCCACCGCGGCTCTGCTGCTGGGACATCGCCCGCCTGATCTGACCCGGCCGTTCCGATATGTGGACCTGGGCTGCGCGCATGGTTTCAGCGCCATCACCGTGGCCGCCACCTGCCCACACGCTGAGGTATGGGGGTTCGACTTCAACCCCGCCCATGTGGAAAGCGCCCGCCATCTCGCCGATCGCGCCGGCCTGACCAACATCCATATCGAGGAAGCGTCCTTCGCGGATATCGCGGCCCGGCCGGCCGGCGCGCTGCCCGAGTTCGACTTCATCGTCTCCCACGGCGTGCTGAGCTGGATCTCCCCCGAGAACCAGCAGGAACTGATCAATATCGTCGGTCAGCGCCTGCGTCCGGGCGGCCTTGCCTACCTTAGCTATAACGTCACCACCGGCTGGGCCGGCATGGTCCCGCTCCGCGCCCTTATGTACATGCTCTCGGCGGCAACGCCCGAGCGGTCGGATGCCTCGGTCAGCGGCGTGCTGGAATTCATCGAGAAGATGAAGGGCGCGGGCGCCGCGTTCTTCAACACCTACCCGGCGCTGGAGAATCGGCTGCGCGACATGCGGGGGCATGATCCGCGCTACATCGCGCACGAGTATCTCAACCGCGACTGGCATCCGATGATGTTCGCCGACGTGGCGACCACGATGAAGGAAGCCCGCTGCACCTATATCGGCAGCGCGACCCTGTCGGAGAATATCGACGCCGTTTCCGTCCCGCAGGGCATGATCCCCCTGATGGCCGAGGCGAAGGAGCCGCTGCTGCGGGAAACCCTGCGCGACTTCGGCTCCGGCCAGGGCTTCCGCCGCGATCTGTATCGCCGGGGCGTGGCACCCTTGTCCGCCGCAGAACACCAGCAACTGCTCCAGGACCTGACCATCGCCTGGACCGGCCAGGCCCCTGGGGAGCAAGTGACCATCTCCACCCCGCTCGGCCAGTTGACCGGGCGGCCGGAGATCTACCGCCCCCTGCTGGCCATGCTGGAAGCCGGCCCGGTGTCGGTGCGAGCCGCAGCCGCGTCGCAGCCCTTCGCTGGCCGTTCCGTGCTGGAATTGTTGCAGGCCATGACGCTGTTGATCGCCGGGGGCTTCGCGCATCCGGTGCTGCCGGGCAGCGACGCCCCCGCATCCCGGGAAAGTGCTGCCCGGTTGAACAGCGCGATTGCCCATATGAACGGGCATGGCGGTGATCTTGGGCGACTCGTGCTGCCGACCCTGGGGTCCGCGATGAACGTCGATCTGCTGGAGACACTGGCGATCGGCGAATTGCTGGCCGGTCGGCCATCCGACATCCCATCCTTGACCACCGCGGTCGCCGCTGGCCTCGCGCGCAGCGGACGGTCCGTTCAGCGGGAAGGGCAGGTCGTCACCGATCCCGCCCAAACGCGGGAGATCATTGGCGGCGTGCTGCAGAACCTGCTGGAACGGCGGATTCCCATTCTGCGGTCGCTGGGCGTCGTGGCCTAAGCCAGCCGCCCACGCTTGACGACTCGGCCTGACAGGCTGGCGCGGTCTCCTGAACCTCAGGAGGCCGCCAAGCCGCCTGTCGCTGCCTTCCGACAGAGATCACCGAAACACCCCGGATAGTCGGGCACGACGCATGGAGCTTCTTCCTGTTGGGGAAGCGTTCCACGCGCGCCCGGCAATCCCGCCGTCATGGCATCCCGAGGATTGCCAATCAGTCATCCAGCCGTGCCGACGTTTCCCGAGTCCTGCTCTGGCGAATGGCCCGCGGTTTGAATTCTTCGTCATAGGGACAAAAAGAAAGCCGGCCCCTTGGGACCGGCTTCCGAATGCACTGTAAAATTTCCCGACGCATCGGGCTATGCGTCCAAATCGAGCGTTCAGGCCTTGGCGGACTGGCGGCGGCGGCGGCGGGACAGAACGCCCAAGCCGGCCAGGCCAGCGCCAAGGATGGCGATCGTCATGGGCTCCGGTGCATTTTCCGGGGTCACGTCAATCGACAGGAAAGGCTGGCCGAAACCCTGATCCGAACAGTTTGACTCCACACCAATCCCATCGCTCGCGCAGACCTGGAACACTGACGTCGTGGAGATCACACCGTTAAGAGACCGCATCGTGGTCGTCGGAGCGATCGGCGTCAACGCGGTCGAGCCGACGAAACCAGTCCGGAAATGCCATCTCGCCGAGGCTGTCGGGCCGGCCGAGTCGGAGTTCATCTCAATCCAATACCGGTCGCCAACGGTCAGGTCGTTGATTCCGATGTCGAAAAGTTCCACGATCGCCTTGGATCCCGGCAGATCAGACTCCGCGATCGGGCCACCCAGCGAATGCAGAACTGTTGCATCAGGCTGCCCGCTATTATCGGCGCGGAGCGTGATCACGATGCTACCTGTCGACGTCGCGCCCTTCGACACCCACATATAGATATTATCAAGGTCGGTGGACGCGGCGATGAAGGACTGCGCCAGACGGGTAGTGGCGTTGAGGCCGGTGAAGTTGGTCTGGGTGTTCGACGTGCTCACCAGCAACGTGGCATTCGCGGAACCAACAGCAAGGCCCAGGAGAACCGCTGGGGTTGTCCCGTTCTCTGTTGAAACTCCCCTGACGGCCATCGCCCGATAAGACCCTACGCAGCGACGGCTTCGGGAGCAACGCCCCTGTCGACGTCCTGTTGTGTCTGGATCGCACGGAGTGCCGCCTGCAAGACCGGCAACTGCTT
>CAMCDA010000191.1 GCA_945873195.1 Asaia bogorensis
CTCTGGGCATCGACGCCGCTCCTGGCGGGGTGCGCAAATTCACGATGTGACCCGAGGATGACGCGGATGTAGTGCCACTCGGGCTGCAGATGGACCGTAAATATCTGATAAGACGGAGTTTATTTGAGTGGCTGTTAAATGTGGGTTAAGAATCGTCTGCATGGACCAGTCCAATCACCAGGGGCGCGGCACGGGCAGCATCAAATCCCACGCTAGGCCTGGGCAACAGGGCCAGAAACAGGCAAGTTGCCTGAGCCATGGACCTGCCCATTGAACTGGACCCGGCCGATGCCGGCCCGCTGTATCTGCAGATCGCGCAACGGCTGCGCGACGCGGTCACCGGCGGGACGCTGAAGGCCGGCGCGCGGCTGCCCTCCGCCCGGGCCCTGGCCAGCCAACTCGCGGTCGCGCGCGGCACGATCGACGCCGCCTACGCGGTGCTGGCCGGCGAAGGCGCGATCCACACACGCCGGGGCTCAGGCGGCACCATCATCTCCACCCATTTCACCGCCCGCGCCCCGCAGCCGGTCCAGCCGAACATGTTCTTCGCCCGCCGCACCGAAACGGCGGAACCGCCCTTGCCCTTCCGCATGGGACTGCCGGCGCTGGATGTCTTCCCGCGCAAGACCTGGTCGGCCCTGACCACCCGCATGGTTCGGACCATCGGCGCCGAGGCCATGGCCTATCCAGATCCCGCCGGCCTGCTGGCCCTGCGCCAGGCGATCGCCAGCTATATCAGCCTCAGCCGCGGCATCCACGCGGCGCCCGACCAGATCATCATCACCGCCGGGTTTCAGGGCGCGCTCGCGCTGGTGCGGCAGGTCATTCTCAAGCCCGGTGATGCCGTCTGGACCGAGGACCCCGGCTACCCCATGGCCCGCCAGGCGCTGGAAGCCAGCGGCGCCCGGCTTGTGCCGCTCCGGGTCGATCGCGATGGCATGCGCGTCGCCTCGGGCCGCACCGCCGCCCCCCGCGCCCGCCTCGCCCTCGTCACTCCCGCCCATCAAAGTCCGCTCGGCGTCACCCTGTCGCTACCCCGGCGGCTCGACCTGCTGGCCTGGGCGGCCGAGGCCGGGACCTGGGTGCTGGAAGACGATTACGATGGGGAATTTCATTACACGGGCAAACCGCTGCCGGCGCTGAAAGGCCTCGATCGCGCGGGGCGCGTGCTCTACGCCGGCAGCTTCAGCAAGGCGCTGTATCCGGGGCTGCGCCTGGGATATCTGGTCGTCCCGGATGAGGTGAACGGCGCGTTCCTGCGCGCCAGCCGCCTGCTGACCGGCGGACCGCCGCTGCTGGAACAGCGCGTGGTGGCGGCCTTCATGGAACAAGGTCATTTCGCCCGCCATCTGCGCCGGATGCGCGCCCTTTATGCCGCCCGCCGCGACGCGCTCGTGCGGGCATTGACGGAAACGATCGGCGACCGGTTCCGCATCGCGCCGGAAGGCGGCGGCCTGCATCTGCTGGCCCGCCTGCCGGACACCGAGGATGACACCGTGCTCGCCCGCCATGCCAACGCCGCGGGCCTGGCCGTCACCGCCCTGTCCAGCCTGACCGCCGCGCATGATTGCGGCCGCGGGCTGCTGCTGGGGTTTACGAATATCCCGGCCGAGGACGCCCGGCCGATGGCCCGCCGGCTTGCCGCGGCGCTGGGGCTTGAAGCCTAAAAGTTGCGCGCTGGCGCATCCTAAAGCACGATGTCACGAGGGTTACACGCAAGCGTTCCCCCCGGGAGGCTGGCGCCGTGCCGGCCCCAACGAAAAAGGATATCCAGGATGTCAGCCGCCCTGCAACTCCCGACCAGCATGTCGCAAGCCGAATGGCAGACCCGCTGCGATCTCGCGTCCGTCTACCACATCATCAATCACCTCGGCTGGACCGACCTGATCAACACCCACATGTCGGCCCGTATCCCCGGGGAGCCGAACCACTTCCTGATCAACAACTACGGTGAAATGTTCGATGAGATCACCGCGTCCTCGCTGGTGAAGATGGACATGGACGGTAACGTCCTCAGCCCCGGCGGAAAGTTCAACAACGCGGGCTTTACCATCCACAGCGGCGTCTACAAGGCGCGGTCCGATGCGAACTGCGTGCTTCACACCCATACCCGCGCCGGCGCCGGCGTGTCGCTGATGAAGCAGGGCCTGCGTCCGATCAGCCAGGACCACCTGCATGTCCTGGATGACGTCGTCTACCACGAGTACGGCGTGCCCGCGACGCCGGAGGAATGCGACGCCCTCGCCGTCAGCCTGAAGGACGGCGGCAGCTGCGTGGTCCTGCTGAACCACGGCCTGCTGACCCTGGGCCACACGATCCATGGCGCGATGATGCGGCTGTACATGCTGGAGCGCGCCTGTGAGCTGGAACTGATCTCCCGCCAGCTGGGTGAGGAACCGGTGATCGTCGACGAATTCGTGCAGGGCAAGGCGAAGGAGCGGATGCGCAAGCACCGCGCGACCGAGGCCTATGGCCTGGCCGAGTTCAAGGGCCTGGAGCGCACCGCCGAACGCAAGGGCTTCGACTGGCGCCGCTAAGCCGCCGCGGCAGGGACGGCGGCCCCCCGCCGTCCCGTTGCGGATCACGGTTGCCTTGGGCGTCGGGGGTGGGGTATTGTGGAACATAATATGAACACAAAGTCACCCGCGTTAGCCCCGAGACCGGCTGGTTCAAAAAATTCACACGGTCCTACCCCATGCCCGGTGAGCCGGCGCCCCCTCTCCCCCTGCGGGAGAGGGGCGGGTTTGCATTTTCCGCACGGTCCTACCCCATGCCCGGTGAGAAATCCGGCCGACCGCGCTACCCCAAATCCGCCGCCGGCCCGTCCAACGACCTCCGTGACGTCCTCCCTGTCTCTCCGTGCTGAAAACGCGCGCCCCGCCGAGCCTCAGCCCATCGCATTTTTCCCAACACCACGACCCCATGCCCGGTGAGGATCGCCCCACCCCCAGCCCGCGGGAACAACCAGAATGACCCTCCAGATCACCCCGGTTTGCCCCGACTTCGTGGCCGAGGCCAACGGCATCGACCTCGCCCAGCCGCTCGACCCAGCCACCATCGCCGCGATCTCGCGGGCCATCGACCGCTACGCCGTCCTCGTCTTCCACGACCAGCGCCTCACCGACGCCCAACTGCGTGATTTCGCCGCCCAGTTCGGCCCGCTGGAGATCGGCCGGTCCGCCGCCCGCCCCGGCCGTCGCCGCCTCGCGATCCCGCAGATCGGCGACATCTCCAACCTGAATGAGGATCACCAGGTCCGCGACCTGCACGACCGCCGCCGGCTCGACAGCCTGGGTAACCGGCTGTGGCACACCGATGCCTCCTACATGCCCGTGCCCGTCGTGCTGGGGATGCTGCATGCGGTGACCGTCCCGCCGCCCTCCCCCTTCGGCAACGGCGAAACCGAGTTCGCCGACATGCGTGCCGCCTATGACGCCCTACCGGACGCGACCAAGGCCGCCATCGACCCGCTGGTCATCCAGCACGACGTCTTCTGGTCGCGCGGCCATATCGGCTTCACTGAGTTCCCGACCGGGGAGCGAGAGCAATACCCGCCCTCGCCCCAGCGCCTGGTGCGGACCCATTCGGGATCGGGGCGCAAGACGCTGTACCTGTCGGCCCATGCGTCCCATGTGGAGGGCTGGCCGGTCGCGGATGGACGGCTTTTGCTGTTCGACCTGAACACCCACGCAACGCAGCCGACCTTCGTCCACAGCCACACCTGGCGGGTGGGCGACGTGGTCATCTGGGACAACCGCTGCACGATGCACCGTGGCCGCCCGCACGATGAAGGCCAGCCGCGCGATCTGCGGCGGGCCACGACCCTTGATACCGGCTCAACGTTGGAGGAAGCGGCCTGATCCGGTATCAGGCGCCAGGCGTGACGGCCGAGGCCGGGGCCGGCTCGACCATCGCCGGTCCGCCCCGCTCGATCCGGTAGACCGCGAGGCCGCGGCGCACCCGCCCGTCCGGCATCAGGATCAGCCAGCCATCGACGCCCGCAAACCCGGCGGGTTGGGTCAGCGCCGAGACTGAATACCCGCCCTGTCCGGCCAGCGCCCGGGCAATCAGCGCGGCGTCATAGGCCAGGTCGGCCAAGGGCGGCGGCGGGGTACCGTACTTGGCGTTATAGGCTTCCTCCAGCGGCGCCCGCATCGCGGTGTCCGGCGCGGCGAACCAGGAACCCGGCAGGGCGTTGGCCCCGCTGGACGGGGCGCTCCACACGGCCGGACCCATGATCTGCACCCCCGGCGGGTCGATGTCGTAATAGGGCAGGACAGCGGCGATCATCTGGAGGTTGTCCCGCACATCCGCCAGCAGCAGGGCATTGAATGGCGCGGCGGGGATATTGCTGCGTGCGAGGTCCTGGGCCCTGCGCCGGCCCTCGGGTGTTCCTTCCGCCCTGGCCGCCTTGATCTGGGCGTCGATCGGCCCGCGCCGGTTGCCATAGCCGGACAGGTCCCGCGCCGCGGCGGCGATCGAGCCCGAACCGGACCCGTGATACCGCACGGTCGGGGGGTTCAGGCCGGCGGCGGCGCTGGCCTCGGCCAGGGCGTCGCCCATCGAGCGGCCGAGATCGGTTTCCGGCAGCAGGGCCGCGAACTCGGTCTTGCCCTGGGCCTGCGCGGCGGCAACCATACGCCGGACCTGCTGGGCGGGGCTTATCCCCAGCGTCCAGACCCCAGGCTGGGCCTGGGCGGAGGCGTTGGTGAAGGCGAGCACGGGCACCCCGGCTTCCCGCGCGATCGGGGCGACGGCGGCGGTCTCGGCCGAGGTCAGGGGCCCGAGGATCATGCCGGCGCCCTCGGCGATGGCGGCCCGGGCGGCGGCGGCGGCGCCCTCGGGAGTCCCGCCGGTGTCTTTCTGGACCAGGGCCGGCGCGCCGGTGGGGGGCAAGGCGAGTTGGGCGGCTTGCAGCATCGGCTGGCCGACATTGGCCAGTGGGCCGGACAGGGGCAGCAGGATCGCCACCCGGCCCGAGGTTCGGCCGGGCTGCACGGCGCCGGGGCGGGGGGTGAGGCTCAGTGATTGGTCCGGACGCCCATATGAGCCAGACTGTGCGGCACACCCGGCCAGGGCCAGGGTGCCCAGAAGGAACCCGAATGCCCGACGACCCATCGCCCGACTCACCATATTCAGACCCCCCGCGAGATGGCCAGGACAGTTCAAACGCCCGGTTCACGGGACTTGTGCTGGTTTCCACGCCAATCGGCAACCTCGGCGATGTTTCAACCCGTGCCGCCGAGGCGCTGCGCGCGGCAGACCTGATTCTGTGCGAGGACACCAGGCACTCCGGCCGGCTGCTGGCCCAGGTTGACGCGCGGGCGCGGACCCAGCCCTTGCATGAGCATAATGAGGACGGACGGATCGAACCGGTGCTGGCCCTGCTCCGGCAAGGGCGGCTTGTGGCGCTGGTCTCCGACGCCGGCACGCCACTGGTGTCCGACCCTGGCTACCGTCTGGTGCGGGCGGTGATCGAGGCGGGGTTGCCGGTCACGGCGATCCCGGGGCCGAACGCGGCGGTGACCGCGCTCGTGCTGTCCGGCCTGCCGCCCCAGCCCTTTCTGTTTCTCGGCTTCCCGCCGCCGCGTTCGGCCGCGCGACGGGCCGCCTTCGGGACCCTGCGGGCGGCGGAACGGGCCGGGCTGGCGGCGACGCTGATCTGGCACGAGGCGCCGCACCGGCTGGCCGAGGCGCTCGACGACCTGCTGGCGGCCTTCGGCGACCGCCACGCCGCCGTCGCCCGGGAACTGACCAAGCATTTCGAGGAGGTGCGGCGCGGGTCGTTGTCCGCCCTGGCGGCGCATTACGCGACCCATGCTCCGCGCGGGGAGATCACGGTCCTCGTCGGCCCCCCCGAGCAGGACGACCCGGAGGACATGGACGGCCGCCTGCGCGCCGCGCTCGCGACCCAGACCGTGAAGGACGCCGCGGCCCTGGTCGCCGCCGCCACCGGCCTGCCGCGCAAGCTGGTCTATGGGCGGGCGCTGGAACTGGCGCGGGAGAGGGAGGGGTGAATTTAGAGCGGGGTGGAGGCCAGGCGGGTCAGGCCGACGAAGGCCGGCGCCTTGTGGACGATCACCGCGGTGGGGATCGCGGCCAGGGTGGCGCGCAGGCGGCCCTTCGCCTCGAACCGTTCCCGGAAGGTCGATCGGGCCAGGAAGTCGGTGAACCGGGGCGTGATCCCGCCGGCGATGAACACCCCGCCCGTGGCGCCGAGTGTCAGGGCCACGTTGCCGGCGACCCCGCCGAGGAAGGCGCAGAACGCCTCCAGGGTCGCGACACTCCCCTCGCAATCGCCGGCCAGGGCGTGGGCGACGATCGCGGCGCTGGTCCGTTCCCGGATCACCAACCCGTCCACCATGCCGATCGCGTGATACAGGTCCACCAGGCCCGCGCCGGACAAGGCTCGCTCGATCGAGGCATGGCCCCATTTGTCGCGGAGCACGCGGATGATGGCTTCCTCCCGCCGGTCCGCCGCCGCGAGGGTGGCGTGCCCGCCCTCGGTCACCAAGGGCAGGTCGCCCGCCGGTCCGCGCGCCAGGGCCGCGAGGCCAAAGCCGGTGCCGGGTCCCATGACCGCCATCGTCCCCTTGGTTCCGATCGCGGTGGGAACGGGGCCGACCACGCAAAGGTCCTCGGGCCGCAGCGCCGGCAGCGCCCAGGCCAAGGCCTCGAAGTCGTTGATGACCCGGGCGGTCTGGAGGCCGAAGGTGGCGCGGATCTGGGCGGCGTCGATGCTCCAGGCGGCGTTGGTCATGGTGACGCGGCCATCGGTCACCGGGCCGGCCGCCGCGATGATGGCGCCATTGGCTGTCCGACCGGCCAGGAACAGACGGATCGCATTCAGGACCGAGGCGTGGTCCTCCACCGGGAGGACCGAGACCTCCCCAAGCTGGCCGTCGGTCAGCAGCGCGAACCGGGCGTTGGTCGCGCCGATATCGGCCAGGATCGTGGGGCTTGCCGGCGCGGTCATGGCTGTGTGTCCCATGGTAATAAAACCCTCATGGCCGGTGGACAGGGGTGTTTGTATTCCTTATTTGTTCCGAATACCCCGCCCGTCGGTGTGAAAGCAACCGGCCGGTCGTTCAGGACGCGCCATCATAGGCCATGCTGGCGATGGGGGGCCGCAGGGATTACCTTGCGGTCAAAGGCCGGGTCCGACTCGGCCCTTTGCGCACCGCCAACCGGATCACCGTGACCAGCAAGCCGCAGCATATCTTCGCTATCGCGAACCAGAAAGGCGGGGTCGGCAAGACGACGACCGCTGTGAACCTCGCGACGGCCGTGGCCGCGCTGGGGGAAGATGTGCTGGTCATCGACTTCGACCCGCAGGGCAATGCCTCGACCGGTCTGGGTATCGATCGCGGGAACCGGGAGGCGAACAGCTATCGGCTGCTGACCGCCGATGTGTCGGAGATGCCGGTGCCGACGCCGACCGCCATTCCCCGGCTGTTCGTGATCCCGTCCAACATCGCCCTGGCCGGCGCGGAGCCGGAGCTGGTCTCGGCCACGCGGCGGGAGTTCAAGCTGCGGCGGGCGCTGGCGACCACCCGCGTCGCGTCCAGCTTCCGCTACGTGTTCATCGACTGCCCGCCGAGCCTGGGGCTGCTGACGCTGAACGCCCTGACCGCCGCGGACGCGGTGCTGGTGCCGCTGCAATGTGAATTCTTCGCGCTGGAAGGCATCAGTTCGCTCGTGCAGACGATCGAGGCGGTCCGCACGCGGTTCAACCCGGGCCTGCACCTGCAAGGCATCCTGCTGACCATGTTCGACGGGCGGAACAACATGTCGCAGCAGGTCATGCGCGACGTGCGCGATTTTTTCGGTGACTGGGTCTACACCACCGTGATCCCGCGCAATGTCAGGGTGTCGGAGGCGCCCAGCCATGGCAAACCCGTCCTCGCCTACGACCTGCGATCGTCCGGGGCGCAGGCCTATGTCCAGCTTGCGAAAGAGTTCCTGACGCGCGAACAACGCGCCGCCACCAACCGACGGGCATGAGACGATGAATACGACCACCAAAAACCCCCGCCTGGGCAAGGGCCTCGCGGCCCTGATGGGAGAGATGACCGCCGCCGAGGCGCCGCCCGCGGCCTCCGTGCGCCCGGTCGGGATTGATTTGCTCGAACCCAACCCGTTCCAGCCGCGCATGGACATGCCGGAGGAGGCGCTGGAGGATCTGGCCGCCTCGATTCGCGTGCAAGGCATCCTGCAGCCCATCCTGGTGCGACCGCATCCGACCGAGCCGGACCGCTATCAGATTGTCGCCGGGGAACGCCGCTGGCGCGCCGCCGGCCTCGCGGGGCTGCATGAAGTCCCGATCTATATGCGCGTGCTGTCGGACGTCGACGCGGCGGCGGCGGCGCTGGTCGAGAACCTGCAACGCCAGGACCTGAACCCGATCGAGGAGGCCGAGGGCCTCAAGCGGCTGATCGACGAGTTCGGCTTCACGCATGAGACGATGGGGCACGCGATCAGCAAGTCGCGCTCGCACATCACCAACATGCTGCGGCTGCTCCATCTGCCCGACCCGGTGCAGCTCAATGTGCGGGAGGGCAAGCTGACCTTTGCCCATGCCCGGGCCATGTTGAAGCACCCCGACCCAGTCACGATCATGCCGAAGATCATCGCCCGCGGCCTGTCCGTGCGTCAGACCGAGCAGTTGATCACGCGCGACACCCTGCCCAAGCCGGCGCGCGTGAAGCCTGGCAAGGACGCCGACGTGCGGGCGTTTGAAACCGAGATGACCGATGCGATCGGCATGCGGGTCCGTGTCACCATCGGCCCCGACGGACGCGGCCAGGTCGTCATCACCGTCGAGAACTGGCTCCAGATCGAAGACCTCAGGGCTCGCCTGACCATCCAATGAGCGCCAGCGCAGGAGTATCCAATGCCGCTTAAGAAAGGCTTCAAGCAAATGCTCGCCGAGGCCAATGCCGAGGTGGAGACCCTATCGCCCGCCGACGCGATCGCGCTGCACGGGCGCGATGACGTGCTGTTCATCGACCTGCGCGACCCGCGGGAACTGGACCGGGAGGGGCGGATGCCGAACGCGTTTGCCTGCACGCGCGGCATGCTGGAATTCTGGATCGATCCGGAAAGCCCCTATCACAAGCCCGCCTTCGCCGAGGACAAGAAGTTCGTCTTCTTCTGCGCCGGCGGCTGGCGTTCGGCCCTGGCGGCCAAGACCGCGCAGGACATGGGGCTGGAGAAGGTCGCCCATGTCGAGGGCGGGTTCGGTGCCTGGAAAAAGGCCGGTGGTCCGGCCGAGGACCCCAAGCCCCGGACCTGATCGGTTCGGCTTATGATGGAATGCGGGCGGGGCAGGCGGGTTCGGCGATATCCGCCGGCGCCTCGGCCGCTTCCTCCCGGGCCTGGCTGGGCAAATGGCGCTCGACAAAATACAGCGGGCGCCGCTTGGTTTCGTTGAAGATGCGACCCAGATATTCCCCCATGATGCCCAGGGTCAGGAACTGCGCGCCGCCCATGAACAGGACGACAGCCATCAGGCTGGGATACCCCGCGACCGGATTGCCGAACAACAGGGTGCGGAGAATAAGCTGAAACAGGTAGATCGCCGCCAGGAGGCCGATCACCAGCCCCAGATAGGTCGCGCATTTTAGCGGCATGACGGTGCAGCTCGTGATCCCTTCCAGCGCCAGGTTCCACAGTTTCCAGTAGTTCCATTTTGTCTGCCCCGCCTGCCGGCGCGCGCGGTCATACAGGACCTGCGTGCTGGGGAAGCCCACCCAGGCGAACAGCCCCTTCATGAAGCGATGCTGTTCCCGAACCTGTCCTAACCCATCTTTAACGCCTTTTTGACCACTTACCGTAACGAACAGCCCGAAAATGGTGGAAATCCGCCATTTGACTCCGGGAATTCATTTGTAGTGCCATAATGTTTTGCGAAATCCATTGACGCCGCCGGCCGCCAGACCCACCTTC
>CAMCDA010000192.1 GCA_945873195.1 Asaia bogorensis
CTCGACCGCATCACTCACCACTGCGACATCCTGGAAACCGGGAACGACTCCTTCCGCTTCAAGCAGCGCAAAAAACAGCCGAAACCGGCCTGAATAACTGGAAACTTTTGGGCGCTGTTACCTGGAAACTATTCAACGCTGATTGACACCTACCACTGGGCCGCGATGTTCCCCGACGCGGTGGAGCGGATCGTGGTGAATTGCGGAGTCGCCTGCACGTCGATCCACAATCAGGTCTTCCTGCGCGGCCTGATGGCCACCCTGGAAGCCGCGCCCGAGCATATCGGCAATGGCTGCTTCACGCAGGAGCCTCGGGCGGCCTTGCGCGCCTTTGGCCGCATCTATGCCGGCTGGGCGCTCAGCCAGGATTTCTACCGCGCCCGCCTGCATCTGTCGGACGGGCCGGTGGGCAACCTGGGCGCGCCAGACTTGGAGTTCTTCCTGCGCCGGGACTGGGAACAGCGCTTCGGCGCCCGTCCGGCGGCGGACCTCTATGCCCAGTTGATGACCTGGGACGCCGCCGATATCGGCGCCAACAGCCTGTATGACGGCGATCTGGAAAAGGCGCTGCGGGCGATCAAGGCGCGGGTGTTGCTGATGCCGGGGGAAACGGACCTCTATTTCCGCGTCGCCGACAACGCCGCCGAACTGGCGGTGCTGGCGCGCGCGGAGTTGAAGCCGATCCCGAGCATCTGGGGCCACCGCGCCGGCAACCCCGTCGTGAACGCCACCGACACCGCCTTCATCAAGGACGCGGTGCGGAGCCTTCTGGCGACGTAGGTATTCAGACCTCCAGTTCCACGCAAACCGGAACGTGGTCAGAGCCCTTTTCCCAATCCCGCGCGTCGCGGTGGATCATGTGGCCGCGCAGGCTCTCGACCAGATCGGGCGTCACCCACACATGGTCCAGCCGCCGGCCCCGATCGGCCACTTTCCAGTCCCGGTTCCGGTAGGACCACCACGTGTAGAGCTTCTGGTCCGCCGGCACGAAGTGGCGCACCGCGTCCACGAACCCGGCATTGAGCCAGGCGTTCAGGCTCTCGGTCTCGGCCGGGGTGTGGCTGATGACGTCCAGCAATTGCTTGTGGCTCCAGACATCGTGCTCCAATGGCGCGATGTTCAGGTCGCCCACCAGGACGGACCGGGTCAGACCGGTGCGGGCAGCGAACCAGTTCCGTGTCTCGGACACGAAGTCCAGCTTGTGGCCATATTTCACATTCTGAACGCGGTCGGGCACGTCGCCGCCGGCCGGGACGTAGAAGTTGTGGACCTCCACATCGCCCGAGGGCACCGCCACACGCCCGGCCACGTGCCGGCAATCGCCCTTGGCGCACCAATCCGGCGCGTCCTCCAACCCCGTCAGCGGCAGGCGGGACAGGATCGCGACCCCGTTATAGCCCTTCATGCCGCGGTACAGCATGTGCTCGAAGCCCAGGGCGCGGACGCCGTCCTCGGGGAACAGCGGGTCGGGCACCTTGGTTTCCTGGAGGCACAGCACGTCCGGCCGCACGTCCTCGATCAGCTTTTCGAGCAGGCCGATCCGCAGCCTCAGCGAGTTGATGTTCCACGTCGCGATACGCAGCCTGGGCATGGTGGGTTCCTGGAATCGGGGGGCTGCCGTTGTTTATCAGGCCGCGCGCCCGGTTGACACAGGCGGACGGGCGAACAGGGCGGCGAGGAGGCTGGCGAAGGACAGGACAGCGAAGACCACCAAAGAAGTCTCATACCCGCCCGTCAGATCCCGCAGCAGCCCCGACAGCAGCGGCCCGGTGGCCTGCGCGCCGACCTGGACGGTCAGGGCGATGCCCCGGATCGCGCCGTAGCTGCGCCGGCCGAAGTAATCCGCCCACGCCAGGGGCAGGACGCTCAGCAACCCGCCCACGCCCAGCCCGAACATGCCCCCCGCGACCAGGGCGCTGGTCGGGGCCGACGCCCATTGCAGCAGCACCGTGCCCGCGCACAGGAACAGCCCCACCAAGGCCAGGCGGAAGCGCATCGCGACGCGGGCGGGGACCATCCCGAACCCCATGCTCGCCACACCCGAGGCGATCGAGAAGAAGCTGACGATCCCCGCGGCGAGGGTCGGCGTCAGCCCGCGTTCGATCAGGAATGGCGCCTGGTGCAGGCTGACGCCGGCCTGCACCGGATAGGCCAGCAGGGTGAACAGTGACAGCAGCCAGAACGCGGGGGTGCGCAGCGCCTGGGCGCGGGTGAAGGCGGGTTCCTCGATTGTGGTGGCGGAGGCAGTCATGCGGTCGGGAACCAGGCCCACGTCCTCGGGCTTGCGGACCAGGAACAGGATGGACGGGATGAAGCCCACGACCAGGACCGTGACGCCGATCGCCATCCAGCCGTCGCGCCAGTCACCGCTCTGGTTGGTGGCGAACTGGCCGACCAGCGGCAGGATCACCAGGCCCATGATCATGGCGGTGGTCGCGATGCTCATGGCGAAGGGGCGGCGGGCGACGAACCAGTTGCTGACCGCGCCGTAGATCCCGAGATCGAACGGCACCGCGAAGTTGAGCCGAGCGATGACGAACAGGAGGTAGAACATCCAGAGGGAGGAGACCTGGGACAGGCCGAGGACGGCGGTGCCGGTGGTGAGGATGGCAAAGCAGAGGACTCGGCGCGCCCCTTCCTTGTCCAGTAGCCGGCCGATCCAGGGGGCGAGGATCGCGGCCAGCACGCCGCCCAGCGACACGGCGCCCGAGATGGCGGTGCGGGACCATCCGAACTCCTGCGTCATGGGGGCGACGAAGACCGACAGCGTGGCGACGGCGCCGCCCTGGCGGGACAGGCCGGCAAAGCAGACGCAGCCCAGGATGACCCAGCCGTAGTAGAACGGCAGGCGGGGAATGAGCAGCCGGGGCAGAAGCGGGGCGTTCATGGCTTTTGGTCATGCGCCGGCGGGGGGAATGGGGCAAGGTTTGGGGCGACGCGTCCTGGCGCTATGGGTCCTGGGAACCGTGGCGTGAGCCGTTATCCGGCAGGGGGTGGCGGCACCGAGGTCTTCGTCGGTGCCGCCCGATTTACATCGAAACCCTTACCAGACGTGAACGACCTTGCGGGTGGTGCGCTCGATGATGACCGGCTGGTCATTGATCATGCCGTAGCTGTACATGTCGGGGGTCTTCACCGTGACCGTCGCGGGCAGCGGATATACGGTGACGGTCTGCGGCAACTGCATGCCGACCGTCGGCTTCATCGTGGTGTCCATATAGGACTTGTACTGCTGGCTGGTCGAATAGGTGTTGATCGCCGCGCCTTGCGCCTTGGTCCAGATTTCGCCGGATTCCGCGGAGGCAAATCCGACGGATGCCAGAAACATGGAGGCGGCGGCGAGCGGGAGCACGAACTTCTTCATAAGAATGTCCTTGGTTATATTTGAGGAACCTCACCTGTCAAAGCAACGGCGAGGCCTTGCGTGCCCGGGGGTCGCATTCAGAGGCCGCAACTGTATTGGTGGGCGCGACGACCTTCCGTGCACCGTCTTGGCGATCGGTACCGTCAAGGGCCTCGATTTCGAGACCCGTCTGTTCTGACGAAATATGTGATCCCGTCAGGCGTTTGGCACCATTGGAACCTATCAGCGCCGGCTTCCATTCAGGCAGCCTCGGAATACACCTATCGCCATGAATGGGCGTCCTGGTGGGCGGGCCGGCCTGTTCTATCCCCTGGCGCGCATCCGCCGTATGATCCAGCAAACACAGGGGAGCAGGATCATGGCCAATACCATCGCGCAACGGAAACTCGGGGGCCTGTCGGTTTCGGTTGTCGGTCTGGGCTGCATGGGACTGTCCGGCGTCTACGGCCCGGCCGAGGACGCGGTGTCCGAGGATTTGGTTCGCCACGCCATCGACCTGGGTGTGACGCATCTCGATTCGTCCGACATGTATGGTTGGGGCCACAATGAGGAATTGCTGGGCCGAGCGCTGAAGGGACGGCGGGACCAGGTGGTGCTGGCGACGAAGTTCGGGCAGACGCGGAACCCGGGCGGGCAGAACGCCGTCGATGGCACGCCTGCCCATGTCGCCGCGGCGTGTGAGGCGAGTTTGAAGCGCCTCGGCGTTGATGTTATCGATCTTTACTATCAACATCGCGTTGATCCGAACGTGCCGGTCGAGGACACGGTCGGCGCGATGAAGCGCCTGGTGGAGCAGGGGAAGGTGCGGTTCCTCGGGCTGTCGGAGGCGGCGCCCGACCGCATCCGCCGAGCGCATGCGGTGCATCCGATCTCGGCGGTGCAGACGGAGTATTCGTTACTATATAGGTCCGAAGCGGAGGAGACCCGGAAGACCACGCGGGAATTGGGAATTGGTTTCGTTGCCTACTCACCCTTGGGGCGCGGATTCCTGACCGGGGCGATCCAGACGCTGGCGGATGTGGATGGGCGGCGGTCGGCGCATCCTCGGTTCCAGGAGGCGAATTTCGCGCATAACCGCGCGCTGGTGGGTCAGATCGAGGCGATCGCGAAGGAAAAAGGCTGCACCCCGGCGCAACTGACGCTGGCGTGGCTGTTCGCGCAGGGGGATGACGTCGTGGCGATCCCCGGCACGCGCAATGCGGGTCGGCTGGAGGAGAACCTGGGCGCTTTGTCGGTGTCTCTGTCGGCCGAGGATGTGGCCCGGATTGGTGCCGCCGTTCCCACCGGTTCGGCCGCCGGGACGCGGTATCCGGCGGGGGGGATGGCGGGGGTGTTCATCTGAGCCCTGTGGATCGGGACAAGAGGTTGTCCCCATTGGCCGCGGTTGTTACCCTCCCGCTCCAGATCACGGCGCTCGGCTTTGAGCGCCCACGCAGGAGGAAACATCCATCATGGCGCAGGCCCCGGCCTCTCCGCTCACCACGTACCTTGAGCATCTGAAACGCGGCGAACTGGGCTATCAGTTCAGCCCCTCCCTCGGACGCGCCGTGTTCTACCCGCGCGTCATCGCGCCCCGCACCGGAAAGGCGGACCTGGAATGGCGCGTCAGCAAGGGCGTCGGCACCGTCCATGCCACCACCGTCACGCATCCGGAAAAGGGCGATCCCTACAACATCTGCCTGGTGGACATGGACGAAGGCTTCCGCCTGATGTCGCGGGTCGAGGACATCCCCCCGATGGACGTGAAGATCGGCATGCGCGTGAAGTTCCGGGTCCATCAGCCGGCCGGCGATGAAGACCCCTACCCAGTGTTCACCCCGGCGGAGGGCGCGTGATGAAGGGTCTCGTTCGCGGCAGTGCCGCCATTGTCGGCGCCGCCGAATCCGATCTGGGCGCGGTCGCCGCGCTGATGAACCCGATGGACCTGATGGCCCAGGGCATTTACCGCGCGCTGGAAGACGCGGGGCTGGAACTGAAGGACGTCGACGGCCTGTTCTGCGCCACGACGCAGGCCCGCACCTCCGCCATGTCGCTGGTGGAATATCTCGGCCTGCCCAACGCCTATACCGACTCGACCATCGTCGGCGGTTCCTCGTTCGAGGTGCATGTCGCCCACGCCCAGGCGGCGCTGGCGGCGGGGCTTTGTTCCGTGGCCGTGATCACCTACGGCAGCACCCAGCGCACGGTGGGGCGGCGGGCCGCGAGCGCCCGTGAATACAACGCCTACGAAACCCCGTACAAGCCGTTCCTGCCGTCATCGGCCTATGCGATGGCCGCCAGCCGGCACATGCACGAATTCGGCACGACCCGGGAACACCTGGCCGAGGTCGCGGTCGCGGCGCGCGATTGGGCGCGGATGAACCCGGTGGCCTGGAGCAAGGGGCCGCTGAGCATCCAGGACGTCCTCGGCGCCCGCATGATCAGCTATCCGTTCACGGTGCGCGACATCTGCCTGGTCACCGATGGCGGCGGCGCCATCATCATGACCACGGCCGAACGGGCGCGGTCGATGAAGAACCCGCCGGTCTATGTGCTGGGCTGCGGGCAGTCGATCACGCATGCGTCCATCACCTCGATGCCGAACCTGACGCACACGGGCGCGATCGAGTCAGGCCGACAGGCCTATGCGATGGCCGGCATGAAGGCGTCCGACATCAACGTGGTGGAGCTGTATGACGCCTTCACGCTGAACACGATCCTGTTCCTGGAAGACCTCGGCTTCTGCCCCAAGGGCGAAGGCGGGCGCTTTGTCGAGGGCGGGCGGATCGGCCCCAAGGGCAGCCTGCCGGTGAACACCAACGGCGGCGGGCTGTCGTTCTGCCATCCCGGCATGTACGGCCTGTTCATCCTGATCGAGGCAATCCGCCAGCTGCGCGGCGAATGCGGTGAGCGCCAGGTCAAGGACGCCCATACCGCGATCGTGCACGGCAACGGCGGCGTGCTGTCGGCGCAGGCGACCGTGATCCTGGGCGACTCGACAACCGTCTGATCGCTGGCCCCTGGTTCCCGACGCGGGGAACCAGGGCATCCCAGGCCTGAAAGGGGCACCATGGGCTGGTATTTAAACTATCTGGTCGAGACCAGCCTGGTGCTGGCGTGGCTATTCATTTTCATCGTGGCCTTGGTCACCGGGGAACTCGGCTTTCGCTACGGCCGCTATCGCGCCTCGCGCGCCCAGGCAACGGACGCCGAACGGGCGACGATGGGCGCGCTCGTCGCCGCCATGGTGACCCTGCTGGCCTTCGGCCTGGGCCTGACCATCAGCTTCGCGCAGGGACGGTTCGAGAGCCGGCGTGAACTTGTGACGCAGGAGGCGAACGCGATCGGCACCGCCTGGCTGCGCGCCGGCTTCTTCGCCGCACCCGAGGGACCGCGGATGCGCGTCCTGCTGGAGGAGTACGCCAAGGTTCGCCTCGACTATATCCAGGCCAGCGATTGGGAAAAGGACCCCGGCCTGCGCAACAGGACGAATGAATTACAGAACGAGCTTTGGGCCAATGTCACGGCAATCGTGGCGAAACGCGCCGACCCGGTCGTCGTATCGATGGCGACCGCGCTGAATGAGCTGATCGACCTGTCATTGTCGCAGCGCTTCGCCTTCGCCAACCGCGTGCCGGTCTATCTGATGTGGACCGTCCTGGCAGGGTCCATGCTGTCGATCGGGGCGATGAAATTCCAGTTCGGTGTCGCTGGAAGCCGCCAGCCCATGCTGACGGCGCTGCTGCTGTTCATGTGGACAGGCGCGATCATCCTGATCGTCGACCTGAACCGGCCGCGCCTCGGCTGGATCACGGTGGATGCATCACCCCTGGTCTGGACGATCGAGGGCTTCAGATCGGGGACCCCGCCGCCCAAATAGACCTCAGCGCCGGTTGCGGCCTTCCGGGTTGAAGAAGATATCGGTCGATATCTCCCCAACCCGGTTGCAACCGGTATAGGCCATGGTCTTGTCCATCTCGATCCGGAGCATTTCCAGCGCCTTTTCCGCCCCGGCCTGACCGCCGACCGCCGTGCCATACAGCGTCGCCCGCCCGGTCAGCACCGCCTTGGCCCCCAGGGCCATGGCCTTGACGATGTCGGATCCGCGGCGAACGCCGGAATCGAGGATCACGGTCACCTTGTCGCCCACCGCGTCGGCGATCTCGGCCAGGACATCCAGCGTGGCCACGGAACTGTCCATGTTCCGCCCGCCATGGTTGGACACGACGATCCCGTCGATGCCGTAGCTGACGGCCTTGATCGCATCATCGACCCGCGCCACGCCCTTGAGCATCAGGATGCCGGGCCACATGTCGCGGAACTTCGCGAGGTCGTCCCAGTTCAGCGAATCTCGGTCCATCCCGTCATTCTTCTTCATCCCGCCGCCGCTGGTGATGTGGTGCTGGAAGTCGTCGGGATAATTCTCATGCCGCGGCATGCCGATCGTCGTCAGATAGCGGCCCATCACGCCCAGGGTCCAGGACGGGTGCCGAGCGATGTCCATCAGGAACCGTGCAGACGGGTTAAACGGCACGCCGAACCCGTTCTTCGCGTTGTATTCGCGATTCGGAGACACCGCCGAGTCCACCGTGACGATCAGCGCCTCATACCCGGCCTTCTTCGCCCGCTCGATGATCTGGTAGGACAGGTCGCGGCGCTTCCACACATACAACTGGAACCACAGCCGACCGCCGGCCTGGTCCGCGATCGTCTCCATCGCGGTCATCGAGGCCGTGGAGAGCGTCAGCGGCACGCCCGCCTTGGCCGCCGCCTTGGCCAATTCAAGTTCCCCCCGATACCAGCACAGCCCCGCCGCGCCGGTGGGCGCGATGGCCAGCGGAAAGGCCGCGGGCTTGCCGAAGAGAGTCGTCGCCGTGGTCCGGCCCGACACATCCACCAGCGCCCGGAACCTCAATTTAATATCCTCGAACGCTCGGCGGTTTTCCCGCACCACCAGGTGGTCCTCGGTCGCGCGGTCGACGAATTCGAAGACGCCACGCGGCAGGCGGCGGCGCGCGGCTTCCCGCAGGTCGAAGATGTTGTAGCAGTCGTCGAGTGCGGACATCGAACGTATTTCCCCCCGGTCTTCCAAGCGCGCTGGCGGCGTGAACCCTCAACAGTGTATGGCGCGATGCACGGCTGCGACAGAGCCAACCGAGCCGCCCAGGGGTGCACCGCCCAGGGGGTAGCTCTGGGAGGTACCACTCTGGGGGTACCACTGGGGCGTACCACTGGGGGGTACCATTGACCGCGCCAAACTTTGGTGTAGGGCCAAGGTCCAATGGCGGCACCCGCCGACGCAGCCAACGCAACGTGAAGGCCAAGCCCATTTTCAGACGGATCAGAAATTTCTTCCTCCGCGCGACCGGAATCACCGGCGTTGCCCGGGAAGTCCAGGCCCTTCATGCCGCGGTCGAGGCCCTTGGCCAACGCATCGAGGCCATGGACAAGCGCCCGACACCCAGCCCGGTTAGCCCGCTGGAGGCCCTGCAACCCGCGCTCGACGCGGGGTTCCAGCGGCAGGGACACGCGTTGGATCTCCGAGCGGCGGAATTGCGGGAGCCGATCGACGGCCTGCACCGCCGCATGGACGACGTGCATCGCTGGCTGGAGGAACTGAACCGCCAGGGTCAGGGCCAGCAGCGCCGCCACAACGAACTCAACCGCCGCATCGATGACGTGCTCATGGTCGGCCGGACGGACGGGCTGTTCACCCCGCCCGGCATCGCGCTGTTCACCGATAATCCGGTCGCGCTGTACAGCAACGACCACCAGCATCCGCGCGGCGTCGCCAACGACAATACCCGCCATCCCCGCTTTGTGCTGTCGGCCGAACGCGTGATGGGGCGAGGGCTGCGCGTGCTGGATATCGGCTGTGCCGGCGGTGGCCTGGTGCTGGATTTCCTCAAGCGCGGTCACGTCGCGATCGGGCTAGAAGGCAGCGACTATGCCGTGAAGCAGCAATCCGGCTCGTGGCCGTTGATCCCGTTCAACCTGTTCACCTGTGACGCGACGCAGCCCTTCACGCTCCAGGAACAGGGGGGCCCGCTGCGCTGCGACCTGATCTGCGCCTGGGAAGTGCTGGAACATATCCCCGAGGAGCGGCTGGCGAGTTTGCTGGCCAATATCGTGACCCACCTGAAACCCAGCGGGCTGTTCGTGGCCTCGGTCGCGACCTTCCCCGATTTCGACGCGGAAACCGGCGCGGTCTGGCATGTCACGATCCAGGACCGCGCCTGGTGGACCGCCCAGTTCGAGGCACATGGGCTGGAGGTGGTCGAAAGCCCCTTCGTCACGCTCGACTACCCGCGCGGGTCAGGCAATCCGGGCATGAACGGGATCGACTGGGACGCCACTGCCAACCCGAGCCTGGGCTTTCATATCGCGGCCCGCTTGCGCCCGCCGGTTTCGGCCTAACCCATCTTATTCATCGCATGCCAGGGATTCGCTGGCGGGCGTAGCGTAATCATCTGATTTGACGCAGAGATTTGGGTGTCGAAACCAATTCCTGCCGAATCGGACGGTGCCACACCCGCCATGGTCGAAAATACTCCGCTGCCGT
>CAMCDA010000193.1 GCA_945873195.1 Asaia bogorensis
TCGATGTGCATGGGAGGATGAGGGCATATTTGACCCTGGTGTACGAGTCTCAAGAATGATTTTACATGACTACATTCTGGAGGGGTTTCAGGTGCTGAGTCGAGGCGTTTCAAGGAGTTGAAGTATAGGGGAGAAGGAAGCTCGGAATAGGGAGCCTTCGGCCTTGCCGGTTTTCGCCGCGATGCCCGATCGGAACGAGGCCCGCCTTCGGTCTATGCCATCATCCTGGGCAGGAGCACATCCTTGATCCACCCGACACATCGCTCCCGCAGGCTGGGCAGGAATGTGATCGTGTAGATGAGCCGCAGGGACGCCAGGAAGTATTGATTGTCCAGAAAGAACTGATATTCGGATTCCGGCTTGTCCGCGAAGTAGTCTTGCAGAAAATGCCGCCACAACCGGACACCGTCATCGGTTGGTATCTTGGTAGCCAACTGGCAGATATCCAGTTCGGGGACGCCGTAGATCGTGCACAGCAACCCGACGTCGAACAGATAATGCCCGCGTGACAGGTCTCCCATGTCGATGATCACGGGCTCCCCATCCTGGATCATGATGTTGCTGCTGTGCAGGTCGAAATGGACGCAGGTATTGGCGTCCGGGATGGCTTCCAGCTTGTGCCGCAGAAAGGCGATCTCATCCGGCGACAGGAAGAAGTCCATCTGGCCGATATAGTTCCGGAAGCTCGCCTTGATATCCGGCAAGATGGCGGGATCGGCCGGCGTCGCGTGGACGGTCTGGACGATCCGAGACAACGTCCGGGCGTGCTGGTCGAGATTGCCCAGGTCGTTCCGGATCACCGCGCTGAACAGCGTCGCGTCCAGCATTTCATAGACGACCCCGTTCCGGGTGCCGCAGGTGACAACGTCATAGGAAATGGCGGTCGGTATGCCTGCCACGAAGGCCGCCTCGGCGAATTTCTTTTCCTTCTCGGCGATGTCGGGCCCGACCCCTTCGTTATAGAGCTTGACGAGCGTGTCGCGGTCCAGCCGGAAGCATTCCCCGCATACGCCGGCCGAGACGAATTCCAGCCCGTCGATCGAGATTTCACGCGGCTTGCGTCGGCTGGGAATGAGCCGGGAGAAGCCGGTCATGTCCAGGATGTCCTGCACCTCCCGCGTCACGTTGGTCAGCAGCATCGTGCCGCCGCCGGCCGAAAGTTGCTTCTGCGCCCGCAGCAGCACCCGCAGCCCCATGCTGGAGATATAGGGGCACGCGCCGAAATCGAGGACGAGGTGACGGACACCGTCCAGCCCAAGCGCCTCTTGGAGCACCGACGAGGTCTCACTATCCAGCCGACCGGTCAGTTCAAGGGTCAGCGTGTCGTCCACGCGATGGGCATTTAGCTGCATGTCCGTGCTTTCCCCGTCCGAAGCCGCGTGGTGAGCGCATGCTTATCCGACATTTCCAATATGACCAGCCGATCCGGACACCTTGGACGAGCGATGGTGGTGGCGCAACACGCCGGACAAGATCAATGGTAACACAGCCGAACCAAAACCTTCGTGCGACGGCGCGGACCGCCGCCCTGCCCGCCTGCGTCCGAACGCTTGCAAGATCGGGGGGATGTTTCACAAATTTGAAACATTCCACTCCAGGTCGGGCTGCTACCTTGATCGGGATTCTGGTCGGGTAGAACTCATAGTGGCATCGTTGCGAAACCATTCGTCCAAGGAAATTCTGCCAGAAGGCATTGCGGAGCTTCACGGCGCGGTCCGTCCGGATGGAGTGGTATGGCACCACCAAGGTCCGTCCGCGCCGGACGGCCAGGCCTGGACGTGGGACCATCTCGACCTGGTCAATGCACGCGCCCGGACGATGGTGACGACGGATGGGGACAGCATTTGGGCGCATGCCAGCCGCCAGGTGCTTGCGAGCCACGATGAGACACCGCGCGTCGTGGTTTATGGCGATCTCGTCGCCGGCGTTCTGCCGTCCTATGGGCGCGCGAACGGCAACGAGGAACACGACCTGACCTACTGGCATTTCGTTGCCTCTGTGGATCGGCTGGTGACCAGCCGGCGCCATGCGACCCGCTCATTGGCCTCCGCCTACCACGCGCTCAGCGGCAAGACACCGGCGCTGGGTTCGGCGGGCGTCATCGGCCTCGCCCTTACGGATTTCGCGCGCAACGCTCGTACGCGGCTGGCGGCACTTGGGTCGGATCTCGACCTCGTCGAGGATGGGCTGCTGGAACAACGCGAGCAACTCAGCAACAACGAACTGGCCGGCCGCCTCGGACAGACGCGACGGGAGGCCGTGGTCTTGCGACGGGCGCTGATGCCGGTTGTGCGCGCGCTTGAGGAGAGCGAGGAAGACCTGCCGGAATGGTTCAAGTCACCGGAGATCGATGCCGCGCAATCGTCGATCCACGGCGTGCTGGATGACATCACCGCCCTGACGGAGCGTGTTCGTTCGTTGCAGGATGAACTGACGTCGCGCCTGGCCGATGAGACGAACCGCCGGCTGTATCTGGTGTCGATCGTCACGGCGCTTGTCATGCCGGCGACCTTCGTCACGGGCTTCTTCGGGATGAACACCGGCGGGCTGCTGTGGAGCGGCGACGATGCCCACATGGGAACGGCTTTCGCGGGAATCGCCTGCCTGGCCGCGGTCGCCATCATGCTGGTGCTGCTGCGGTGGAAGCGGCTGCTCTGAGCGAAGCGGCCCGGCCTGCCGGCGGGAAGGGCTGCCATGCCGTTCACGCAACCACATTTTGCACCGCAGCACGAAGTGTCCTTCTATAAGCAACACTGAGCGGAGAAGGACCAAGCATGATAACGACCCGAATCGCCGGTCTGTTCTCCGGCCGGTTGCACTATGCCTGGGTCGTCCTGGTCGTGGTCTTCGTGGGCATGCTGGCGGGCGTGGGCGTGCGCGCCGCCCCTGGCGTGATGATCGTGCCCCTGGAACGCGCCTTCGGCTGGGACAAGGCCACCATCGCTGGCGCGATTTCCCTCAATATCATCCTGCTCGGCGTGCTGGGGCCGTTCCTGACAGGCCTGATGCAGATCATCGGCCTGAAGCGGACGATGCTGGGCTGTCTTGCGATCCTGATGCTGGGCACGGGGCTTTCGCTGTTCATGACCTCGCCCTGGCAGTTGTTCCTGACCTGGGGGCTGCTGGTTGGCATCGGCTCGGGCGCCGGCGCGGTCGGCATCGCGGGCGCGGTTGCCAACCGGTGGTTCGCGCAAAGGACGGGCCTCGCGATGGGGCTGCTGACATCCGCCAACGCCGCGGGGCAGCTGATCTTCCTGCCGCTGCTGGCGATGATGGCGGAACGGTATGGCTGGCAGGGCGTATCGGTGGGCGTGACGCTGGCGATCGCCGCCGTCTTGCCGATCGTGTGGATCATGCTGCCGGAATCCCCGGCGCAGATCGGCCTGCCGGCCTATGGCGCGACGGAAATCCGCGCGCCCGAGGGCGCCGCCGGCGGCAACCCCATCACGGTCGCCTTCGGCTCCCTGGCGCGGGCCTCGCGGTCGATGGATTTCTGGCTGCTGTGCATCACGTTTGCCATCTGCGGGTTCTCGACCAACGGGCTGATCAACACGCATATGATCGCCTATTGCGCGGATTTCGGGATATCCGAGGTCAATGGCGCCTGGATCCTGGCCGTGATCGGCGTGTTCAGCCTGATCGGATCGGCGGCATCGGGCTGGCTGTGCGACCGCTACAACCCGCGCGTGCTGCTGTTCTGGTACTACGGGCTGCGCGGGCTGTCGCTGGTGATCATCCCCTTCACCAGCTTCGACCCGATCAGCCTGGGCATCTTCGCGGTGTTCTATGGCCTGGACTGGGTGGCAACGGGGCCGGCGACCTTCGCCCTGACGAATGAGGTGTTCGGACGGCGTGACACGCCGGTGATCCTGTCCTGGATCTTCGCCGCGCATCAGGTCGGCGGCGCGCTGGCCGCGGTGGGCGCGGGCGTGATGCGGGACACGTCGGGCAGCTACTTCCTGGCCTTCGTGATCAGCGGGATCACCTGCCTCGCCGCGTCCCTGCTGGTGCTGCGGGTGACGCCGCGCAAGGCGATGGCGCCGGTCGCGGCGGAGTAGGCAATCAGGTGGCGATCACCGCGATGCCGGCCGTCTCGGCCGCCCGCCGCAACGCGGCGTCGTGCGTGGCCAGCGTCGCGTACAGTCGCATCGCCAGTTCCAGATACGTCGCGTCGTAGGCGGACAGACCATGGCGGCGCGCCAGGCTGACCAGCGGGCCAAGGCCCGACTGGCTGAGCACTTGGTCGGTCTCGATCCGGAGATCACGGACCAGTTGATCGAACTCGGCGATGGCGGCGTCGTTGATGCGCCCCCGCTTGGCGCCCTGGACAAGGGTATTGGCGAGTTCGACATGCCACAGCGCGGGCACCACGATGGCGCACCGCTTCATCTCATCCAATAGGCGGACACTCGCCTCGGTCGCCTTGTCCTCAAAGCACCAGGTCAGCGCGACCGAGGCATCAAGGACCATTAGGCGGGTCAATAGCGCCGCCCGGCATCGCGCATTTCACGCCAGTCCCCGTCCAGGCGCCGCCCCTCGCTGAAGGTCTTGAGCCGCTCGATCGCGGCCTCCCGCAGGCGTTGGTCATACCGCCGCGAACAAGCCCTACCCCAACACCGACAACCCATGCTTCCGGACCACACTCAGCAACTTCAACGCCATGCCGCTCGGCTGTTTCGCCCCGGTCTCCCACTTCTCCACCGAACTCTCGCTGGTGTTCAAATAACGCGCGAAGACCTTCTGGCTGACATGGAGGCGTTCCCGCAGTTGCTTGATCTCTCGCGGTTCCAACGGGCCTGGCACCGACAGGCAGGACTCATCGAAGGTCCGCATCGTGGTCTTGTCGATCGCGCCCACCCGCAGCAACGCAGATGCCGAGGCGTGCACCGCCTCGAACGCGTCACTCTTGAACCCGCGCTTCGCCGCCATCGCCAATCTCCTCAAAATCCCCGTTGTCGAGCAATTGCGCGACCTGCCCGTCCGTCAACGTCTCATAGACCTTGGCCAACCGCCTGAACGCCGCGAGTTCATCGTCATCGATGTTGTCGCGGTCCTTCTTCGCGAACACGTATTCATAGACCCAGAAGCGCCGCCCCCGCGCCAGGATGATCCCACGGTGCATGTTCCGGTTCAGGCGCTTCCTGAACACCCAGCCGCCGAGGTCATCGGTGCCCCAGCATCACCTGCTGGATCGCCTCCCACAGGTCCCGGTCGATGATCCGGGCCTTCTGCGCCGCCCGGGAAAACCAGGCGGATTTGAAGACCCTGATGCTGCCCCGTGCCGATGCCGCCATGCAAAACCATAGCACCAGGTGCAATTGCGGGCAATTTGATTCCTTCCCCCGACTCCCCCCCGCCCGCTAAACACCCCCTATGCCCCACGCTGATTTCGTCCACCTCCGCGTCCACTCCGCCTACTCCCTGTCGGAGGGCGCGATCCGCCCCGACAAGATCGCGGCCCTGGCGAAGGAGCAGCGGATGCCCGCGGTCGCCATCACCGACACGGGCAATATGTTCGGGGCGCTGGAGTTCTCCCAATATTGCGCCGGCAAGGGCATCCAGCCCATCGTTGGCTGCCAGATCGGCGTGGCCCGCCTCGACAACCCCCGCCTCAACCCCGACCCGGTCGTGCTGCTGGCGCGGAACGCCGCGGGCCTCGCGAACCTGCAACGCCTGTCCTCGATGGGGTTCCTCGAAACCGACCCCAGCCTGCCGCACCAGGTCCCCTTCGCCCGCATCGCCGCCCATGCCGAGGGGCTGATCCTGCTGACCGGCGGCACCTTTGGCCCGATCGGCCGCCTGTTGGCCGAGGGCCAGAAGCCCGAAGCCGAACGCCTGCTCGCCGCCATGCGCGAAGCCTTCCCCGACCGCGCGATGATGGAACTCCACCGCCACGGCCTGGGCCTGCAACGCGCGATCGAGCCGGGGATGATCGCGCTGGCCGACGCCTTCGGCCTGCCGCTGGTCGCCACCAACGACTGCCAGTTCGCCACCCCCGACATGCACCAGCCGCACGACGCCCTGCTGTGCATCGCGGAAGGCCGGCTGCTGTCCGAGCAGGAACGCCGCCGCGTCACCGGGGAGCACTGGTTCAAGCCCGCCCCGGTCATGCGCGCTCTGTTCGCCGATTTGCCGGATGCCTGCGACAACACGCTCGCCATCGCACGGTCCTGCGCGATCATGGCGGAAACCCGCAAGCCGCTGCTGCCCGTCTGCCCCAAGGTCCGCCCCGGCCAGACCGAGGAACAGACCGTCCGCGCCATGGCCATCGAGGGCCTGGAACGCCGCATGGACACCGCCGGCGCCGATGAGGCGACGCGGACGACCTATCGTGAACGGCTGAACTACGAACTCGACGTCATCGCCAGCATGGGGTTCTCCGGCTACTTCCTGATCGTCGCGGACTTCATCCAGTGGTCCAAGGCGCAGGGCATTCCGGTGGGGCCAGGCCGCGGGTCGGGCGCGGGCTCGGTCGCCGCCTGGGCGCTGACGATCACCGACCTCGATCCCCTGCGCTTCAACCTGCTGTTCGAGCGGTTCCTGAACCCCGAGCGCGTGTCGATGCCCGACTTCGACATCGACTTCTGCCAGGAAGGCCGCGACCGGGTCATCGACTATGTCCGCAAGGAGTATGGCTCGGACCGCGTCGCCCAGATCATCACCTTCGGCAAGCTCCAGGCCCGCGCCGCCGTCCGCGACGTCGGCCGTGTCCTCGGCTTGCCCTATGGCCAGGTGAACAAGGTCGCCGAACTGATCCCCAACAACCCGGCCAAGCCGGTGACGCTGCAACAGGCGGTGGATGGGGAGCCGCGCTTGCAGGCGCTGCGGGACGAGGACGAGAGCGTCGCCCGCCTGCTGGAAGTGGCGCTGCGGATCGAGGGGCTGTACCGCCACGCCTCCACCCATGCCGCTGGCGTCGTCATCGGCGACCGCCCGCTGGTCGAGCTTGTGCCGCTGTACCGCGATCCGAAATCGGACTTCCTGGTCACGCAATACTCGATGAAGCACGTCGAGGCGGCGGGGTTGGTGAAGTTCGACTTCCTCGGCCTGACGACGCTGACCATCCTGCGGCGGGCGGAGAACTTCCTGAAGGGGCTGAAGATCACGGTCGACCTCGACCATCTGCCGCTGGACGACACCAAGACTTATGAGATGCTGGCTAAGGGCGATGCCGGCGGGGTGTTCCAGATGGAAGGCCAGGGCATGCGCGACACGCTGCGCCAGATGCGCCCCGACCGGTTCGAGGACCTGATCGCCGCCGTCGCCTTGTACCGCCCCGGCCCGATGGCCAATATCCCCGATTACTGCCGGCGCAAGCACGGGGAGAAATGGGAAGCCCCGCACGCCGAAATCCACGACATCCTGGCCGAGACCTACGGGATCATGGTCTACCAGGAACAGGTCATGCAGATCGCCCAGAAGATGGCGGGCTACAGCCTCGGCGGGGCCGACCTGCTGCGGCGCGCCATGGGCAAGAAGATCGCGGCCGAAATGGAAGCCCAGCGCGACATCTTCACCAAGGGCGCGATCGAGCGCGGCATCGATCCGGCCAAGGCCAAGGAGGTGTTCGACCTCATGGCCAAATTCGCCGATTACGGCTTCAACAAATCCCACGCCGCCGCCTATGCCCTGGTCGCCTACCAGACCGCCTGGCTGAAGGCCAACCACCCGGAAGTGTTCATCGCGTCCTGCATGAGCCTGGCGATCAACAACACCGATCGCCTGGCGTCGCTGAAGCAGGAGGCGGAACGATCCGGCATCCGCATCCTGCCGCCCGACATCAATGCCTCGGGCGCCGATTTCTCGGTGGAGCGGACGCCGGACGGCAAGCTCGCCATCCGCTACGCCTTGGCCGCGGTCAAGAAGGTGGGCTTCGCGGCGATGGAGACGCTGGTGGCGACCCGCGGCCATTCGCGGTTCGAGGACATCGCCGACTTCGCCGCCCGGATCGATCCGTCGCAACTCAACAAGATGCAGTTGGAGAACCTGATCCGCGCCGGCGCCTTCGACCGGATGGAGGACAACCGCGCGCGGGTGTTCTCGGCCGGCGAAACAATCCTGCGGCGGGCGCAGGTGCGGGTGGCGGAGAAGGAGAGCGGGCAGATCGGCCTGTTCGGCGCGGGATCGAACCGGCCGGAGGAGTTGCCCTTGCCAGAGATCACCGATTGGGCGCCGCTCGATCGGCTGTCGTTCGAGGCGGAGGCGGTGGGCTTTCACCTGACCGCCCATCCGCTGGACGCCTATGCCGTCGCGCTGCGGCGGATGGGGGTGACGGCGGCGACGCAGATGGAGGCACGGGCGCAGGCGGGCGTTACCCGCGTGAAGTTCGCGGGCACTGTTGTTTCGTCGAAGGAGCGCATCACCCGCACCGGCAGCCGCATGGCCTGGGTGCGCGTGTCGGATGCCACCGGGTCGGTGGAGGTGACCTGCTTCTCGGAGGTTTTGTCCAAGTCCCGCGAAATCCTGGTCGCCGGGTCGAACGTGCTGTTCACCGCCGAACTCAAGTCCGAGGGGGAGGCGGTCCGGATCACCGCCCTTGCGGTGGAACCGCTGGACCAGGCCGCCGCGCAGGCCGCGTCATCGATGCGGATCTGGCTGCGGGAGACCTCGGCCGTCGGGCACATCCGCGACCTGCTGAGCCGGGAGGCCGGCGGCAAGGGGCGGGTGATCCTGGTGCCGCGGATCGACTCCGCGCAGAGCGTCGAGATCGCGCTGTCCGGCGGCTATAACGTGACCCCTCGGTTGGCGCAGGCGCTGAAGGTGCTGCCGGGCGTGGAGCAGGTCGAGCAGGTCTGATATCCGCGACGATTGCCTCTTGCCGCGGCGTGGAATCACGCCAGCATGGGAAGGATATCGTCCAAGGTACCTTCCATGCGCCAGACCATGCCGAACGATCCGGCCACCACCATTCGTGCCATCACCGACCGGATCGAAGCCGGCCTGATCGAAATCCGCCGCGACATCCATGCCCATCCCGAACTGGGGTTTGAGGAGATTCGTACCGCCGGGGTCGTGGCCGGGGAACTTACGCGCCTGGGCATTCCCCACCAGACCGGGATCGGGCGGACCGGCGTTGTCGGGATCATCGAGGGCGGGCGACCTGGCCCCGTGCTGGCTATCCGCGCCGACATGGACGCGCTGCCGATCCTGGAGAAGACCGGGCTGCCCTTTGCCTCCACGGTTGAGGGGAAGATGCACGCCTGCGGGCACGACATCCACACGACCACGCTGCTCGGCGTGGCTGCGGTGCTGAAGGAGATGGCGCCGCAACTGGCCGGGACCGTGAAACTCGTGTTCCAGCCGGCCGAGGAAGGGCTCGGCGGCATGCAGGCGATGATCGATGACGGGGTGATGGATGGCCCCAAGGTGGATATGGCGCTGGGGTTTCATAACCATCCGGAGATGCCGGCGGGCACGTTCGGCTTCGTGCGGGGGCCGACGCTGGCGGCCTCCGACCGGTTCGACATCGTGGTGCGGGGCAAATCCGGTCACGCCGCCTATCCGCATACGACCATCGATCCGCTGGTGGCCGCGGCCTATCTGGTGACGCAGTTGCAGACGGTGGTGACGCGGGAGGTGAACGCGATGCACCCGGCCGTCGTGACCGTGGGGGCGATCCAAGGCGGCACGACCTACAACATCATCCCCGACTCCTGCCTGATCAAGGGCACCGTCCGCACGCTGCATGCCCGCGCCCGCGACACGGCCGAGGCCGCGATCAAGCGCCTGGCCGAGGGGATGCTGGGGTCGATGCGCGTGACCTGCGACGTGTCGTATCGGCGGGGCGTGCCGCCTCTGGTCAATCACGATCGCGTGCTGGACCCAACCGTCGCCGCGGTCCGGGCGCAGTTCGGGGACGAGGCGATCAAGCAGGGCGAGGCCAATC
>CAMCDA010000194.1 GCA_945873195.1 Asaia bogorensis
TGCAGGCGAGCGTTCTGCTCCCGTGTTTCGAGGATTGACGATACGCGACCACCCAGGCAAGCATCATGAATGCAAAGGGAAAGACGACTGGCCTCTTGGTCGTCCCAGGGACTTCCGGTCATCCCTCCGAGCGGCGGGGACGTGCGGCAGCGGCCGCCGGTCTGGTTCGGTCAGCGGTTCCGCATCTTCGGGTCCAGCGTGTCCCGCAGCGCGTCGCCGAACAGATTGACGCCCAGCACCGACAGCATGATCGCCAGACCGGGAAAGATCGCGATCCAGGGCGCGGTGGAGGCATATTCCTCGGCCCCGCCTTGCAGCATCAGGCCCCAGGCCGGCACCGGCTCCTGCACGCCGAGCCCAAGATAGGACAGGGAGGCCTCGGCCAGCACCGCCTGGCCCACGGAGGCGGTGATCATGATCAGGAACGGCGCCATCACGTTCGGTACCATGTGGCGCAGGATGATCCGCCAGTGGCTGAAGCCGCAGGCGCGCGCGGCATCCACATAGGGGATCTCCCGGATCGCCAGGGCCGAGGAGCGGACAACGCGGGCACAGCGCGGGATCAGCGGGATGGTGATGGCGATGATCACGTTCTGCACGCCGGTGCCGAAGATGGAAACCACGGCCAGCGCCAGGATGATCAGCGGGAAGGCCATCACGATGTCGAAGATGCGCTGCAGAACCAGATCGGTCACGCCGCCGAAATAGGCGCTGCCGACGCCGAGCACGAGGCCGATGACGCCACCGACCAGGGCGGAACTCAGTCCCACGATCATCGCTGTCCGGGCGCCGTAGATCAGGCGGGACAGCAAATCCCGCCCGAACTGATCGGTCCCCAGCAGATGCGCCCAACTCGGCGCTTCCGTCATCGCCTCGAAATCGTTCGCGGTCGGGTTGTAAGGCGCGATCAGTTCCGCGAATGCGCCGGTGATCGCCATGATGATGACAAGGGCCAGGCCGAACGTGCCCAGCGGTTCCCGCGTGACAAAGCGTATGACCCGCATCCAGACAGTGGGTCGCAGCGCCAGCGAGTCATCGACAACGGCCGGCAGACCCATCGTCGGTACGGTTGTCGACATCGCGTTACCCCCGGCTCAACTGTAGCGGATACGTGGGTCGAGCCACGCATAGAGCAGATCGACCACGAGATTGCAGAAGACGAAGACCACGACGGTCATCATCACCAGCGCCTGGGTCAGCGTGTAGTCCTGGTTCTGCACGGCCTGCACGAACAGTCGCCCGACGCCGTTCAGGTTGAACACCTGCTCGGTGACCACCAGCCCGCCGATCAGGAAGGCGAACTCGATGCCGATCAGGGTCACCACCGGCAGCATCGCATTCTTCAGCGCGTGGCGGTTGATAATCAGCTTGTGGATCAGACCTTTGGCCCGGGCGGTGCGGATGTAGTCCTCTCGCATCACTTCCAGCATCGTGGAGCGCGTCATGCGCATGGTGATGGCCGAATAGCGATACCCGATGGTGATCGCTGGCAGAAACACCATGCTGAGGTTGCGGATCGGGTCTTCGAAGAACGGCACGTAGTCGATCGGCGGCATCCAGGGCGAACCCAGGAAGAAGCTGGTCAGGTCCAGCACGATCAGCAGGGATATGATGCCCAGCCAGAACGACGGCGTGGCGATGCCGCCGATGGCGAAGACGCGGACGAACAGATCGAGCCAACTGTTCTGCCGCAACGCCGACAGGGTGCCTAGGGGAATGGCGATCACGGTGGCGAGGACGGAGCCTAGCACGGCGATTTCGAGGGAGACCGGCAGGCGCGCCCAGATTTCCGTGGTGACCGGCTTGCCGGACCACATGGACGTGCCGAAGTCGAAGCGGACGATGCCCCACATGAAGTCGAAGAACTGCACCCAGATCGGCCGGTTCATGCCGAGTTCCTGATGGCACAGCTCCACCGCCTTGGGGTCGAACGTGCCACCGCTCGACCCAAGGCGGATGACGCAGACATCGCCCGGGATTAGCCGCATCAGCAGGAACACGAGCGCCGCGGCCCCGATCAAGGTCGGGATGACCAGCAAGACCCGCTTGATGATGTAGAGATACATGCGCTCCGCCCTGCGTCGGCGTTACTGGTCCAGCCAGATATTGGCCAGATCCTGGTTCAGGTAGTGGCTGGGCGAGATCTTCCAGCCCTTGACGTAGGACCGCATCGGCACCTGGCGATACCAGAACGTGACCATAAGCTGATGCGCTTCGTCGTTGATCCGCTTCTCCAACTGGCGCATCAGCACGCGAGCCTTCGCCATGTCGGTCTCCGGCACCATCTTCCTGTAGATTTCGATCATCGTCGGATCGAGGAAGCCGCCGAAATTTTCCTGGTTGACGTCATAGGGCATCCAGCGGCTGACATCGGCGATTGGATTGACGATGTTCTGGCAGTTCGCTTCCAGCGCCACGGTGAAGTTGCCGCTGCGCATGGAGTCGAGCCACGGACCGGTGGGCACCACTTTCTGTGTCGCCTTGATGCCGACCTTGCGCCACTCATCCAGGATCCAGGTGCCGACGATCAGATAGGGCTGGTCGACGTTGCGGTTCAGCATCTCGAAGGTCAGGTTCTCCTGGCCGGCTTCCTTCAACAGGCGGCGGGCTTCGGCCCGGGATTTCTCGATGTCGGGCCAGTAGCCGGCCAGTTGCTCCAACTCCTGCTTGGTCGCGGCCAGCGGAGAGCCGGGGAACACGATACTGCCCACGGTTTTGACGATGGCGATCTTGGATAGCGCCTGCGCGCCCTTCCACTGGTCGATCGCCAGGAACAGGGCCTTGCGAACCCGAACGTCGTCGAAGGGCTTCACCTTGTGATTTGGCGTCAGCACGTTGCCGCAGTTCCAGTCGCTGGACTGGACGGTAACCTTGTCGCCCAGTTCCTTGGTCAACTGCTCCACGGCCGAGGGCGGCATGGAGCGGAACTCCATCGCCGCGCGATCAGCGCGGATCGCCTCCACCCGGACCGACTGCTTGGGTGCGAAGATCGCGGTGAACCCGTCCAGATAGGGTTGTCCGGCCTGGTAGAAATCAGGGTTGCGCACGCCCTTGACGGACTGGCCGATCGTGAACGTGTCGAGCTTGAATGGCCCTGATCCGAGGATATTCTTCTCGTACCAGTGCATATCCTGATCAAGCTTCTTCTTGGAATAGATGTAGTTCCAGGGATCGGCCAGCGACGGCAGGAACGAGAGGGTCTTGAATTTCAGCTTGAAGACAATGGTTTCATCATCGGGCGATGTGACCGATTCCACCATGTTGAAACTGGCGCGCCGAGCACTTGCCACGCCGGCGGGCGGACTGATGATCTTCTTCCAGCTTGCGAGCACGTCCTGAGCTGTCAGCGGCTCCCCATCATGGAATTTCACGCCCTTGCGTATCTTGAACGTCCACGTCAACTGATCGTCGGAGGGCTTGGGCATCTCCGTGCAGAGATCGCAGGTGAAATCGGTGGTTGAGGAGGGGTTGTCCGGATTGACCCTGATCAGCACGCTGTAGAACGGTGCGGTGGCGTGCAGTACCGCATAGGTCGTTTCACGATGGCCATCCAGGCTGGGGCCACCATCCGCGGCGATCATGTAGGTCAGCGTTCCGCCGCGCTTGGGGGTTTGCGCTTCGGTCGGTTGCGGCGCAACACCCACGGCCAACCCAAGGCCGAAACATGCCGCCAGAAGTAACTGTCGCATAAGGTCGTCCTCCCTGTGTCCCGCATCCCGTTCAGCTTCGGACTTGGGTTGTGTCATTCGGCGCCCGTGCCGCTGCGTCCCAGTCGGCTCCGGTTATCGTGTCTGTTGCAAGCTTTATTTATCAAGCCACACGGTCGCGAGGTCCTGGTTCACGTAGTGGCTGGGACCGATCTTCCAGCCTTTCATGTAGGAGCGGGCTGGCAGGATCCGCTCCCACCACGGCGTCATGATTGCGTGCGCCTCGGTGACCAGCGAATGCACCTCAAACGCGCGCACTTTCTCGCGCTGCTTCGCCGGATCGGGCTCGCGCGCCGCAGCTTCATACAGGGCGATCGAGCGATCGTCCTCATAGTTGCCGAAATTCTCCGGATAGGCGGTACGCGGCAGGAACTTGGCAATGTCCAGCAGCGGATTGACCAGGCCCTGGCAGTTGAATTCCACGGTCACGTCGAAGTTGCTGGACCGCAGAGCATCGAAGAACGGCCCGGTTGGGAGCACACGCTGGGTGACCTGCAAGCCGATCTTGCTCCATTCGTCGATCGCCCAGGTGGCGATATATTTGTAGGGCTGGTCGATGTTACGGTTCAGCAATTCGAATTTCAGTCCCTCGGCGCCGGCCTCTTTCAGCAGACGCTTTGCCTCTGCACGGGATTTTTCGATATCCGGCCAGAAGCCGATCATCGCTTTCAGTTCGTCCTGGGTCGCCGCCAGCGGAGAGCCCGGGAAGACGATGCCGCCGACAGTGCGGACATTGGCGATCCGCGACAGCGCGGCGGAACCCTTCCACTGGTCGATCGCCAGCGCCAGAGCACGCCGGACCCGCACGTCGTCGAACGGCTTGCGCTTGTGGTTCGGGGTCAGCAGATTCACGCAGTTCCAGGGGTTGGACTGCACCGTGACCTTGTCGCCCAGTTCCTTGACCAACTGGTCGCGAGAGGACGGCGGCATCCCACGGAATTCGGTCGCCGCGCGATCGGCGCGGATGGCATCGATCCGCAGGGCCTGCGCGGCGGCGAAGATCGCGACGAATCCATCCAGATAGGGCAGGCCCTTGTGATAATAGTCGGGGTTGCGCTGCCCCTTCACCGATTGGCCGGTCTGGATCTCCACGAACCGGAATGGGCCGCTGCCCATCACATTCCGCTCATACCAATGCGGATCGCGCCCCAGGATATCCTTCTTGTAGATATAGGCGAAGGGGTCGGCCAGCGCCGGAAGGAACGCGCCGGTCGTGTATTTCAGCTTGAACACGACGGTGCGGTCATCAGGTGCCGCGACCGAGTCGACCATCGTGAAATAAGCTTCCCGCGCGCTGAGCGTTCCTTTCGGCGGATGCACGATCCGTTGCCAGGACGCGGCGACATCCTGTGCCGTCAGCGCCGATCCATCGTGCCACTTCACGCCGTCACGGATCGTGAAGGTCCAGGTCTTGCCGCCATCCGTGGGCTTGGGCATCTCGGTGCACAGATCGCACACGAAATCGTCCGGCGAATTCGGATTGAGCGGGTTGATCCTGATGAGCACGCTGTAAAAAGGAGCCGTCGCATGCACCGTCGCGAAGGTGGTTTCGCGGTGGGCATCCAGACTTGGCGGTGCATCGGCGGGGATCATGTAGGTCAGCATGCCGCCGGGCTTGGGTGTGTCCGCCGCCGAAGCGCCGAACGCCACACAGGCTCCGAAAGCCGCTGCAATCCCTACACGCAATATTTTCATACCGTCACCACCGAAAACAACACGGGTCGCCGATCAGGCGGCGATCTTCACTTCGCTGCATGTCACCATATGGCCCGGCGCGATTTCCCGCGGCACAGGCGCTTCCTTCGAGCATCGATCCACCGCCATCGGACACCGCGGATGAAACACACACCCCGACGGCGGGTTCATCGGGCTCGGCACCTCTCCCTTGACCGGCCGGAACTCCCGATGCTGCTCCACGGCGGGATCGGGCACCGGCACGGCGGCGAGCAAAGCGCGCGTATAGGGATGGAGCGGGTTGTCGAACAACGTGTCGCTGTCGGCCATTTCCACGATATGGCCGAGATACATAACCGCCACCCGCTGACACAGATGGCGCACCACCGACAGGTCATGGGCGATGAACAGATAGGTCAGACCGAACTTCTCGCGCAGGTCCTCCAGCAGGTTCACCACCTGGGCCTGGATGGACACGTCCAGCGCGGAGACCGGTTCGTCGCAGACAATGAACTCGGGGTTCATCGCGAGCGCCCGGGCGATGCCGACGCGCTGGCGCTGCCCGCCGGACATCTCATGCGGGTAGCGTTCGGCGAAGCCGGCGTTCAGGCCGCAGACCGACAGCAGTTCCCGCACCCGCGCCATGCGCTTTGTCGCGTCCGGTTCGATCCCGTGCACATACATCGGTTCGGCGATGATCTGCTCGATCGTCATACGCGGGTTGAGCGAACTGTACGGGTCCTGGAAGATCACCTGGATACGTTGGCGCAACGCCTGCAATTTCTTGCCACTGAGCCCGGCGATATCGACTCCGTCGAAAATGATCTGCCCGGTCGTGGGCTTTTCCAACCGCAGCACGCAGCGTCCGGTCGTGGTCTTGCCGCAGCCGCTTTCCCCCACCAGACCCATGGTTTCGCCGCGGCGCACGGTGAAATCGATGCCGTCCACGGCTTTCACATCGCCCACCTTGCGGCCGAGCAGGCCTTCGTGGACGGGGAAGTGCATGCGCAGGCCCCGAACTTCCAGGAGGGGTGTTGGGTCGCTCATGCGGCGGCTCCGGCGAGTTCGGGGCTGATGAGCGCCGCAATCTCGTTGGCACGGAAACATGCCGCAAATTGTCCGGCATTTTCAGTCGGTTGCAGCACCGGGCGGGATTCGGCGCAGGCGACGACGGCGAAACGGCATCGCGGACGGAAGGCGCAGCCGCCATCCAGCCGCGTCAGGTCGGGTGGTTGGCCTTCCACCGGGTCGAGCCTGGCCTGGCGTGGCCGGTCCAGGCGCGGGACGGAGCGGAGCAGGGCGATCGTGTAGGGATGACGCGGCGTATGGTAGATTGCCATCGCCGGACCGGACTCGACGATCCGACCTGCGTACATGACGTTCACGCGATTGGCATAGCGTGCCACGACACCGAGATTATGCGTGATGATGATCAGGGCGATGTTCAGCCGGCGGGTCAGGTCCTTCATCAACTCCAGGATCTGCGCCTGGATGGTGACATCGAGGGCCGTCGTGGGCTCATCGGCGATGATCAGTTTCGGATCGCACGCAAGCGCGATGGCGATCATGATGCGTTGGCGCATGCCGCCTGACAATTGATGCGGGTATTGCTTCAGGCGTCGGATCGGATCGGCGATGCCAACCAGCCCCAACAGTTCCTCCGCCCGCTTTTGCGCGGTGGCACGATCGACGCCGCGATGCTGCTCCAGGGTTTCGGTGATCTGGCGACCGATCGTCAGCACGGGGTTCAGCGACGTCATCGGTTCCTGGAACACCATGCCGATGTCGCTGCCGCGGACCTGGCGCATCTGTTCTTCGGTCAGCGTTGTCAGGTCGCGTCCCGCGAACAGGACGTTGCCCTGGGTTATGCGTCCGGGAGGATCGGGGATCAGCCGCAGAATGGACAAGGCGCCCACCGATTTGCCCGATCCGCTTTCGCCGACGATCGCCACGGTTTCGCCTGCGTCGACGGAATAGCTGATCCCGTCCACGGCACGTATTACGCCTGCACCGGTACGAAACTCGGTGTGCAGGTCATGAATCTCAAGCAGTGGCGGCAAGTTGTCCGTCCCTGAACGTTCTACCCGTGTGAAGCCCGATGGTCTTTTTTATTCCCCCCGTCGTACTGGACCGGTGGTCCCACTGTCAACGTCGACGCGTGTTGCGCCCCGCAGGAAAAAACCGGGAGTAAAATTGATAAAGGCTCATCCTGGGTTTCAGGGTGGTGACTTGCCGATCACGCGACCAGTGCACCGACGAGCGTAGCGAGCAACTGCTTGCCTCTCTTGCGGGCGTTGTGAACAAACTGGAAGAACCCAAGATAGATCGGGAGCTTCTCCTGTGAAATCCCCCGATGGGGCCGCAACCAGGTGCGCAACAACGACCAGAACCCTTCCATGGTGTTGACGTGGATCTCATGGAAGCCGTCACCGTCTGCGTCACGCGCGTACTCGCCCTTGCTGTGGCAGACGCTCTGGTGCTGGTAGCCCCAGGCCGGCAGGCGGTCGTAGATGTCATACTCATCCGTATAAAGTAGCGAACCTTCCGTGACAGCCGCCGCGATAATCGGCTTGATCGTCTTCTGCTGGACGTTGGGCAGCATACGGAGAACGACCTGCCCGCCTCGTTGGATCATCCCGAGGATGGGCGGTTTCTCCTTTTCCAGAGTGCCGCGGCCCGGCGCGCCCTTAAGGCGCCGACGGCGTCCCTTGCGGCCTTTTTTTGGGTGGCGACCGGATTGCCCTTGTGCCCGGCAACCACGTAGACCTCGTCGATCTCGACCACGCCCTCAAGTTTTACCGGGGGAACCTTGGCAACGAGGCCCTCCCGCAGGCCCGTGGCCATCACGTGGACGTCGTCTTCATTCAAACCCAGTTCCCGGGCGATCGGCAGATTGGACAGGTTCAGCCCCATGAAATACAGACACAAGACCCAGACCCGGAGCGGTTGATGGTGGCCGGCCAGGATTGTCCCGGTCAGGTCATCGAAGCGGCCGCCGCAGCCTTTGCAACGGTAGCGTTGGCGGTGAGGCTGTTTCTCATCGTGGCCATCACGGGTCACTGCATGGCCCGAACAGCTTGGACAGCGAACGCCATCGGGCCAACGCTGACGGATCAGATCGTAGCACTTCGCGTCATCGATGAGAGAGGCGAGGTTGAGCAACTCCGGGACAGCCACAGCGACACCGAATCAGTGGAGTGAAACTGACGGCATCGAATCGACCAATCAGAGCGGCAACCATTGCAAAATTGCGACTCCAGCCGAGTCCTGCCGTCATGGCTTCAAACCCAACTCACCACCCTGAAACCCAGGATGAGCCACGTTCAAATGATGGTTTGTCGCCACCCACGAAAATCGTGAGCTTGCCGTTCTGGGCTCCAATTGCCCCGCCAGTGACAGGTGCATCCAGAAAGTGCATGCCTTTCTCGAGGAAAGCGGAATGCAAACTCGCGACGACCTTCGGCGAATTCGTCGACATCTCGAAGTGTGCCTGCCCCTTGCGAAGCCCGGACAAGACGCCATTCGGCCCGAGTGCGACCTGCTCGACCGCCTCCACGGAAGGAAGGCATGTCAGAACGACATCGGATTGTTCCGCTACCTCTCTTGGGCTGTCCGCCCATACCGCGCCCAGCTTCAGGTGATCTGATGCGGCGTCCTTGTTGATGTCGTTGACAACAAGGCGGAATCCACCGGAGAGGATATTACGGGCCATCGGACTGCCCATTGTGCCAAGTCCGATAAAGCCGACCGTGATGGATGTTTCAGTCATGTTCGCGGTCACTTAATATCTGATGCGCTCCACCGGCGCAGCCGACATTACACCGCTCGGTAAATTCAACAAAACAGACATCTATGGATTGAAGCCCCGGCACCGTTTGCGGGGAAGCACATCCCTCGTTGTCGTCTCCGACGCCATGCAACATCCCACCAACCAATGGGGGTTTCACTGCATCCAAACTCCGAGCGTTCATGACGGTCGAACGATCCTACAGCCGCTTCGCCGCCCAGATCACTCGACCGATAATATTCACCTCTTCGGCGTCGCGTTCGTAGGTCTGGTATTCCGGGTTGACCGATTTGATGACGACGCTCGGTGGGTCTGAATGTGGCACGTGTTCCACCCGCTTGGCCACAACCCCCATGCCGTCCCAGATCACGAAGATGCCTGGTGGCACCGGCACCCGCTGACTGGTATCGATCAGGATGCGGTCGCCTGTCGATAACAGCGGCTCCATCGAATCGCCGTCGATGGTGATGATGTGGAGATATTCCGGCTTGGTGCGGAACTCGTGCCGGATGACCGGATCCGGAAACAGCCACGTCCCCTTCGCCTCCTCCAGCCCATCGTGAATGGCCCCTGGTCCCGCGGATGCCCGCACATCGATCTCGGTTACCGCGACGAATCCCTTGGCGGACGCGCGCGTGACTGGCGGTCCTGCTTCGGTCGACGGCCGTT